>JAZNIX010000021.1:0-17355 GCA_045577715.1 Faecousia sp.
AGTGCTGTGGCCAGTGCGAGTAATCTACGTTTCATTATCACATTTCTCCTTCCGGTGTTGAGATAATTTTTTGGGGTCGCGAATGGGTCATGCCGGTTTTTCATTGCTGAGCTCTCCTCACTGCCGGCGCAATAAAGACAGCTCAGCAATGACAAATTCAATTTATAATTGGCTGTTGGGTACTGCGGCTAGGCCGCAGTACCCATAATGTTTAGAAAGAATTAGGCAGCAGCGGCGATGGTAACAGTAACTTGACCGAAAGTAACAGTCTGCGTAAGGGCCATTTCTTCGTTTACGGTAACATCAATGGTACCAGCATGCGCGTTGCCATCAATAGCAGAATCCAGATTCTTGGTTTCTGTATCAACGGTAATGTAGTCAGCATAACCATCTTCAGGAGCATAAGTAGCCTTTGCGGTAATAGCAGTGTTGGAGTGGTTGGTCACAACGATGGAGCCTTCGGTGTCAGTCCATTCACCATTCAGGTCTTCGACTTCGTGCTTTTCGGGATTCCATACCTTACCAGCACTGTAGGTGAAAGACAAATCCCAAGCTACATCAACAGCGTACAGTACGGCAGCCTCATTGCCACTTTGGTAGGTACCGGTGACATTCTGAGCCGGGATGCTGGGTGCGGTAGAGCCTTGATATTCAGGCGCAGCAGCAAAAGCGGATACCGACAGGGACAGAACCATGATCAGGGACAGTGCGAGTGCGATGATTTTTTTCATTTTCTTCGTTTCCTTTCAGAAAAATTTTATTCATCAGCGCTGACTGCGCTGATAGATACGGTGATTGTGCCGATTTGGACACTTTCTGTCTGCTCGGCTGACAGAGAGCCGCCGGATAAGGTCAGCTCAGAGTTGTTATAGGGGGCTTCGGACTGGGCAGAGCCAGGTGTGGCTTCTGCCAGGCGGAAGGTGTCCTTGGTGAAATTGCCGGTAAGGCCGGTCATTTCCTGCGTGGGGGCAAAGGCAAAGCCAATGTCAACAGGTACATTGGAATGGTTCACCACCAGCACGGAGCCTTCCCCTTCCCAACCCACGATTCGGTTTTCCTGCGAATAATCATGGGTTTCGGGATTCCAGATATTGGCGCCCTCTACCTTATAGACGAAGTTCATGTTTGCCCAGGTGATGTCCACCGAGTAGGTGGGGGCTGCATCCGCACCCTCTTCATATTTGCCGCTAACAGAAAAATCGGACTGGCCAGGTCCCAAACCGGTAAGAGACCCGCTGCCGTCATAGGCAAGGGCAGGCACGGATACGGCAGTCACAAGTGCCAGAGCAAGCACAGCAGAAACAAATTTTTTCAAATTCGCACCTCCGGTAATCATTCCTTCACGGTGACAGTGATGGGAATCTCTGTATTCACCACTGCCTTCTCCCCTGTTACGGGGTCGTAGAACAAAATATTAAACTTACCTTCGTAAATGCCGGCGGTGAGCCGCTTGGTCATGCCGTCCAGCAGGTCCAGGGCAGTGACCATCTTACCGGGGTTCAGTGTGCCGGACTGGAGAATGACCAAATCCTGAATGACCACCTGCACCACCATGTCCTGATTGGACCGGCCGGGGTTGGCGAACATCAGGGATGCTTTGGCATTGCTCAAGGTCACAGTGACCTGATTGGAATATGTAAGGCTGACAGAACCGGCGCCCTCTTCATTCTCTTCCCGGCCCTCGGTGCTATCGTTGGGGATGTCCTCTGCGTTGGGGTCCGTCTCCACCGGGGCGTAATCGGGTGCCAGAACCACGGGAGGGTCATTGTCCCGAAGGAAGACCGCCCAAATGGTCACACCCACTGCCGCCACTGTAATGAACAGCAGCAGGGGCACTAAAATTTTTACTAATTTATTGTTATCGTTATTGTTACGGTCCACGCCGGAATACCTCCTGTGATGTGGGGGCAATTGTTAACATTTTAGAAAAAACCTGTTATATAGATTTTTGCACAAATGATATAAAACCGCAAATTTCGCCGCGATTTTTTGGTCAGAATTGCCTGTTGCTTCTAATATACTCCTTTTCTTTCCATTTGTCAAGTTGTGAATTGTCCAGTTTTTTGATATATTTTTAACAAAATTTAACATTTTGAGGAAAAATGATGCTCCACACCACCAAGACGGATGTTATCCACCCGGGGACAACCGTCGGCTTACCATACGAGGTGCGGGGTAATTTTACCCCGGCAGCATAAAAGGGAGGCACAGATGTGCCTGCCTTTTTCATTGGAATCTTAAATTAGAACAGGCCGGAAACCTTGCCGGTCTCGGTGTCGATATCCACGCGGCGGTATGCAGGGTCAGCCGCAGTACCGGGCATCATGGAGATGGTGCCAGCCATGGGACACAGGAACTTGGCGCCGCCATATTCCAGAATGTCGCGGATGGTCAGCTTCCAGCCGGTGGGAACGCCCTTCTTGGTGGGGTCATCGGACAGGGACAGGTGGGTCTTAACCATCATGGTGCAGTAGTCAGCGTACTTGGGATCATTCTCAAAACGCTGTGCCTTCTCCACAGCCAGAGGCTGCCAGATAACGCCGTCAGCACCGTAAACTTCCTTGGCAATCAGCTCAACGCGCTGACGCAGGGGCATATTCAGGTCGTACAGGAACTTGACCTCCACAGGATCTTCACAGGCTTCCACAACCACGCGAGCCAGCTCAGCAGCACCTTCGCCGCCGTAACGCCAGTGGTTAGACTCAGCACAGCGGACACCGCGCTCAGCACACAGCTTCTTCAGCAGGGCAATTTCTGCATCGGTATCGGTGTAGAACCGGTTGATACAGACAACAGGGTTGATGCCGGACTTCTTGATGGTGTTGACATGGTGGAACAGGTTGCAGGTACCCTTCTCCAACAGCTCCAGGTTCTCTTCCTTGTACTCCTTGGGCAGAGGTGCGCCGGGGGTAACCTTGGGGCCGCCGCCGTGCATCTTCAAAGAACGAACGGTTGCAACCAGAACGGAAACGTTGGGGGTCAGGCCGGAAAGTCTGGTCTTAACGTTCCAGAACTTCTCGAAGCCGATGTCAGCCGCGAAGCCGGACTCGGTAACATGGTAGTCGAACAGCTTCAGAGCCAGGCGGTCAGCAATCACAGAGGACTGGCCGATGGCAATGTTGGCAAAGGGGCCAGCGTGAATCAGCACGGGCTGATGCTCAACAGAGTAGCACATGGTGGGGTTGATGGCGTTACGCATCCAAGCGGCCATAGCGCCGGCAACATCCAAATCCTCACAGGTAACAGGCTCGCCGGTGCGGCTGTATGCCACAACGATCTTGCCGATACGCTCGCGCAGGTCCTTCAGGTCCTTAGCAACAGCCAGGATAGCCATCAGCTCGGAGCCAACGGCGATGCCGAACTTGGACTCCATCATGAAGCCGTCCAGACGGCCGCCGATGCCGATGATGATGTTACGCAGGGACTGAGCGCAGAAGTCGATAATCCAGCCCATTTCCACACGCTTGGGGTCGATGTCCAGACGGCGCAGGCCCTTAGCAGCCAGCCACTCGTCGGTGTTGTTGCGCTCGTGCTGCATACGGGCAGTCAGCGCAACCATGGCCAGGTTGTGGGCGTTCATGATATCATTGATATCGCCGGTGAGGCCCAGAGAGAACTCGGTCATGGGCATCAGCAGAGCGTTGCCGCCGCCGGCAGCAGTGCCCTTAACGTTCATGGTGGGGCCGCCGGAGGGCTGACGCAGAGCGCCGCCGGCGTTCTTGCCGATGTAGCCCAGGCCTTCAATCAGACCCAGAGAAACGGTGGATTTACCCTCGCCGAAGGGGGTGGGGGTCACAGCGGTAACCTCGATGAACTTGCCGTCGGGCTTGTCCTTCAGACGGTTCATTACCTTAATAAAGTCGATTTTGGGGGTCTTGCCGTAGGGGATGATTTCGTCGGGCAGCAGGCCCAGCTTCTCCCGGAAGTAGTCAACGGGAGGCAGAGTCTTTTCTGCTTCCTCAGCGATTTGCCAGTCGGCATACTGGGTAGGGTCCAGCTTTACGATGCCCTTTTCGTCTACGTACTTGCCGTCAACAAAATTGATTGCCATGGGTTCGTTCCTCCTAAATAAATGTTTAAGTTTTTTCACCGCAGTAAATGCTACGGCGTTGTATCAACAATCGCCAACGGCGATATTGTCGAATGGGTTATTCCTCTGTAATGATGGCGGCATCGCGAATCAGTTGCATGACCTTTGTGGTCATGACACTGCGCATGACTGCCTTTTCAAATTCCGCGTCGTAATAGGGTTTCAGTTCTTCCGCAGTGAGGTTATTCTGCCGGCAAATCAAGGCAATGGCCTGGCCCAGCTCCTCTTGGGTAGCCTCCAGCTTTTCCAGCTCCACAATTTTATCCACTGCAGCGAAATTCCGCAGGGCGGCCTCTGCCGCGGGGTAAGCATCCTTACGCAAATCCTCCTGGGTGGTTTGCATGAAGGAGCAGTACATTTCAAGATTCAAGCCCTGCTGGGCCAGCTGACCCTCCAGGGAAGCAAGCTGCTGCTGAACTGCGCTTTCCAGCTCCTCGGGGTCTACAGTATAATCCAGAGTGGCTGCGGCTTGCCGGAGCAAGCGGTCCTGCAAATCCATCTCTCCCCGTTCGTCGGTATATGCCTGCAGGCTTTCCTGCAGCTTTTGGCGCATTTCGGCCAAGGTATCGCAGTTGCCAACTTCCTTGGCGAAGATATCGTCCAATTCATAGGGGGTCTTGATACGGATTTCATGAATTACGCAACGAAATTCTGCTTTCTTTCCTGCCAGCTCCGGTGCGTGATAGGCTTCCGGGAAGGTGACGTTCACAGTCACATTCTCACCGGGAACCTTGTCTAAAAGCTGTTCTTCAAAGCCCGGAATAAATGCACCGCTGCCTAATACCAACGTCTGCTTCTGGGCTGTGCCGCCGGGGAATTGCTCCCCATCGCAAAAACCGGAGTAATCCAGCACAACCTCATCCCCTGCTTGGGTGGGCCGGTCTTTGACCGTTGTGATTCGGGGGCTTTGCTGTAACAGCCGTTGAATCTGGCGATCGACCTCTTCTTCTGTAACGGTATGGTGCTTTAGCTGTGCCTCCAGACCTTTATATGTAAAACTCATATTATTGCTCCTTGGCTAGATAAAAATAAAAAGGCAATCCGGTTCCAAGGAACTGAATTGCCCAGACGGTCGGCATAGAAGCAATTACATTCCCCCGCGGTAACCCGCGATATCCGTCAGTCATGTAACGCTATCATTAAGATAACGCAAAAGGGTAATTTTGTCAAGAGTTAAATTGCAAGCTTTGTCATTTTTCCGGTATATGGCGCCGGAGGATAAAAAAGCAGAGGCATCCGAATGAATGCCCCTGCTTGCCGATTGTTAAATTACATTTTGCACGTATTTTGCCTTCAGGGAATCCACATAGGTGCATATTTCCTGGAGGGAAGTGCCCTTGCATATACTCCGGAACAAATTGAGAATTTGCGGAATCAGTGAATCCTGCTCCTCCAGCCCGGAAACATCCTTCAAAACCGTCAGTGCATTTGCTTCATCCACAGGCAGGTTGTTTTCCTTTAGATACCGCACCAGGCCGGCCGCGATACCCACGGTGATATACACCGGGAAAATCCCCTGCTCCATTGCCAATTTTGCAGAGCCAATCAGCCGGTCCTCTCTTGCCAATTTTCTGGCGGGGTCGCCGCCAACACGCTGGCAGGTATCGCCCAATGCCGCATTGGTAAACCGGCCCAGTAAATCGGTAATGTGCATTTGCAAATCGCCCAGGTCTGCGCCGTATTTTTTATGCAGTGCCAAAGCACTCTCCAGCATGGCATTTTGCACCAGAATTCTCACCTGGGGCACAGCAATGGACTGATAGATATACTCCAATTCCATCAGGTCCCCAAGATAGGCACAGGTAGCATGGCCCATATTATGCACATAGAGCTTCCGCTTGATGTAAAAATCAAAAGGTGCAAAGGGTACCATATTGGTAATGGCAGGAATATCTCCCTTAAATGCGGCCTTATCCACCGGCAAAAAGCCGTAGCGCTCCACGCAGACCCGCAAGGCCTCGCCATCCTTCATTTCTTCTGTCTGAACAGGAACCATGCGACCAATGGACGCTTCTACCAGACCCACAGTTTCGTCAAAGCGGGCGCACTCCTCCTGGGTCAACTGTGCTTTCAGCATTCCCTCAAGTACCAGATTGGCATCCATAAGGTTTTCACAAATGATGATGTTAAGAGGACCGCCACCGGCCGCCCAGCGCTTGCGCAGACCAGCCACAATGTTGGGAACAATGAACTTAAGAATTCTGGCACCAACCGCTGTGGCCATGATATCGCAACAGGCAATGGCATCCGATGCTGCCTCGGCATCGTTGCCGTTGACTGCAGTGACATTCTGAATCCAAACATCCTCATGCCCTTCCGTGGAAACATAACGGACAGGATATGTTCTTTTTTCCTGCAGAGTTTTCACCACCGACTCTGCAACATCGATAAAGGTAACCTCGTAGCCGGATTGACTTAGCAAAGCGCCAATAAATCCGCGGCCGATGTTTCCTCCTCCGTACATAACTGCTTTCATTTGGTGTTCTCTTTCCTTTACGTTAAATTTTAATGGCTGTAAACCACCAAGGCAATAAACTCCAGGGTTTCTGCTTCCTGATTGCGGATGGCATGGCCGTGGTCAGGCGTAATGGTGCAGACATCTCCGGCAGAGACTGTATATTCCGTGCCATCCTCGTCTGTATAAATTCCCACACCCTTTAGAATGTAGTAGTATTCTACTTCCCCGGTATGAACATGCCAGTCCACAACAGCACCGGTCTCCAGTCGTACATGGGCAAACATACTGCCGTTTCCGTAGAGCTCTTGCTTATCTACAATTGCATTGATTTCCGCCCCGCAGATTACTTTCGGAGGGAACAGCTTACGTACTGCCATCGCTTAATCTCCAATCCGTAAGAATTTTCCTTGCTCGGAGGCCCGGTATGCGGTATCGATAACCTGCTGAACGTGAATGGCATCCTCCATCGGTACGCCTACTGCCTGACCGTCAGCAACGGAACAGCTAAAGGAATCCAATTCCTTTGCATACATATTGCCGTTCTCTCCGCGATACTCCGCAACCTCCGCTTCGGTGCGGTTTTGCAGGGCATTATACTCCCCCTGGTCAATAAAGCGGCAAGAAAGGGTGCCTGCTTCCACCTGACTAATGGTATTTTCGGCAATCATGCTTCCCTTGGTACCCATGATTTCCAACCGACAGGTGACAGCATCATCCGGAATATTGTAATTGGTGTCCACGTAGGCAACCGCACCGTTTTTCATTTTTAACAGTACATTGGCAGAATCCTCAATGTCATACCGGAAGGTTTTCGTCTCACAAAGGCCCAAGACACCTTCACATCTGGTATTCAGTATAAATTCCAGCAAGTCAATACAATGAATGCCCATGTCCATCAAAGCACCGCCGCCGGTGTGCAATTTTTGCTGACGCCAGTTGCCTTCCATATCCGGGAACCAACAATTCATCTGTGCGCGGCAGGATACAATCTGACCCAGCTTGCCGCTGGCAACAATTTCCCGCATCTTCTGATGCAGATTATGGTAGCGCATCATGAAGCCGGCTGCCGCCAGCACACCTGCATCCTTACAGGCCTCCAGTGCCTCCTTAGAATCCGCCAGATACGCAGCAATGGGCTTTTCACACAGTATGTGCTTTCCTGCCTTGGCTGCGGCAATAACCTGCTCCTTGTGGAATTTCACAGGGGATGCAATGTATACTGCTTCAATTTCTTCATTTTTCAGCAATTCTTCCGCGCTGGTATAGTAGCATTTGGCGTGATATTTCTCTGCCAATCTTTTGGCATCTGCCTCCTTGACTTCCATCACTGCCACAAGCTCACAATGCTCAGAGAGCATCATCCCGGGAAGAGTCCGGCGATCAGCAATGCCGCCGGCACCAATTACACCCCATTTGACTTTGCTCATACTACGAACTCCTTACCGTCTCGGGTAACGTTTCATCATTTCGTAAATTCCCTCCCGGCTGCGCATCCCATCCACTGAATTTTCAGAAAACAGATTGCAGGCTGCAGCCGCTGAAGCAAATTCCAAAATTTCCTTATCGCTCATACCGGTATAAATGCCGTACAGACTGCCGGCACAGAATGCATCTCCAGCGCCCACACTTCCCCGAATGTCTTCGGCAGGGATTTTCAGAGAGGGTACCTGAGTAAATACGCCTGTGGGAACATCCAGGCAGAAGCCGACGGACTTACTGTGCAAAATCACCTTTTCCTTTACACCGGCCAGTGCCATATTTTCCATGGCCTTGCGGATGATTTCTGCAGAAATTGTATCTCCCACATACGGGTCAAGACCAAAGATTGCGCAGCCCTCAATTTCATTCATGATGGCATAGTCACAATATTTTAGCGCCGGCAAAAGCATTTTTGCGTAATCTGCACTGCTATCACTGACAGCATCAATGGATGTTTTTATCCCCTTTTCCTGGGCATCGTGGAGGAACCGGGCCATGACTGTACCATACTCCGGGTCTGCCTGGTCAAACTTGTCCAACAGCAGAATATAACCGGCATGAAGAATATCACACTTTAGCGTGTCTAAATCGATATTCTCCGGAGAAAAATCCCCATTGGCCCCCCGCATATGAAAGAAGGTTCTCTCTCCGTTGGGTATGTTCATCACATCGGTAAAGCTGGTAGGTGCCGTTGCAGAAGAAATCACCCGGGAAACATCAATGCCCTTTTCTTCCATCTTTCTGCAGGCAAAGCTGCCGTAATCGTCCTGCCCAACCATGCCAATCGCCTGAACGGGAATGGCATCATCGATGATGGCCAAATCTATGGCCGTATTTGGCACACAGCCGCCTACGGACATAGAAAGCTGACGAATATTCACCAAGGTTCCGCATTGGGGATAATGGTCCACATTTTTGACAATGTCAACCAGAATATTACCGGCAAAGGCAATTCCCTTTCGCTCCAGAGCCATGTTAGTTACACTCCGCAGTCAGAGGGCCTGCCAATTCCTTTAAGTAAAACAGCCTGCCGGGCAGTGTGGGAATATAGGTAGAGGTAATATGACGACAAGGACCGTAATGCAGCGTTGTCAGGAAGCTCATGCCCTGCCAACCCATACCGCGGTTAAACAAACCGTCACAACCGCCGATGGCATAGTCTGCCTGCAGGAACAGGCCGGGGCCAATGGTGTTGGCGCGGCAAGGCACCAAGGTAGTACGGCTCTTAAAGCTAGTAATGGCGTTCTGCTCAATGGTCAGAGGATGGAGCTTTGCGCCGATACGGTAGCACTGCTTCTTCCACTCCTCATCAGAAGCAAACTCAGCACCAAACTGAGGCTCCCAGAAAGCGATGTGGCACATTCTGCCGATACCGTAGACCAGCACCAGCTTTGCACCTTCTGCCTTCAAAGCGGCAATCTTCGCAGGATAGGTGGGAAGATTTTCCTTGGTGGCAAAATTCCGCTGATTTTCGGGAACGGTGCGATTCAGCTTGTTGAAGAAGGCTTCCTTCATGGAATATTCAAAGGATGCCTTGTCGGTGTTAGCCAGGGTGTTTCCGTCGCCGTCAGCCCATTCATCCATATTAAAGGTATACACATGGCTGCAATCTACGTCCCACTCGTTGAGGAAGAAGGAAGCCCATTTATACATACCCATAGGGCCGACAGGCAGAATCATAGCCAACTTTTCCTTGCGCTGTCCTGCCAGCTTAATCTGCATTGCAATCTCATGACCCATCAAGGTATCCAGGTCGCTGAGGGCACCGCACTCAACAGGATTGAAATCCGCATTCCAGAAATTCTCACGGGCAACGCCCTTTTCACAGCAGGCATCGATACGCGCCATATCCCAATCCTTGGGATAGAAGCCGTCCAGCAAAGAGCCTTCCACAGTTGTCATAAAGTTCATAATGTATTCCTCCTATATTATATGTTTATTCTTACGGCAGCAGCCGCTTTGTTGTTCCCTTGAGGTAGTACTGTGCCTGGCGGAAGCCCTCGGCATATTCCGCACCGCACTGATATCCGCGGTAACGGGAGCAGGTACGTACCATATCCGCAAAATCAATGCCGTCATGCTCCCGCATCCATACCAACTGGCTGGCGTGACATTCCAGCATTTGAATCTTCAAATCAATCTCGTCACTGACATCCACAAAATCCGTAGGCACAAAGTTCACACCGGCCAAGGTATCCATATAATAAATGGGCACCAGCTTGGCAGGGGGTGTATCCGCATTGCTGTATTTGGGATTCTCCAAACGGTAGTTTGGAAGGGTTGCCGTAAAGCTGGCATCAAAAACCAAGCGGGACACCGCAGTGTGGTCCGGCATATAATCGTCGGGGTTGTGGGTAATAATCACATCCGGGTTGGCGTACTTAATCACGTCCACCATCTTATCCCGGGCTGTACGGTTATTATCGTAAATCTCCAGATCATCAAAGCCAGCGCAAATCACTTCAATGCCGGCCATTTTGCCGGCCTTTCTTGCTTCCTCGGCTCTGATAAGTGTCAGTTCATCCGGGGGAATCACCACATGTCCCAAATTACCGGTGGATGCATGGCAGACAATGACCTTATCGCCACGTTTTACGCATTTTGCCAATGTTCCGGCGCAAGCAATTTCCACATCGTCCGGATGGCATCCGATTGCTAAAATGTTCATTTGCACTTTCCTCCTAAAGCTGTGATACTTAAAGCATAAACCTTGCCATAATTCATATTATATGCTATAATTTAGAGGAAATCTTTGCGCTATTGTGTCCTTTATTTAACTTATCCTCCGGAGGTCCTGCTATTATGGCTTTTGAACTTGTCCCCATACAGCCTGAAATCAATATTCAAGGCTTTCATTCCATATATTATTTCGAGCTGGATAAGCATTTTTCCCATCTGCCGGAAAAGCACAACTTCTGGGAGCTGGTGTATGTCGACTACGGCTCTGTCAATGCCATTGTAGACGGTGCAGGCTGTGCGCTGACAAAGGGGCAGGTCATCTTTCATCAGCCCATGGAGCTCCATTCCCATATTGCCAATCAGCAAAATGCCAGCAATGTGGTTGTGATTTCATTTTCCTGCGACAGCCCTGCTATGTCATTTTTTAACCGTAAAATTTTCTCTCTGGGTAAATCCGGCCAAAAAATCCTTTCCCTGTTCCTTGCGGAGGCAACCAACGCCCTTGGGCAGCTTTGCGGTGACTATAACAACAAATCTCCCTTAGACTTTTCCAAAGCAAAGCCCGGTGCTGTGCAATTAATGCAATGCTATTTGGTGGAGCTGCTGTTTTCCCTTATCCGCAGTGAGGAAGGCTCTGTGGAAGCAGTTAAGACCACACAGGAAAGCCGCCGCCTGGCGGAAAGCTCTCTGGTGGATTCGGTACAGCAATATATCCAGGCCCAGCTGCGGCTCACTCCTTCCCTACCCCTGCTTTGCCGGGAATTCTCTGTAAGCCGCACATATCTATGCGGTATTTTCCGGGAGTGCACCAACACCAGCCCCGTTGATTACTGGATATCGCTTAAGATTCGCAAGGCAAAATTACTGATTCGTGAAGAAAATTGGAACATTACCCAGATTGCAGAATATCTAGGCTATTCCAGCATCCATCATTTCAGCCGTATGTTTAAGAAGGTCGCCGGTATGAGCCCTTCAGATTACCGAAAATCCGTCAATGAATAAAAAATTCCTGAACGCAAATGCGTTTTGCAAATGCGTTCAGGAATTTATATTTTACTTTTCGTTCTTATAAATTTCCTTGAAATATTTATAGGTGTCCACCTTCAGCTCACCACAGGCAGCTTCATCACAGGCAACAATACCATTGGGATGCATCTGCAGCGCGCTAATGGTCCAAGCATGATCCACACCGCCCTCAACGCAGTGGCGCAGGGCACGGGCCTTATTGTGACCGCTGATAAGCAGCATAACCTGCTTGGAATCGCAAACCGTGCCAACACCCACGGAAAGTGCAGTCTTGGGCACCTTGTTGGGGTCATTGTCAAAGAAACGGGAGTTGACAATCAAGGTATCCTCCGTCAAGGCCCGAACGCCGGTACGGGAGGTCAAGGAAGTAAAAGGTTCGTTAAACGCGATATGGCCGTCAACACCGCTGCCGCCCATAAACAGGTCAATGCCGCCATAAGAAGCAATTTTGTCCTCATAGCGCTGGCATTCCGCCTCCAAATCCTCGGCCATGCCGTTGAGAATGTTAATGTTTTCTGCAGGAATGTCAATATGATTGAAGAAATTATCGTGCATGAAATACCAGTAGCTCTGGTCGTGCTCTCTGGGCAGACCCACATACTCATCCATATTAAAGGTCACAACATTTTTAAAAGTAACCTTTCCGGCCTTATTCATCTCAATGAGCTTGCGGTAAACGCCAAGTGGGGACGAACCGGTGGGCAGACCGAGAACAAAAGGACGGTCTTCCTTATGGTTATTAATAGCATCCGCAATATGCGCCGCAGCCCATGCGCTCATTTCTTCATAGTCATTTTTAATAATCAGTTTCATTGATATCACACTCCAACATTATTAAATAAGAAGTCTTTTGCAAAGCAAACGGCTCTTACCACTGACATTATACACCCTGAATTCTAAAACGTAAAGAGATTTTTTCAATTTTTATTGGATTTTTATATTTTTTTATTATTTTTTTATCTTTTTCTACTTTCCTCTCCGTAGAAGGGCAACAACAAAAGAACCACATACCTTACAGGTATCTCGGCACAAACAAAAAAAGACATCCAAAGGGCGACCTCACATAGGGATTTATACGCTCCAAACTGGACCTTTTCCCGCAATCCGGCAACAAAATACCACGGTAGGCGTCAGCCTTACCGTGGTATTTTCTTTTGTCTTGCAGAAAAACTCCCACTTTGGAGTGCTTCGCAGTTTTGAAGCTAAGATTCTTCCTCACAGGAATATTCAGAGGGCGATGAAATACTGGATGTATTTCGAGGACGATGGATTTTCTGTGGGGAAAAAGATTGATTCAAAACCGTGTAAATCCCTATATGAGGCCGCCCAATGGATGTCTTTTATATGCAGTGAAATGTAATGGAATCAGATTTCTTCGTCGCCGTGCTCTTCCATCCAGGCAGTAGCTGCGTCATAAGCTTCGTAATCCAGGTCGGCCATGGTATTTGTGTGCAGAACTACGCCTTCGATTTCACCGTTGCGCAGCAGCTCACGGTAATAATCCAGCTGCCATCGCACAATTTCACCGGTTGCCTGCTTGTGTTCACCAAAGTTATACAGATAGCAGCCAACCATTCTGCGAGTTTTCGGTGTATACTTCTTGAAGATTTCAAACTTTTCGGGGATGGTCTGCCAGTTTCTCTCATGCCAGTTCCACATGATTACACCGTCAAACTCATCCATGTAGGGCTGGAAATCCTTGTCCTCCTGCTCGTCGATACCAAACTGGTGGGTATACAGAACCATCCAGGAATCCAGTCTGCGGGCGTCGTTGTTATGCAGCCTCTCGTTCATATTCTGGAGCATAGAAAGAGGAATCTTCTTATAGCGAGGCAGCCCGGTTTCCTTATCCTTGGATTTAAAGTCATCAATTACGACGCAGGAGATATTCGTAAACTCCTTCGCCTCTTCAACAATCTCGTCAACCAGTTCCGGCTTCCGCCATGCATCGAAACATTCCCAACCAACATTGTTCAGCGTCTTAAAGGATTTGTTGTACTGCCGTCTGTTGACTTCCCACTCAACCGGTACCATAAATGTATTGCGAACACCAAGGTACAGACAACCTTCCATGGGTGTCATTCTGGAAACGTCCGGGCAGCCAAAATTATCCGCATTCAGATTATATCTGCCTTCCGGATGTCCCCACAGCCAAAACTTATCTCTTAATACCACAAGAATCCCTCCTTGATTTCTTTCGGTGCTTATGTTACATTTATGTAAAGCTCAATTCTATTTTACCATAAACAGCCATGGTTTCAATGCAAAATCAAGCAACAAATATGGAGAATCGAACAATGATTACAACGAACAGTTCTCTGTGCAAAAACGCGAATAGGATCAATTTGAAGCTATATAACTTCGGATATGCCGATGTAGATGCCCAATGGCAAGGTTACGTGCAAAATCCCACATTTTCAAGACTTTACTACATTGCAAGTGGAAATGCATGTATCACCTTTGACGGAGAAAAGCTTATACTAAGTCCAGGAAATTGGTACCTCCTCCCTACAGGCTTTTCTTTTAACTTTCACTGCAGCCACGAAATGGGGCATCTGTTTTTTCATATCACCCTGTCGGGTCCCGATGAAATTGACCTGCTGGCCAATTTGAAAGCGCCGATTTATATTCACGATCCGTCAAATCCGGACAAATGTTTCAGGCAATATTTATATAAAGATAGTCTTATAACCGCACTGATGCTAAAAGAAAAAATATACAACATTGTTCTAAAGCTAATTGAAAACGATCCCATACTCCCCGAAACAACCACATACTCCCCTTGTATTAAAAAAGCTGTTGAGTTTATAAACAACAATCTAAGTAAGAAGTTAACCCTGGCTGATGTTGCTGAATCTGCCTATGTATCAAATTGCACATTAACAAACAAATTTAAGAAAGAACTGAAAATTACTGTGCAGGAATACATACTAGCCCAAAGAATGTTCAAAGCCGTCCAACTATTAAAAAACTCGAAAATGTCTGTTGCTGAAATCAGCGAAAAGCTGGGTTTCTCCGACCAGTTCTATTTTTCTAAGTGCTTTAAACATAAATTTGGCTCATCACCACGGGAATACAGAAAATCAAAGATCGATTAAGAATTTAAAATCCCGTCCACTGTTGTGGACGGGATTTTTGGGAGTTTTGAACTTAATGACACGAATGAAATGTGCCTGAAGACCAGAAAGCCGCTGTTGCAGCTATACTTTTCTATACAACATCTTAAAGAAATCAGTGAAAATATCAAATCCGAATAAGACTAATGGGCAACACCTGTTTCCGCCATAAGAACCCACATAAAAAGGATAACTAGCAAAAGAATAAATGTTAAAACCACTCCTATAAGAACCTTTTTCCATGTTTTTTTAGTGCGGTATTCAACAACTTTATACGCTTCTATATAACCGTTAGCCTCGTTTGCAGAAACCAACTTGCTGTAAATATTCGTCTTGAGGCCCTTTTGCTCAACTGCAATAAGCAAGACCTCATCTTCTCCAATATCAATTTCACCGCTTAACGTAGTATTGGCACTATCCTGAACAGCCGCTGATAAGTTACTTAAAAAGCCGCCATCGGAAAATCTATTTCCTACCCTTTCAATTTTTGACACTGTTGTGGCAAAAACGTGGTGAGTACCTGCGGAAACCGTAAATGATTTTGCATATTTGCCTGAAATAGCAACTTCCTTTCCACCGTCGATTTTAATGTAGAGCGGAAAAATATCGATATCGCCGTATACAATAATCTTTGACATAGTGTAACCACCCTTTATGTTTTTTATCAAATCTTTTTGCTAAGAAAATTATATCATAGTTGTATTTTACTGTCAATATTGTCGATATTCAAGTGTATTATGGCATAAATATGGCGAAGTCACAATACTCATTATCTCTTGCTTCTTACATATTACTTCCCAAAAATCCCGAAAGAAATTTTGGTTGAGGTAAGAGTGAAGAGGTAAGAAGTAAGAAGTAAAAATCCCGAACGCTTTCGCATTCGGGATTTTTGGCTCTCGTGTCCGAAAAAGAATTGGTTGAAAACCTGATTTTCTTAATATTTACAAAGAATATACTTATCTTTTACGAAAGCAGATAATTTGTTTCTAATTTCTTCAACTGTTCCACCTTCAATGGTAGATTTATCAACAATAAACACCTGATTATTGGTTTGATACATAAAAAAATACTTTGATGTTTCATACACTTTAACAAATAAAGAATACTCAATCACAGCCTCGCCGTTGTATTCTTGGCTTTTTGTAAAAGTTCTTAACACATCATAGCAAAAGACATACTCATTTTCAGTTTCTTTCATTTTTGCTAATGATTTATACTGTATTTTAGGTATAATAAAATACCAAAAACACATCAGCACAAGCCAAAGCATTTCCACACCAAGTAAAACTAATAAAATTAAATCCATACCAAAAGCAATGATTTCTAAAACTATAACTACAAAAAGAATGGCAAAAGCAACAGACCAAAATATCAATCGTTTTTTAGGGTCTGCTTTTTTGAACATTGTCAAATGTGCTAATGCTCTAATAGAATCAAAATCAAATTTGCATTTCGCTTTAATTTCCATAAAATCACCGCCTTAGATGTATTATAGCATAATAGCGGCGAAGCCGCAATACTTATTACCTATTACTTCTTACTTATTACTTTCCAAAGCCACAAGGACCTTTTTAAGGTAAGCGTGAAGAGGTAATAGGTAAGAAGTAAGCCCCAAGAACTTATCGTCCTTGGGGCTTTGGCTCCCCCTGTTGGACTTGAACCAACGACCTGCGGATTAACAGTCCGTCGCTCTACCGACTGAGCTAAGGGGGAATCTTTGTGTTCGCATTACCTATTTTCACGGCCAGTCGCCCGGCAACTATCGTCGGCGTACATGTGCTTAACTTCTGTGTTCGGGATGGGAACAGGTGGACCCACATGACAATCAACACGAACTCATATGGTTGGCTTTGGCCATCTTTTATATTAAAAGCATTGCTGCTTCTAATAGCCTTTGGATTATAACCTTTTTTCTCTCTCTTGTCAAGAGGAAAATTGGTGACCCGTGGGAGAATCGAACTCCCGTTACCGGCGTGAGAGGCCGGTGTCTTAACCGCTTGACCAACGGGCCGTTTGGTACACCTTCAGGGACTCGAACCCAGGACCCACTGATTAAGAGTCAGTTGCTCTACCAACTGAGCTAAAGGTGCATTTCTCCAACTCGGTAGGATGCTTCCGCACCCTCAAAACTGAACATTGCTTTCTTCTGCATTCTCCGGACAACACTGAGCCTGCTTTTAGATCAAGCTTTCGGCTTATTAGTATCAGTCAGCTTAATGCATTACTGCACTTACACCCCTGACCTATCAACGACATAGTCTACGTCGAGCCTCAGTGGAGATCTTATCTTAGGGAGAGTTTCACGCTTAGATGCCTTCAGCGTTTATCTCGTCCGCACGTAGCTACCCAGCCATGCCCTTGGCAGAACAACTGGTACACCAGAGGTGCGTCCATCCCGGTCCTCTCGTACTAAGGACAGCTCCCTTCAAATCTCCTACGCCCGCAACAGATAGGGACCGAACTGTCTCACGACGTTCTGAACCCAGCTCGCGTGCCGCTTTAATTGG
>JAZNIX010000022.1:0-105584 GCA_045577715.1 Faecousia sp.
ACTGATCGAGAACTGTGGAGAGCTGAATTTTGGCAGTATGCAGCACATGGCGGAGAAACTGGAAGGGTCGTATACGTTTACGATGTTGTCTGATAAGGACGAGCTGTACTTTATCAAGGGTGATAATCCGATGTGCCTTTATCATTACCCGGAGAGAGGTATGTATGTGTACGCCTCTACGAAGGATATCTTGCGCACAGCTCTACAGCGGCTCCCGTTTTCTTTGGGAACTCCGGTACGAGTGGATCTGGTCTGTGGAGATATTCTTCAAATTGACAAGCAAGGAAACCAAGGCAGAAGCAGCTTTGACACAAGCAAGCTGTTTCACCGTATGTACGAGCCTTGGATGGATTTCGGTTTACGCAGCTCTGTCAGTAGCGTCAGCTCCGGTGTCAAAAGTAGCTATCTGGACGATCTCAAATCCATTGCCATGTATTATGGGCTGTATCCGGAAGACATCGATTCATTAATCAACGATGGCATAGATCCCATGGAAATTGAAGAAATGCTTTACTGCGGTTAGAGGTGCGCCAATAGGGTACACCCATATGGGACAGTGAAACTAGGCAGAAAAATATCCCAATAGGGTTCGTTTCGATATTTTGGCATATGCCATCCGAAAACAGACCCTATTGGGAATTTCCTTAAATCAGCTTCTCGTAGTCTCTGCCACCGTAGAAGAACCGCAGAATATACACCCGCTGTTCTGCTTCCAGAGGGTGATAGACCAGTACAAAATTACCGATCACAACTTTGCGGTATCCCAGGTTGCGAAGCCGCAGATCATGGCAGCATTCATACAGCATAGGGAAAGCCTTTAACTGTTCATAACAGGCTTCCACCTGGTCAAGAAGGTTTGCTGCGGCACTTGAATTTGCCAAATCCCCGGTAATGTAACCAAGAGCTTCCTCTAAATCTTCGTGAGCCGCTTGGGTCACGAATAAATCATAGGCCATATCTCTCTCGCAGTCCCTTCATAGAAGTCTCAGCAGACATTACCTTGCCGGTCTTGACCTGTTCCTCCGCAACAGCGAGCTTGGAGTACACATCCAACAAACGCATCTGCTTTTCATAGGTTTCCAGACTCATAATGACCATATCACCGTAACCATTTTTGGTTACAAAGATCGGTTCCTGCGCTGCACGGCAGCGGTCGGAAATTTCACTGGTGTTCTTCAAATCACGGATGGGAATAATTTGTGGCATACTAAGCACCTCCTTGTGGTCATATTGTACCACAATCATACCACGATTGCAAGTACAAATTTAGGATGTGATAAAAATAAAAATCGGATACATAAGGGTTTCCACGACGGATCAGAACACGGCACGGCAGGAAGCGCTGATGGCAGAGCTTGGCGTGGAGAAAGTATTTATAGACCGGATCAGCGGTAAAAACACCGACAGACCGGAATTAAAGGAAATGATGGGGTTCGTTCGCAGCGGAGATACGGTAATTGTCGAGAGTATTTCTCGGTTTGCACGAAACACCAAGGATCTGCTGGAATTGGTGGAGCAGCTGACAGCCAAGGGCGTAGAATTTGTGTCCAAGAAGGAAGCTATGGACACAACGACACCTACGGGCAAATTCATGCTGACTGTATTCGGCGCTGTCGCCGAGCTGGAACGAGAATATACATTACAGCGACAAGCAGAGGGAATTGCAATCGCTAAGGAACAAGGTGTTTACAAAGGTCGCAAGCCCATTGTACGACCGGAATTTGCGAATGTTGTATCTCTGTGGCGGCAGGGCAGTATTACCGCTGTGGAAGCAATGAACCGGCTGGATATGAAATCCAGCACATTTTATCGAAAAGTAAAGGAGGCAGAATTATGAATGAAATGATTTGGTTTGCTATTGGTTTTGCTATCACCCTAATTGTGCTTGCTATTGCTGATGCGATTGTTCAGTGCAAAACGGCATTAAAATGACAGCCACGCTAACATCGGTACTTGTAGAGCTATTTACTAAGGGAGTGGCCTTGGCGATTAACATTTATTTTGTTTGGAAAAGGAAAACTGAATAGGGAAAGGGCTATGGCGAACGATTTGTTTTTGCCATAGCCAGTGTTTTTAGAAGCTCTTTATGTTTTTTGAGCATCGAGTTGTTTTGCCTTAGCACTTTCACAAAAAATATCGAAAAGTGTCACCTGAAGCGGATCATACTACATAAATATATAAATCCCCAATGCTATTGGGAGAATGAACAGATGACAAAGCTAGGAGGATATGTTATGGAAGAAAAAATAATGCAATTTGCAAACTTTAACATCACATTTGGACAAGGAAATGCGCCAATGCTTGAATACTTTGAAGATATCATTTTTCCTGCGTTTGCGGGTACATACATTCGCGGCAAGGAAGAGGATGTAACCAAATATTCATTTGATGGTGTTACAGTAAAACAAATAGACGGCGAATATGTGATGTCAGGTAATTTTGTCAAGGAAACAGAATACAATGTAATCACAACGGTACAAGCGGGAGAATTGGTTAGTTCCCCGGCCAGAGTACCTACTGCACCGTATTCTCGTTTTATTGTCTTCTTGAAGAATCACAGGATGGTCTTGGTCCGAAATGAAACGGCGAGTCCAGACATTCGGAGTTTCCAAAAAACAGCAAGTGAAATTCTCATGAAGCACATCCGTAGAGAGAATCAGGACAGAGAAAGGGATAAAAAACTGCCTTTTGCGGTGGTCCATATTGTGGATATTCCAAGAGCGGAGAGCATAGAACAAACACTTAAATATGTAAAAAAAGTAAACTGGTTGAAGTTTAGATTTTTCCCACTAAATAATGATTTGGACACGTTGCCTCTGGCAAATGCAGTTCGTGAAGGGATGAGGATTGCAGGAAGCAGAACGGGCAACATTAAGTTCAACTCTCCGGGCAACAAAAAGGGCATTCAGGATGTTATTGTGGCAACCGGGGGGCTGGCTGAAGCATCTATAGAGGTTACAGATGTAGATGGGGAAGTGCGGCGGCTCAAAGAAGGGTCGTTTTCATCGAGCACAAAAGTTGACTATAACGGCAACGTGAGTTCTAATGGAGATGAGTACCTTGCGATGCAGGCCAAGAAAAACAGTGCTATGAATACAGTCAGCGATGATAATGCAAAACTGTATGAGCGTGTGTTACACATATTAGAACGACTGGCCCAGTAATGTTGGGGGAGAAAATGAAAACGCCTAATACAAATTATTATACCGCCTCCGAGGATTTTGCACCTAGGAAGGCTACTTGGCGCCGTATTTGCGGTTTGATTTTTAAGGAACTTCGCCCAGATAAAAAGGATTGGCTTGGAGTAACGTTACCAAGTATCGGCGGAGTATTTTTAGCATGGATCATCGGTGGTGCTGCGGATACTATACAAATGACCGATACAATATGTACCGTATTCTTAGAAATACATGTTGCAGTTTTTGGGTGTATCCTGGCAGCATATTCTATTCTGTTAGCTTTTCTAGATGATAAGTATATAAAGAAATTACTACGTATAAATTACGAAGGAAATGCTAATTACTTAAAGGCAGGGACAGAATATTTTGAATCTGCAATGTATATTTACGTTGTAGGAATTCTGCTATCTCTTGGTGTTAAATTGATTGTAATATGTATGCCGGGTGATTTTGTGCTTACCTGTAATGACCTGCTTAACGAAATCTTAGCCACAGGATTGTTGCTTGGATATTTAACGTATGCAATTAGAGCAACTTACGAGATAAAAAGTATCGTAGCCAACACAGCAACACTGTTTGGTGGCAGCCTTGCTTTTAGAATTCAAGCATTTGCATCTGATTCGGATGAGGGGGATGAATGATTATCAAGTTCCTGGTATAGAACCACAAAAAAAGGGGCGCTGTAGGATTTTTTCTTGCAGTGCCCCCGCTTTTTGCCAAAAAAATAGAAAAGACAGCCAAATACACTACATTTTAGTGGTTGTCACTTCCAATTTTTTCCGGTAAACTTTTGCCGAAATAGTTTTCTAACATTGTGGTGTAGCGTATCGTTAAGACTGGATCCGGATGGTAGCCCGGAATGACCCGGGGCAAAAACTCGTTGCCCAATATGTAGCCAAAGTAATGCGCTAACTTTGGTCCAACAGTTTCCAGATGGCTGTTATATGTAATTACATCCTCATATATTTTTCTTTGTGCTGATGTCAGCAGAGAATAGAACCGATCCCGGATTTTCTGTGCACGCTCATATTCCGGAAGCCTGTGCGCTGTTTCTTCCCGGAGATATACCTCAAAATCCACATCCAGAAAGTTTCTTGCCACGGGGTCAATAAAGTTATCCAGATTCGCCTTAAGACCAAGAAAACCAGAGAAAAGCAGGCTTGAAGCACATTGCTGCTCAATTGCATCAATTTCGTCTTTTACAAGATCACCTAATTCTTTTTGTAGCACCCCCATTGCTTCGGTGTATCGCTGATAATCTGCAGCAAAATCCTCATTCTCTTTTGCCATCCATTGAACAAGTGTCTCCACTACATGATGTTCTGTCAGATTTTCGAAAATTGATTTCATTGATAACATATTTATCGGTCCTTTCATATAAGCATATAGCATATAATTAATGCTATGTGCTTATAATATCAGGTCGATTCTGCAAAATATGTCATAATTCGTCGAGCATATTCAAAATATACATAAAGCAGGCACATTGTTGTGTCTGCTCTGTTTTTTAGTCGAGATTGCGCAGATATGCGTCAAGAATATCAGCAGCAGTTTTACGCTGCTTTGGGGTTAGATTTTTTAACTTCTGCGTGATCTCATCGTATATGTATTCCTTGCCGGAGGTCAACTCTTCCCGCAATATATAATCAGCTGACATCTCCAAGGCGTCAACGATCTTAATAAAAACCTTCAGGCTCGGCATTTTAATTCCCCGTTCTATTTCGCTGATATACACAACTCCAATCTCCGCCCGATCAGCCAGATATTGCTGCGTATATCCTTTGTCAACTCTGGATTCTCTAATGCGCTTGCCCAATGCTGCCCTTTCCAAAATAAAACCTCCAAAATGTGTTTAGTTACATGTGTTTTATTTAGACCAAAAAGTGACATGTTTTTGAGAAATTATCTTTCTTTAAAACCTGGATGGCAAATCTCTGCATTCTCAAAAAGGTTCCAACTGAGTTTCTGACCGCATCGGTCGCAAAAGGACATGTATTCCCGCTCTATGCTAACAAAGCATTTTGGGCAAATAGGATAGGAGGTGTCATTGGGGAGAACGAGCACTTTTGTAACGGGCAATGGGACTCTGTAAGTAATTGCTTTCATAAATAGGCCTATGTTGTGTTTTTCTTTCCTCCTGAGGGTTTTCTGTTTGTTCTTCATAGTGAGCACTCCTCTTCTGCCAGAAAGTCAACAGGATTCCGACAGAAGTGGAGTGATGGGGCTATAGAACATGTCTTGTAGTGGTGAATAGGACTGCAGGATCATCCGCCAGTTTCTGGCGTTGTATTTTTGTTGCACATTCAGATGCAGCAAAAACATATGTGCTAAGTAAGATGCAAAGTGACACTGTTTTTCAATAATCCTTGCAAAAATTAGTAAAATCTGGTAATATATTGGAGAAAAATGGAAGGAGGTGTCAGCCAGAGATGAATCCGGAATATGGTGATCAAATTGAGCAACTCTACTTTGAAATGTATGATATGTTGCTTTCCTATGCGCGATGTTCCTTTGAGGAAAAATCACTGGCAGAAGAGGCTGTTCAGGAAACGTTCCAGATTGCCTGTCAGAAACCGGACCAATTGTGTGGGAGTATAAATCCCAAAGGTTGGTTGGTGAACACACTGAAATTCACAATCCGCAACATGAAACGAAGCAGAGAGCATGCGCGGCAAATTCTATCCACCTATCTGATCACACAAAATGATCCCATCGCATATACGGAGGACAATTTGCCGTTGCGGCTTATGTATGAGGATGTCGCGAACTCAGAGGAGTTTAACCTGATTAAGGAAATGGCGATTGATGGGAAATCGCATCTGGAAATGGCAAAGGCGCGCGGAATTACTGTCAACGCTTGTAAAAAGCGTGTGCAGCGTGCAAAGGAAACGTTGCGAAGAAGGATAGATACGTGATGTCACCTTGTGGCATTTTTCTTACATATATAGGTGAAAGGAGGAACCGGAATGTCCGAAAATCAGAACCGTGGAAATATTGACTTTGCGAAGTACGACTCCATGGCAACAGAAGAACTGGAGGAGATTCTGCGGTTGGATGCCGAAATGCCTGAGGGGCAGGAATCGGATACAGATAAGATTCTTTATATTATGGAGGTGTTGACAGAAAGAAAAAGAAATAATAGTCACACCGGAAATACTGCACTGGAAGCATACGAATCATTTAAACAGAACTATATGCCAGAAACGGATAATCATATAATTCCTACGAAAACCAAACGCAGAGGTTCCCGTTGGATACGCAGTCTGGCCGCTGCGGCGGCTGTGCTGGTCATTTTGATCGCCGGCTCGGTAACTGCCAAGGCTTTTGGATTCGACATTTGGAAAGCTGTTGTTCAGTGGACACAGGAGACCTTCCGCTTCGGCGATGGAGGTAATTCTGATGCGGATAACAACCTGCCCTATGCCTCACTTCAGGAGGCACTGGAAAAAGGGAATACACCTGCATGGTTAGCACCAACATGGATTCCTGATGGATTTAACATAAATGACATCCAAGTTGAACAGACTCCGTTGAAAAAAACATATAAGGCGATATATACAAATGCTGATAAGAATCTTGTGATTACAGTACGAGATTATTTGGATGCGGACCCGATTTATGTGGAGCAAAGCGAAGGGTTGGTGGAAGAATACGAGGTATCCGGGGTAATTTATTATATTTTCACAGATGTTGATCTAAAAAAGGCAAAGTGGATAAATGGCTCATACGAATGCAGCATTTCTGGTAATGTGACAATCGAAGATCTGAAATTGATGATAGATTCTATTGAGAAAGGTTAGCACTCTATGAACAACAAGAAAATCAGCAGAGCATTTAGAATTGTCGCATTGTTGCTGACGATTGTTATGCTTCTTCCCATTGGCGTCATGGCTGTGGAATCAAGATCCAGCCTTTATTTGGATGCCTATGGCGCTTATGTATATCCTGCCGGATGGGGAAAAGTGCAGGTTTGGGTCGAGGTTGATGGAACCGGTTATATGGATGAGATCGGCGCCTTGGAAATTCAGTTGTACGAATCTAAGGACAACGAAACCTGGACCTGGGTAAAAACCTTTGACTATACAGACTATTCCGATATGCTGGGATATGATGACTTTACTCACACCGGTCATGTCGAGTATAACGGAACCCTTGGCCGCTATTACAAGGCCTATGTTTGCGTCTGGGCCGGAAAAAATGGCGATGGCGATACCCGTTATTTCTGGACAAGCGCTAAAAAAGCAACCCTGTTCGCAGCATAAAACACTTCCCCCAGTTGTGAACAACCCCAGTTTGTGCGACAGCACAAAAAACCCCTTATATAGGAACACTTTGGTTTTATGCGGAGTGGCGCAGCGTCAGCGGCGCCACTCCAGTTTTTATGCATATATCATCCGTACAGAAATAAAAATGCTGTAAAAAATGTCACCAACAAAGAAAGCCGGTACATATGCCTAATATAGGGGTGGTGTTTTATGCTGCCTTTTGGACATTGGTAAAGGAGGCCGAGGAAATGAAATGGTTAGAAATCAAAAGGAAAACCGGGCAGTTGAGCAGAGAAGATATCATTAAAGAAATACGTACAGGAGACTTGATTGTCGCGCCTGCGGCGAATCCAAATATCAAAGCCGCGTCATTTGATATTTCCCCAAGCTGCTTGATCATGTCAGCTAGAACTGGCAATTTTATGCGGATCTATTCCAATGTCAGCCGATGTGCAAAGGGACACCGAAATCCGGAATGGCATTGCGGGAGTTGTCGTAAAAAGGGATATGCCCCTGTGTTCTGCCCAGAGCAACAGTATGTGTACATTGAGCCAAGAGATACCGCGCTGGTACTCAGTAGGGAATATATCCAGCTCCCGGCATATATAAGTGGAAATGTGTTTTCCCGTGTTTCTACGGTTTCGTCGGGTCTGGGACATATTTCCACCACCATTGATCCCCTGTGGAAGGGCGCTTTGCTGATCGCCATTTCCAATCCGTCCTCCAAACCGATCAAGCTGATGCTGCGGGATCAGACGGCAGAAAGCATCCCGCTGGCTACCGTAACCCTGCAATATCTGCATACACCCGTGGATCCTCAGATAACACACAACTCCCATCTGCCTGCGAGAGTGGATTTGTTGGAAAAGTACCTTTATGATGTGACGGAGTCAAAAAATCGGTGGGTGTTCCTCCAAAAGGCGCATTACCGCTTTTTCCACGCCAAGGATTATAATCTTACGGTCAGGCTTATCGATCGCCTGAAGAACATGAAAGATATCACGCCGGATGAATGGGCAAAAAACCTGGAGGCGCTGGAACAGGAAATATACGCACAAAAGATAAGGGGAAAGACGTGGCGCAAGAAATTCTTGGGAATTTGGCAGTGGACGAGAAGACTGCTGATCGCGGGATCTCTCATTATGCTGGCATATCTGATCTACCGACTTATGGGGGCAGATTCTACCACAGAACCTGCATTTGTAAGCGCATTGATCGTGGCGGTAGTCCAGTGTATTCTGACAGTCGTTTTGACCCTGAGAAAGGAGTAACAATATGGCCAATAAACATAAAATTCACGATATCCTTAACCAAAGGGAAGAGTTTCTTGTGATTGGACTGACCGGACGTATGGGGTCCGGCTGTTCAAAGGTGGCGCAATTACTGGCAACACCCTATGACGAGCTGAAGTTTCCCCACCCTACTCCCCAACCTGGTCTGCAAAGCCTGACGCAGGAAGAACGGGCAATCCGTATTATTGCGGAATATGCAAATGAACATTGGTTAAAGTTTGATGTGATCCAGGTCGGAGCGCTTATCGCTACGTTCATTTTTAAGGATGACAGACGGTTTATTTACGATCTGAGTAGGGGTGGCGATAGTGAAGAGCGTGCCAGCCTGCGCAATGAATTTCGCGGGTTGTGCTTAAAGGATTTTTGTCGACAGTTGGTGCGGCTTGGCCAGGACTGTAAGCTGTTGGAGGAAAAAGAGAACTTCTACATTAGAGAATTTACAGATTTGGAGGATAGGAAAAAAGCCGAGGAAGATAATGAGCTAAAGGCGCATGTAGAAATATGTCCCAATTTCTTTATGTATTGTTTCAAGGATACGACGTACCCAGACAAATTGAAGAAAGAGATCCTTGATACATGGGATAAAATTAAGGGATTGGTTCCGTCAGGCGAGGGAATAGAGAAATATTTTGATGAGAGTCAAAGCGAGTCCTTCTTTGCAGCGCTTCCAAAGAAATTCGGAGAGGTAAGCAGTTGGGAAAAAATCAGCCATAAAATGGACCATCTGTACCGCAAGGTGTTGCAAAGGAAACAAAATATTCCCCGGCGCAAATATCTGGAGCATGTGGATAGACTGTTAGAGCTGTTTTCCTGCCAGTGCCTTATGGAGATGCTGACACTGTTGCTTCAAAAAAAGGACGAGGCTGCGGATGCACTATGGCAACGTTATGGCGCGATCAATCAGCAGGTAGAGCCAAACGCCAGTGAAGACGGAGAAGTGCTGCAGATTCAAAAATTTGTGTATGTAAAGTATATGACTGGCTGGTTTGGAAAGAGTGTTCGCAGTTATGTTATTAAGTGCCTTGGGGATGATGCCTATGCTCGCCTTTTCCAAAGATATGGGCAGATGATTCGTTATTATGGCAACATCCTGCCTTACGGAGAGAAGCCTCAACTAGGCAGAACCGGCAAGAATGAGGACAAGAAGGATGATATTTTTGCGATTCCAAGAAAAATCAATCAGTACATTAAAGTGCTGCGGCATCCGTTCCACAGCAAAGAGCACCGTCCGGTCCGTGTGGTAATAGATTCAATAAAAAATATTTTTGAGGCGGTGTACCTGCGTTACCGGTACTCTGCCTTCTACCTGTGGGCAATCACAACAGATCCGGAGATCCGGGAGCAGAGACTCAGGGACAAACATCTGACGGACATTCAGGTGCAGATGATGGATTGGAATGAGTATCCGGATAAGGGGGGTGAGGTGATTAAGTCTGTTGGGGAAGCTTTGAAAGATAGTCACTTTGATCCGGATGATCCGAAACTGTGGGAGAAAACCCGAAAGTACCTAATGGAGAAAAAGCAACCAGCAGAAGTAGACTTTTATCTGGACAATCTGTCTAACAGTCCCTTCACACAACAGGGAAATAAGCAGCCGGCGGAGCGGGACATCTATTTTAAGGACTATGAGGAGCACAACAATATCCGGCGCGAGTTCTTTCAGGACAACACCTGTGCGTTCTATACCCAAGATATTGATAGTTGCATTAGTAACGCAGATGTGTACCTGTTCAATAATGCTGCAGGTGTGACAGATACGGAGAATAATCGAAAACTTTTGGAATCTGTAGTGCGATATGTGTCCCTTGTGATGTACCCCTGCCTTGTTCGGCCTACTCCCGTAGAACGCTGTATGCAGATAGCTTTCAGCGCAAAGGTAAACTCCGGCTGCCTGTCCCGACAGGTTGGCGCGGTGGTTACAGACGCTCAATACAATATTCTTGCCATTGGCTGGAACGATGTCCCCTGCGGAGAGGTCCCCTGTGCGTACAAGAATCTCTATGATATCGCAGCAAGCGCCGACCGAGATGCTTACAGTGAGTATGAGCTGCACAATAAGGATTTTCGGGACCGTCTTGCCAAATATCAGTTTCCGGTTGAGAGTTTGCGGGGGCTACCACTAAGCTACTGCTTCAAGAACTTCCACAAAGATCAAAAAGATCCTATGCGTTCCCGGGCAATGCATGCAGAGGAAAAAGCATTGGCTCTTTGCGGTCAGGAAGCACAAGGCGGCTACTTGTTTACAACCTCCAGCCCCTGTGAAATGTGTTCCAAAAACGCGAAAAACCATAATATCCGAAAGATATTCTATCTTGAGGTGTATCCAGGTATTTCCCAGGCGCAGTACACGAATTCCGGAGACAAGTCGAACAGGGCAGAATTAATACTATTTTCTGGTGCCGTAGGACGGGCCTATATGCAAATGTATACGCCATTGCTGCCGCATAAGGATGTTTTGGAGTACTTAGGTGCACCCAAAAAATAGAGCTTGATCGTGCGATACCAGACTCCTTTAGTGGTTAAGCTTTGTTGAGATAGATCGTTAGCTCCTGCAGATAAAGAGAAACTAGTATGCGGCCATTTAATGTTAAGGAGAGCCGCTGAACTCCAGATCTGCAGATGATTGTAAGTGGCAGGCGATAACCCCAGTTTTATCCCTACCTGTGCACACCAAGTCTGGTGGACACAGAAAAACCAAATCTCTAGCACAAAAACGCAGGCCTATGCGGCCAGAAAGACCGGACTTTTAGAACTGCTCCAAAGTGTTCCGCTCCTTATAACCCGGAAGTCGTAGGTTCCAGTCCTGCCTCCGCAACCATAAAAGTTCTGAAACCACTATGGTTTCGGAACTTTTCTTTATTTATAGGGTGAAATAGTTACCCATAATTTCGCCATCTTGCATTGACCCATTTTTAGACCCATAACAGATTAGATTCCGGTGGCCAAAGTAGCTCAAATCAGCATCTATCTGCCTGTCTCTCTATAAACCCGTGTTGCAAAATACAGTTACCGGAAAGAAAATCTTCTGCGGCGTGATCCGCAAAGAGTGGTAACCGTTCTGTGACACAATTGGAACAGCGGCGAAATAAACAACAGTGCCATGCAGGCTAGGATGGTGCTGCTTTTATGCATTACAAACTTTTTTGAAAACACATCTTTTCCCCTCTTGACAAGATGGTCTACATTATGTAATCTAATATTAGGCTACACAGTGTAGACCAAGGGAGGGATTTATCATGGACTTAACCATGGGAGCGTTGGAAACCCGCTTTGCGGACATTATCTGGGACAATGAGCCCTTGTCCTCTTCTGAGCTGATCCGGCAAAGCGAAAAGCTGCTTGGCTGGAAGAAGAGTACATCTTTTACCGTTTTACGCCGGCTGTGCGCCAAGGGAATCTTCCAGAATCAAAATGGTATCGTAACCTCACTCATCTCCCGAGAGGAATTCTTCGCTGCCCAGAGCCAGCGGTTTGTGGAAGAAACCTTCCAAGGTTCTTTGCCTGCCTTTTTGGCGGCATTTACAAGCCACAAGGCGCTTTCTGCGGAAGAGGTAGCGCAGCTGCGGCGCCTTGTTGCTGAGTATGAGGGGGAGTAAGAATGGAGGGATTGTTTCATTTTTTTCACTCCTTTCAGCGGGCAACTCCCTTGTTTTTGCGTTTGCTCAACATGAGCATTACGGCAGGATATTTAGTTCTCGCCGTGGTTGCTTTAAGATTCTTCCTGAAAAAGGCGTCCAAAGGGATTTGCTGCATTCTCTGGGCCTTTGTGGCGTTGCGGCTGTTGGTTCCGATTTCCATCGAGAGTGTGTTCAGCCTGATCCCGGACACAACGCCTATCACACAGGATATGCTGCAGTTTGATGTTCCGGTGCTTGACAGTGTATTTTCTGACGCAGAGGATCTTTCAGACCTACCCCTGGAAGACATTGTTTTAACGCCGCCAACAGGAACATCAGATTCTTCCGTTGACTTTTCTTCGGTTGCCACCGGTGTATGGCTGTTTGGTGTGGCAGTAATGGCAGGCTACTTCATATTCAGTTATCTGCGGATTTGGGTAAGGGTGAAGGAATCCGTCCGACTGCGGGCAAATATTTGGCTCAGCGATAAGATATCCACACCCTTTATCCTTGGCTTGTTTCGACCCAGAATCTATCTGCCCCATGCTTTAGAGGACGAAGTCGCCAACCATGTGATTGCCCACGAAAAGGCACACCTAAAGCGGTTGGATCATATTTGGAAGCCCCTTGGATATGTTCTGCTGACAGTGTATTGGTTTCACCCGGCTATGTGGCTGGCTTATATCCTTCTTTGCAAGGACTTAGAGCTTGCCTGTGATGAACGCGTCATTCGGCAACGGGGTACGGATATCAAAAAATCCTATTGTGACGCGCTGATTTCTTGCAGTATCAATCGAACAAGCATATCCGCATGTCCGTTAGCTTTTGGCGAGGGAAATGTAAAAGCGCGTGTGAAGAGCGTGCTAAATTATAAAAAGCCTGCTTTTTGGGTGGTTATTGCCGCTGTGTCTGTGATTTCTGTCACGGCGGTGGGGCTGCTCACCAACCCGAAGACCACCGATGCCACCCCAGACGGTGATGCCTACCGGCTGGAGCTGGTGGGTGGCAAGGCCTATGACCTAAGAAATTTGGAAAACGGCAAGTTGACGCTTCAGACAACCCTAGTTAATGAAGGGAGAGATACCCTGATTTGCGATTCCAAATTCCGTCTGTTCCGGCATGGGGAAGAAATCCTCCCTGAAGAGAATGCTGTGTGGGATAATGTGTCCTATTCCGTGGGACCGAACTCCTCTGCCGGTTTTTTCATGGATTTGGGAATTTTTGCAGACCACATGACGGAAAGTGGCGAGTATACCCTGACAAAGGAGTTCTGCTATCAAGGCAATCCTGAGCAAACCTACACCGCCACCGCGGAATTCTATTATACGGATGGTTATTTAAGCGCCACCGACAGAATGAAAATATGCTACCCCCAATATTTTAATTTGGATATCCAAAGCGGTCTGGAAGTACACATTTGGAAGGTAGACGATGCGTATGCCTGCGGCTTGACGGCAGCAACAGGCAGGAAAAAAACAAAGGAAGAAATTAAAGGACTCACTGGTATCTCTCCGGAGGAGATGAAGATTGTTCTGGGCTACTATAGACGGCAAAGGAATCTGTTGCCCGGAAATGTCAAATTGTGTCCCTGCGGATTCCAGCTTACCACCCAGACCCTGTACACCCTAAGACAAAGCCTTGGCCTCTGGTCGGACGGCTTGGTAAAGCTAGATGTGGGTCAGGCCACCGTCTATGTCAACGGTATCCTGCCGGCAGATAACGCAGCGGAAACCCTGTGGAATCTGGCCGGTGAAGCCCAATCTCCAACCATCGATTTCGGCACGGAATTTCCTGTGGTGCGGCTGGATTCCGCGGAAAGCTTCCGGCAATTTCTTACGGCCACCGGCAGCTGGCTGCCAAAAGCCCCAGAAGATACGGGCTATGGCCCCTATGCAGAAGTGCTGAAAGAATTTACAAGCAAGGAAGCTGTGTCTTTGCTGGTCATTTATGTGCCTGCTGCCCGTGGGCAGGACCAATTCCAAATCCAAGGCCCCAATCCCACCGGGAGAACCGTATCTTCGAAGTTTACAATAGACGGCTTTGCTCCCGGCGCCGATGGCCAGGAAGTCTCCGGTTATTTTATCACCGTTGCCGCACCCAGTGAAATGCTTAACACCTACGAAATCACAATTGGGAATCCGCATTCTTGATAGCACTTCCCTGCAGTGAGGTTGTCTTGGCTTGTAAGAAGTTTTACATTGAAGTCTCTTTTTTATGGCAAAGAAAATTTGGGCACAAGGGAGATATAAACCAAAAGAGAATATAGGGCGTTAAAAATCTAACATAAGGAGTATGCAATATGCGCAATAAAATTACTGTATTGTTTCTAATTTTAACGCTGGTGCTAACCATGTTCGGTTGCAGCGCAAACCCAGCGACTACCGGTATTCCTGGGACGTCGTCGAACTCACCAGAGGGCACCACGGTCATTGAGGAGGAAATCATTGGTATTTCTTTTGAAAAAGGAAATACCGCAAATACCGATGCCAACCCATCCATTAAAAAACAGCTTATCCCCGGTGAAGTAGAAAATCCGGACAATCTTCCCGTTTTAAAGTGGGTCTGCTTTGTTGACTCGAGTTATGGCGGGAGCTGGGAGCGTACTTGGAATAGTGCTGCAGTCCAGGAACTGAACCAAATGCTTGCTGAGAGGAACTTACCATTCCGTGTGCAATTCCTTGTGCTAACCAGTGATACGTATATTCGGGATTGGTTCTCCTCCCCCAGTGTTCGTAGGGCGCTGCAGGATGCAGATTTAGTTTACGGCAAGTTCTCACGGGACAAAATGGTAGAATATCTATACCCAATTACGGAATATGCAACCGGAGAATCCACACCAACTTTGCAAAACGCCGTTCCTCATGAGAATAGTTGGCTAAGTACCACAATCAACGGTGCAATTTACGGAATCGGCACAAAGCCCGAATTTTCCCGCGCTAATGGATGGCAGGTAAATTCGGAATTCATGGCCTCCTGCGGACTGACCGCAGAGGACTTTTCCAAAAATTTCTGGGAAATGGATGATCTCTTTGCCGAGATTTATAAAAAGAACGGAAATCAGCCGTTTTTGTTCTACGACGGCATGGGATATGAAACATCGGATGTTGGCGGAAGTATTTTAAAAGCGCTACCCTTGGGCGGTATCTGTGATGGAATTGACTATTCCTGCCATCAACCCATCGGGGCATCCTTCAGCATTGATTTCACGGCACAATCTCCAACCGTAGTGAATATTCTGGAAACCGATCTTGTCCGGAACATCCAAAAAGCGTATGCCCGTTACAACCGGGCCGGATATACAACATCGAAATATGATCTGGAAAAAATGCGCTATGATCAGGTATTAACTTCTGTCCCCTGTGAAGACGAGAGCTACACCTACATTCCCATTACAAAAACATTAATTGACGGATTCGCCGGTGCCCCCAGAGTCACGGGGATTGCTGCAACCTCGCAGCACAAAGACGAGGGAGTTTCCTTGTTAAATTTAATTGCAGAGGATACCGCATTTCAAATGCAGTTGTTCTATGGCAAAGAAGGTCGGGACTATAGAATCGAGAATGGTTTCTACACGCTGTTGGAACAAAACGGCGAAACCTACAGCTTAGACTTTCTTTCTCCTTTGGCATATTTCAGCGGCTTTGTTGGAACGGGCGATGCAATCTCCTTAAGTCCGTCTACATCCCCCATCTATCGCATTCATGATGGGAAAACTGCGTTGGAGAGCTATCGTGATGATATGGAAAATGTCAGCTACTGTTACTATCCTATTTCCTTCGATTATTCCGCCTTCCCCACTGAACTGGAAGCGTTGGGGAAGGTAATGGCAAAATATTACACCCAATTTGCAAATCTAAGTAATGGAAGCTACGATGAAATGCTCCTGGAAATGAAGGATGCCGGCATTCACCGCATCATAGACGAGCTGCAGCGGCAGTTAGATGCTTGGATTGCAGAAAATCCGAATTGGAATCCGCTCACATAATCCCCTTGATTTCGGGAGGAAGATCTATGAAACAGAAACTGATTCTTACGCTGATATTGCTTATGCTATGCACGTTGGCAGGCTGTAAGCAGGAAACCATTTCAGGCAGCTACAACAATGAAGATTGGGTCTATGTTCGGGATAAAACCACAAAGGGCGCCCTCAGTGATAATGGATACTACTGTCTAAATGGATATATTTTGTCTTATGCGGACTTCGACACAGAAAAATCCATTGCCCTTTGCGCAAAGGCCGGCTGTAATCATAAGGATGATACTTGTGATGCATATCTTGTTGCCGATACAGCTTTGCCTATGTATTTTTGGGAGGATCATTTGTATTACGTCCCCGATAATGTGGTATACCGTCGAAACGCCATTGGTGGCGATTTGGCAGAAGTGGGTAGCTTGGGCATGAAATACATTCAGCAATCAAAGAGTGTAGATGTCCGGGATTGTGTCGTTGCCCATGGGTATCTGTTTTACCTGGCCGACATTCGTGAAAATGTAATAGATGAAACAGGTACCAACACAGCAGTCCTGACCACAAAATACATTGGACGTATGCAGCTTTCTACCGGCAAGGATGAAATTTTGGTAGAAGAAGAGATGGATGCCGAATCTGAAAACTTGATGCTCTGCGCTGCCCAAAAAGATGGGGTTTTACTGCAATACGTAGAGGGCGTAAACATAGATCGTAATGACCCCACGTATATTGAGGCAACCAAAAACAGCGCCGCTTCTTTGAAGCGTTGGGATATTGAAGCCAACAGGATGGATACGTTATTTACAAAAACGGTGGAGAATTTCTCTGCTGTTACCATGGTATCCTCCGGAAAAGTATACTATCGGTCTCTGGCCACGGCAACACCAGGCTCCGGCGCTACTTATTCCTACGATTTAAGCTCCGGAAAAGAAGAATTGGTCTACCCGGAACAGAATGCGCAGCAGATTGGTGGCGGGTATCTGCTGTGTTTGAATCAGGAAACGCGGAAGTACTATATTTACGATATGAATATTGGGGAAAAACAGCCCGATGAAATTGCCATGACTCTGTCACCTTATAACGTCTCTGACAAGGGAGTGGTTTTGCTTACCACCTTTACCCAGGATGTGGATGAAAGCACGGTGCAAAAAAACAGGGTGTGCTATTTTGTAGCCCACGGATCTCTGGCGGATGGCCTGCAGGAAACAGACTTGAAGCAGCTCTATGTGGAAAGGACCTGGACCCAGCCCAAACAGTGAGGAACTGCTGATGGAACTAAGAATTCAAAACCTAACCAAATCTTATGGCAAAAAGGTGGCACTGAGGGATTTTTCTGCCACCTTAACCAATGGTATTTACGGCCTGTTAGGGCCCAACGGTGCGGGAAAAAGCACCATGATGAAAATTCTTACCGAAAACCTAACCTCTGATCAGGGGCAGATTCTGGTGGACGGTATTCCCTCCGGAAAATTGGGCGCGGAATATCGGTCTCTTCTGGGCTACATGCCCCAACAGCAGGGGTTATATCCTCATTTCACGGTCCAGCGGTTTCTTTACTACATTGCTGCGTTAAAAGGCATGTCCAAGCAGCAGGCTGCGGAAGAAATTGCCCAGGCCGCTGCCATGGTGAATATGACAGAATACCTGGACAAACGGCTTGGCACCTGCTCCGGTGGCATGAAACAGCGGGTTCTCATTGCTCAGGCAGTGCTGGGTGCGCCAAAAATTATTATTTTGGATGAACCCACCGCTGGCTTGGACCCAAAAGAGCGAATTCGCATCCGAAATCTCATTTCCCGGATTTCTATGGATCGGATTGTAATTCTGGCTACCCATGTGGTGTCCGATGTAGAATTTATTGCCAAGGAAATTCTAATGCTGAAAAACGGACAGCTTTTATCCCAGCTTCGCCCGTCTCAGCTTTTACAGAAAATGAAGGGGAAGGTCTTTGAAATCTGCGTGCAGGAAGATTCCGTGGAGGAAATTCAGCAACAGTACCTGGTGGGCAATATCCGCAAAGACGAGGAAGAAAAAATCTGGGTGCGGGTCATCGGCGACCGGAAACCCGACTGGCCGGAAATCCAGGAGGCCGTGCCCACGTTAGAAGAGGTATACTTATATACCTTTGAAGAAAAACCGTCGGAGGAGGATTTGGCATGAGAATCCTTTCTGCGGAGCTTCGAAAAACGCTGACAATCAGGTTCTTTTTGATTCTGCTGGTTGCTGTGACCGCAAATATCCTGCTGTTCCGCCACAACCTGTCCGGGGACTATAGAGCCTATGGGCAAGAGGCATATATTGCCGCTCAGAAAGACATTTTGTCCGTGGAGCCCTCCCAACGGACATCCTTTTTACAAGAACGTGCCCGGATGCTCTCTGCCTGCAGCGAGTGGGAATATTATGACCGCACGGTGCAAGACGGTGACGCAACAAATCTGGAAATTACCCAGGATATGCTGGAGTTTCGGGAAGCTTATGAAAGCGGTGCGTATCTAAAATACACCGACAGCCTGTCCCGGGAATCCAGTTTGATTCAGGCATTGCTGGAGCAGGTAAACCAGGTGGGAAACCATCATGCTACTTTAAACTCAGCTATTGAAGAAGCAACCTTAAAAACCTCCATTTCCATCTTCGCGAAACCCGGTACATTTGCCTATCGCAGTCAGCTTACCGCCATTGATCGGCTACAAGAGCTGCTGCACATTCAGCCCCAATACGATATTTCCGATGGCGTTCTCAAGTCCCAGACTTCCGTGGCGACAGATTTGATAGGCTTGATGCTTGTTTTATTCCTTTGCACAGAAATGGTGGTTACTGAGCAGAAAAACGGAATGCTCCCCATCCTGCGGGCTACCCGAAACGGTCGCTTGCCCTTGATTCTGGCAAAGATCGCGGCTACCTTTGCGCTAACCTTTTTTGTAACCTTGTTCCTGTGGGGGATCAATCTTGCATATTGCGGGATTACCTTTGGCTTGGGTGACTTATCCCGGCCTGTTCAATCTCTGACCGGGTTTACCACCTGTCCCTTGGAACTGTCTGTTGGTGGCTACATGGTGCTGACCTTCCTCATCAAGTGGCTGCTATATGCAGCCGTGGGGCTGCTGTGCCTGATTTTTGGGCTGCTGTTTGGCAGCGCAATGCCTACATGGCTGACATTGGGTGGATTTTTAAGTATCGAATATGTCCTCAGCCGGATCCCGGCTGTGTCTGCGTGGAATCTGCTGAAATATATGAATATCGGCAACTTAATCTTTTCTTCTGACTGGCTGTCAGAGTATCGGAATCTCAATTTGCTTGGCTACCCGGTAGATGCGTTTACGGTTTCTGCAATTCTTTTGATTTCCTTACTGATCATGGGCATTTTGTTGGCGTGTTTGCTGTTCTGCCGAAGAAAAAGCAGTGGGTTGCTACAGTTAAAAGTTCGGTATCCCAGATGGTTGCCCCGACCGGGCAGAAGCACAAACCTTCTGGGGCACGAAAGCTGGAAACTACTGATTGAGTGTGGGGGACTGCTGGTTCTAATTGTGTTTACTGCCCTTAATCTCCAAGAACCGGATTATATTTCTTACGGTGCAGAGGAATTGTACTACAGAAACTATATGATTTCTCTGGAAGGTCCGATAAATCAAAAGACAGAGGAATATCTGCAACAGGAGGAAACTCGTTTCCAAAGCATCCGAGAGGAGATTGCCCAGTATAATAAGCTGTATGCGCAAGGCCAGATTTCTTCCGGGGAATTGACCCTTTTGACCTCGCCGCTTACGAGGCAGCTGGAAGCAGAAGAGGTCTTAAAACAGCAAGTGATCCCTCGGGTTGAACAGGTCAAAGCAATGACCGCAGAGGGAAAAGAAGCTTGGATTCTCTACGACCCCGGATACCAGTACCTGTTCGGTGCAAATCCCCGTCACGAAAAAACCGGTGGGGCTGCCATACTGCTGGCCGGCATCATCCTCTGCTTTTCAAACTTTTATCCTTTGGAATCTACCACGGGAATGCTTCCGCTGCTCAATACCTATCGACGGGGCCGCGGCGCAACCGCCCGGATGAAGCTGATCCTTTGCGGTGGTTTGACCGTGCTACTGTTTGGTATCGCGCAGATACCGGATTATTGGTATGTCGTTCGTAATTATGGTTTCCCGGCAATCCATGCACCGCTGTGCAGTATTGAGGCTTTCGCGGCATGGAGTGATTGTATTTCTATTTTGGAAGGCATTATCATTTTTGAAGCTGCGCGGCTGGTGACGGCCATTGCCTTGACTGTGATAGTATTGCTGATTGCCCTCTGGACAAAAAATCAGATTGTAACCCTGTCCATAGCTGCAGGCACGCTTCTGATGCCGCTGCTGCTGCATCTTCTGGACATTCCGCTGCTGGACCGTTTCAGCTTCTATCTGCCATTGACCGGAACGGGGCTCATGTGCAATCAAGCTACCTACACCAAAAGCGTGGTTTATTATGTCACAGTCCTGGGCTTGGGTATAGTAAGTGTGGTATGGATTCTCCGCTATGTAGGGCGAGGATATCGTTTTCAGAAATAAACATTCCCCCGTACTCCCCCATAAAGTGGCTTAACCCTGCCGGGATGGCCCGTTAGCACTTGGCGATAAAGGAAACTAGTATGCGGTCTTTCATGTTGAGGAAAGCAACTGAACACCAGATGCACAGATGCCTGTAAAAGATGGGCTTTGACCCCAGTTTTACCCCTACCTGAGCACCTTGGTTTACAGGACTATAAGAAAAGTAAATCTTTTACACAAAAAAGTACGGCTATATCGCCAGAAAGTCCGGCCTTTGGGAACCGACGCAATGTGTTCAACTCCTCATAACCCGGAGGTCGTAGGTTCGAGTCCTGCCTCCGCAACCAATATTGCGAACCGAAAAAGATATCGGTTCGGAAAACCCAGAAACCACAACGGTTTCTGGGTTTTTTCGTGCCATTTTTTAAAGTAAAAACCAAAAAATATCATTCCCCAAAACGCCCTTTGGGGAGGACTTGAACTACTTAACTTGATAAAAACATAAAATTCTGTTACAATTCACAATAAGGTATTGACTTTTACCCAACGTAAAAAACTATAATTTCGGTGTAAATAGAGGTGTTTGTATGAAAATAAAGGCAGTATGCGAACAAACCGGTCTTACCGATGGCGCGATTCGTTACTATATTGAAGAAAAACTGATATCTCCCTTGTACACCGAGAATTATTTGGGTCGTAAAACCTATAGCTTTTCCGAAAAAGACATTAAAGACTTAAACGATATTGCCGTTTTGCGAAAATTTGATTTCACTTTGGAGGAGATAAAATCGGTAATCAATGACGCGAAAGCAAGTAAAGAAATTCTTTCCAATGTAAAAGATAGAACGGCGCAAACTGTTTTGGACGGTCAAAACAAACTCTCGCTGCTATCACAGATCAGCATCGAAAAAACTTATACACTCGCAGAACTTGCTGAGGCGTTATCAAAGGTCTCTTTGGATTTGCCTGCGCATAAGGAAACTATTAAAACCAATATTCTAAAAACGGCATTATCTGTTTTAAAAACAATAATAATCTTTGCGGTTGTTTGGCTGCCGATAGCGTTAAGCATATTTGCTGTCACCATTAGTATCAATGATTATCATTATCCCGTTTTTGAACCTATAATGATTGGATTGACAATTACTTCTTTTCTACCGTCCATAACGGTATTGATTGTGTCAAAAACAAAACTGAAATGGAAAAAGATTGCACTACGAATTTTGCTCGTTTTTTGTATTTTGAGCATACCCGTTAGCTTTTTTATGTCATTTGGAATTGTGTCAAAATCCCGAACAACAGATATTAGAAATTACCGTGACTTTGATGCGGATTGCCTTGCCAATAGAAATATGGTGTTCCAAGAGCTATTCCCAAACTGGCCGCAATATTTTGAAAATGTAAAACAAGCAGATGGCAGTTATAAAACAGTTTATCTGGATTCGCATTATTATTATCACTACCACCAAGGATTTGACTACACCTACGACATCTATGCCGAGTGGCCATTGAGTGAAGATGAATACGCCAAAGAGGTAAAACGAGCAACTGCTGTATTTACAAAAAATGTTGAAAATCAAACATACAATTATAAGTTTGCAGAAATTATAAAAGGGGACTATAATTGTCTGATATTGTATAGCGGTGATGCGCCTTTCACCAAGGCGACTGATAATTATGATTATATTATTTTTGCTTATAATGATGAAAATAACACCGTTCGGTACATCTACTGTGACAGTCTTGAAAACGGCGCCGATCAGCCGTATTATTTAGAACTTGATTGGTGATATCTTTTTCGGTGCGACGTGCCAAAAAAGACAGTCAGCCATTCGGCTGGCTGTCTTTTTTTACTGTGATAGCATGCTTCGCAGCTATCACCCAGGTTATGCGTCCGACGAGCGTAGCTCGTTGGGCCTAATCCGCCTTGCGCTGCCGGTGGCAGATACAGCAAGGCGGGTTAGTGTGCAGCGGTCTGTGTGCAACGCAGCCGGTTTATCGGCAAGGCGCACACAGGGCACCGCAAACCGGGCTGCAGAACCAATATTGGAAAACCTTCTATTACGACGCCAATCGAGTCCTCCTCCCGCAACCATAAAAGGAAAAGTCATCCCCACCGGGATGGCTTTTTTCTTGTCCATGCAATATAAACAACCCGAAAGCTTTGGAGCAGCGACGGAAATCCCGTCTGTGCTCTGGAAAATCGTTTTGTTGTCTGGTATAATGCAATTAATAGACGAATATCAAAAATTGTTACACACTTACAATTTTTTCTTGACTTATATTTATGAAGGGCCTTCCAAACGACAGAAAGGAGACAGGGCATGAAACCTCAACGGAATCTATCGGCAAAATCACCGGCCAGTGACGAAAGAATTGTTGCGCTTTATTGGTCCCGGGATGAACAAGCGATTGTGGAAACAGACTTTAAATATAAAAAATACCTGTTTTCAATTGCTCACAATATCGTACACGGCACACTCGATTGCGAAGAATGCCTGAGCGATACATATCTAGCCACCTGGAACGCAATACCTCCAACAAAGCCCAGTGTGCTGAAAGCATTTTTATCCACCATTGTGCGAAGGATTGCCATCAACCGCTATCACAGCAATGTGCGTCAATCCGAGATGTCGGTATCCCTCAGCGAACTGGAAGCTTTCCTCACGGATAACGAGAGTGCCGAATCCCGGCTAGATACCAAAGAACTGGGGCGCGTGATTAGTTCCTTTGTCCGGTCACTGCCCCAGCGCAGGAAGTTTATCTTTATGAGTCGGTACTATGCGGCAGAACCCATCGGTACCATTGCAAAGGAATTAAACTTGAGCCGTTCCATGGTCAACAAGGAACTTGCAGCCATCCGAAAGGCTTTAAAAGACAAATTGGAAAGCGAGGGATATTGCCTATGACACCAAAAGAATGGAACGAAGGCCTGAACCATCTTGATTCCGGTCTTGTGGAAGAGTATGTTGCCCAAAAGGACGCATATGTGCGAAAAAAACGCCAAAGAAACTATTGGTTTGCCGCCGTAGCTGCGGTACTTGTGGTGGCCATTGGTATTGGCATCCTGTCGATTGGAAACGGAAATCCCGGGCAGCCGGGTGACCCCTTGCCCGTCCCTCTTCGCAATCGGCTGGCTGCGCCAATCTATCCTAAAATGGCGCCTTACCCGAATGTTAAGGACTATCCCGATTCCGAGGCATACAGCCTGGCCCGTAAGGCCTGGCGGGAAAGTCAGCAGCAGCAGTATGATCAGCCCGACGGTTATGCCGACAGTCTGACGGACTTCTTCCACGCCAGTATGGCCCAGTTCCTGCAAAGCGAGAAGAACTCCGCGTACTCCCCCGTGAATGTATATCTTGCCATGGCCATGCTGGCAGAAACCACCGGCGGCAACTCCCGGCAGCAGATCTTAGACCTGTTCGGTGTAGATACCATTGAGCAGCTGCGACAGCAGGCAGGTCATGTCTGGAACGCCCATTACAGCGCGGATGGGCAGTCTTCTTTGCTGCTGGCCAACTCTTTGTGGCTGGATGATGCCTATGTTTTCAAGAAGGAAACCGCCCAGCTGCTGGCAGACCACTATTACGCCTCTTCCTACAGTGGCGATCTGGGCACGGAAGAAATGAATTTGCAGCTGCGCTCCTGGCTGAACGAGAACACCGGGGAGCTGCTGCAGGAGCAGGCGGAGAATGTGAAACTCAGCCCCGATTCCGTGTTTGCCCTGGCCTCCACGGTCTATTTTACCGCATCCTGGAAAGAGGAATTCAACCCAGAACGCACGGAAGACGCAGTCTTTCACAGCCCAAAGAACGACATCACCGTCCCCTTTATGAATAAGACCTTCAATGAACATACCTGCTTCTGGGCAGACAATTTCACAGCCATTTATTTGGATCTGACTGGATTCAACAAAATGTGGCTGATTTTGCCGGATGAGGGGCACACCGTTGCAGAGATTCTGGAAAGCAAAGACTATCTGCAGATGACCCAGAACCCCGGTGTCTGGGAGAACAAGAAAAGCTATCACATCAATCTAAGTCTTCCGAAATTCGATGTTGCCGACCAAGAAGACTTGATTGAAGGCATGAAGGCTATGGGCTTGACCGATATTTTTGACTACACCGCCTCGGATTTCACTCCCATTACGGACACCCCCATGCTGTATGTAGACCAGATCAATCATGCCGCCCGGGTTGCCATTGACGAAAAGGGCTGTGTAGGCGCCGCATTTACCGTTATCGAAGCATCCGCTGGCGGTATGCCAACAGAGCGCGACGAGCTTGACTTCGTACTGGACCGTCCGTTCCTGTTCGTGGTTTCCAGCCGGGATAACCTCCCGCTGTTTGCCGGTGTCGTCAACGAGCCCTAAGCATACGTTTCAGAAAGCCTCCTCAACTGTGATGAAGATGCCATGGGCCGCAAAAGGACGTAGTTTCGTATCTTTCCGATTCCTTAAAAAACACCACCCAATCGGGTGGTGTTCTTTTTTGTTTACGACAACCTATGGAAGCACTTGGCAGCTGCCGTTAAAGCCATCGGTAGCGCAAGCCAATTTCATAACGAAATCCGTGTTCACATCTACGACTACAGACGAAAGCTGACCGGCTCCGACTCCTGCTTTATATACCGCGTTTGAAAATGCGCCCATCGCACCGCTGCTCTCATTGATCGCAGACATAATGCCCTCGGCCGCCACCGCCGCCTTGCCTTTTGACCGATATGTAATTCGGTACGTTCCAACACTGAGGGGAATGAAAAATGGATGCGGTGTATTTTTGAAATTTAACGCAACCGTTTCCTTTCCGCCCAAAGCAGATTCAATATCAAGCCAGCCGCATTTGCCATCATCCAGTAACGAACCGCTCTTCCTATATTCTACGGAGATATACGGGCTGTCTTTCGGGGGAACACTTGGATAGCGGGATGGCTTTTTGGATTTGTTTGTGATTTTCTTGACGAGCATAATCAATGCGATAATCACGACTGCCACAACTGCAAGGGCAACCAAACTAATGATTTTTCTTGAATCTGCCATGTTTTCCTCCTGTAAATAGAACAAATTTAACCGTAACGGTCAAATTCATTCTATCACACCTAAAAATATAAGGCAAGCCTTTTCGTTATGACCGCCCTGATTCAGCAAGAGGTGGCCCTTGCTATCCAGGAAGCCGGCTTTGCTATGCAAAAGGGCACTCACATCCCTGCGGACAGCTGCAGGATATCCCTCCGGGCGATTGATTGCCGCACCGATTTGATGCCATAATAGGAAAAGTTTGTTGGTTGACAAAATGCGTTTTTTGTGCAAAATAACTATAAACGGGAGGATTTACACCAAAAAACGACCCCCAAAACAAGAAATCTCAGCCATGCGGACATTTGTCTGTGTGCAAAAAGCACAAAACGGCATCGTTTCCACCGGCATTTTTGGAGGATTCTTGTGTTGAAATCATAAAAAAGCTGTGCTATAATCTCTAATTATATGGAATAAAGTTATCATAATGCCCTTATAGCCTGCGTTGGGCGGCGCCCCCGTCTGAATCCGGAGAGGGCTTTACTGAAGAAAGGAAAGACAGCATGAACTCCAAAACCCTATTATATATCTTAAAGAGAATCGCACTGGCTGTTATGACGATCTGGATCGTCATAACCGTGACCTTTTTTGTCACCCGTGCTGTGCCCGGCGGCCCCTTCTTGGGGGAAAAGGCCCTTTCTGCGGAGGCAACTGCCGCACTGAATGCCAAATACGGCTTGGATAAGCCGGTATTTGAGCAATACACCACCTACCTGAAGGATATTGTAACCAAGCTGGACTTCGGTCCTTCTTTGAAAAACCGTGGCAGCACTGTTATGGATATCATTGCCAGAGGCATGAAGGTATCTGCAAAGCTGGGTCTGATTGCCGCCGCCTGCGCCACCTTGACCGGTATTGTGCTGGGCGCTGTGGCTGCCCTGCGCCGGAATAAAATCATCGATAAGGTTATTATGGTGATTACCACCGCGTTTGTTTCCATGCCTTCCTTTATTATGGGCACCTTACTGCTGCTGCTGTTTGCATTGGTACTCCAATGGGTGCCCGCCAACGGTGCCATGGAGGGCGGTCTCATTCTGCCGATAATTACCCTGGCGCTGTATCCCACCGCTTATATCACCCGGCTTACCCGTTCCTCCATGCTGGATGTTCTGGGTCAGGACTATATCCGTACCGCTCGGGCCAAGGGCGTGTCCGGTGTGAAGATTATTTTCGGCCACGCTTTGAAGAACTCCCTGATTCCTGTTATCACCTACCTGGGACCTATGCTGGCTTACATCGTCACCGGCTCTCTGGTGGTGGAACAAATCTTCGCTGTCAACGGCATCGGCCGCGCTTTCGTCGGCTCTATTACCGACCGTGACTATCCCCTGATTATGGGCACCACCATTGTGCTGGCAACATTAATCGTCATTATGAATCTGGTCAGCGACATTATGTATAAGGTTGTCGACCCCAGAATTACACTGGAGTAAGGAGGAGTATCCATGCAGAAAAAATTTACCATGCACGTAGACGTGGAGGATTTTATCCCGGCTACCGACGCGGAAAAAGAATACCTGGTGCAAATGCGCCCCTCCTCCACCTTCTTCAAGGACGGCGTAAAGCGCCTTTTGAAGAATAAGATTGCCACCGCCAGCTTTATTATCGTGGTGCTGATTACCTTAACCTCTATTTTTCTGCCTATGTTCTGGCCCTATGCTTATGACGAGATGCTGGGCATTACCCCGGGCCGCCCCGTAGACCCCTCTTTTAACAACCTGGCACCTTTTACCTACGGCACCACCGAACAGCAGTGGATTGAAGAGGGCTACAGCGTATTCCCCCACATTTTCGGCACAGACTCCCAGGGCCGTGACTACTTTATCCGTGTGGTCTACGGCGCCAGAATTTCTCTGGCTGTAGGCTTCTTTGCCAGTATTATCGTGCTGATTATCGGCATGACCGTAGGCTCTATCGCCGGTTATATCGGTGGCAAGGTCGACATTATTATTATGCGTATCGTGGATATTATTTATTCCCTGCCAGACACGCTTATGGTTATTTTGTTGGCCTCGGTTATGAAGGTAGCCTTGGGCGATATTATTGAAGGCACCATCCTCGCCAAGCTTGGCGGCAACATGATTAGCTTGTTTTTGGTGTTCGCCCTGTTATACTGGGTTTCCATGGCACGGCTGATTCGTGGCCAGATTTTGTCTCTGCGTGAGCAGGAATATGTGCTGGCTGCCAAGTCCGCCGGTGCAAAACCCGCTTGGATCATTCGCAAGCACCTGATTCCTAACTGTATCAGCGTGGTTATTATCTCTACTGCTTTGCAGATTCCCTCTGCAATCTTTACTGAAAGCTATCTGTCCTTCCTTGGTTTGGGCGTCAATGCTCCCATGCCTTCTCTGGGCAGCCTCGCTTCCGACGCGCTCAACGGCATCACATCCTACCCCTCCCGTCTTGTGATTCCCGCAATTGTGATCAGTTTGATCGTACTGTCCCTGAACCTGTTCGGTGACGGCTTGCGTGACGCGTTTGATCCGAAACTGAAGAACTAACGAAAGGAACATGAAGTTATGGCATTACTTGAAGTGCGCGACCTGCACACCGCATTTACCACCCCTGCAGGTACTGTGAATGCGGTTAACGGCGTGTCCTTTAATCTGGAGCGCGGAAAAGTGCTGGGTATCGTAGGCGAATCCGGCTCCGGCAAATCCGTTACCGCTTACTCTATCATGCAGATTCTGGAGAAAAACGGCCAGATTGTTTCCGGCTCTATTAAAGTAGACGGCCAGGAGCTGGTAGGTGTAGGCGAAAAGGTCATGAAGACCATCCGGGGAAATAAGGTTTCTATTGTTTTCCAGGACCCTATGACCTCGTTAAACCCCACCTATACCATTGGCCATCAGCTTATTGAGGCCATTGTTCTGCACACCAACCGCAATCGAAAGCAGGCCCATGCACGGGCCGTGGAGCTTCTGCGCTTGGTGAATATCAACGAACCCGAAAAGCGTATGAAGCAGTATCCCTTTGAATTCTCCGGCGGTATGCGTCAGCGTATTGTGATCGCAATGGCTCTGGCCTGCGAGCCCGATATTCTTATCGCTGACGAACCCACGACTGCTTTGGACGTGACCATCCAGGCCCAGATTTTGGAGCTGATGCAGAGCCTCCAGAAGGAGCTGGGTATGGCCATTATTATGATTACCCACGACCTGGGCGTTGTTGCACAGATGTGCGACGAAGTGATTGTTATGTACGCCGGCTCCATCTGTGAGCAGGGCACTGCCGACGAAATCTTCTATAACCCCCGCCATGAGTATACCAAGGGTCTGCTGCGGTCCATCCCCACTGTCAACAACGACGATGAGGAGCTGGAACCCATTTCCGGTACCCCCATTGACCTGCTGAATATGCCCGCCGGCTGTCCCTTTGCGCCCCGCTGTGATGCTGCCATGAAGATTTGTATGCGCCAGCTTTGCCCCCGCATGGAAATCAACGAAAACCACGCAGCAGCCTGCTGGGTCAACGTAAAGAACAACATGGAAGGCGGTGAGGAAGCATGAATCAAGCAGAGAATTTGGTTGAGGTTAAAAATCTGAAGGAATACTTCAACATTAACACCGGTATGTTCTCCTCCAAGCCCCTTAAGGCCGTTGACGACGTTTCCTTTACCATTCGCAAGGGCGAAACATTGGGTCTTGTGGGCGAGTCCGGCTGCGGTAAAACCACCGTTGGCCGCACCCTGCTGCATCTGTATAAGCCCACCGCCGGCGAAATCTGGTTTAAGGGCAAAAAAATCGAAACCAAGGAGGACATTCTGGAGTTCCGTAAGAAAACCGCTATGGTGTTCCAGGACCCCTACTCCTCTTTGAACCCCAGAATGACCGTTTCCGACATCATCGGCGAGCCTTTGGATGTGCACAAGATGTATAAGGATAAGGCCGAGCGCATGGAGAAGATTCTTGCCATGATGGATAAGGTGGGTCTGAACTCCGAGCACGCCAGCCGGTATGCCCACGAATTCTCCGGCGGCCAGCGGCAGCGTATCGGCATTGCCCGTTCTCTGGTCACCAATCCGGAGTTTGTGGTGTGTGACGAGCCCGTTTCCGCGCTGGACGTTTCCATTCAGGCTCAGGTTATCAATATGTTTGACGACCTGCAAAAGGGAATGGACCTGACCTATCTGTTTATCGCACACGATTTGCTGGTTGTCCGTCATATTTCCGACCGGATTGCCGTTATGTATCTGGGTAAGCTGGTAGAGCTGGCGGATGCCAAGGAGATTTATGATCATCCCCTGCATCCTTACTCCAAGAGTCTGATGTCCGCTGTGCCTGTACCGGACCCCAAGGTGGCAAGAGCCAACCAGCGGGTGGTGCTCCACGGTGACATTCCCAGTCCTCTGAACGCCCCCTCCGGCTGTCCCTTCCGCACTCGCTGCCCCTACGCCTGCGATGCTTGCGCAGAGTCCATGCCCGAGCTGAAGGAATTGGCTCCCGGCCACTTTGTTGCCTGCCATAAGGCCGAGGAAATCAACTAAGACATCCTATCCTGTATACCATACTTGATTTTGATGTGCCGTATCAAAATCAAGTATGAATATAAACGCAAATTTTCAATCAAATTTCAGAAAGGAACATGAAAAGATGAAGAAACTGCTTGCTCTGCTTCTGGCTGCTGTGATGGTTTTGGGTATGGTCGCCTGTGCTACCACAAAGCCCGCCACCCAACAGTCCGGTGCATCCACCGCTACTGTGAAGCCTACCACCCCCGAAGAAATCGAAGCTGCAAACGCTGAGATTCGCTACGCTCTGGGCCTGCTCCTGGACCGTAACTACATTGTTGAGTCTGTCGCCCAGGGCGGCCAGACCCCCGCTAACACCTTCGTTGCTGACGGCATGTCCGACAACAACGGCGGCAACTTTGCCCTGAACTCCAACGGCGGTAAGGGCTACTACAGCGTTGACAAGGCTGCCTTCCAGGCTAACTTTGACGAGGCTGTCAAGATCCTGAAGAAGTACTACGATTACGACGGTACTAAGTTCACCAACGCTCCCACCCTGAAGTATCTGTACAACACCTCCGACGGCCACAAGGCTATCGGTGAGTACATCCAGGGCGCTCTGGCTGCCGTGGGTATCAACATGACTCTGGAGAACCAGGAATGGAACACCTTCCTGAACACCCGTAAGGACGGCGACTACTCCGTCGCTCGTAACGGTTGGGTTGCCGACTACACCGATCCCATCTGCTTCCTGGATATGTGGATCAGCGGCTCCGGCAACAACGACGTTCAGTACGGCAAGGGCAACCACGCCAACCTGAAGATTTACAACCTGGACCTGACCTCCTACGGCCTGGACATCAAGGTTGAGAACGGCACCTGGGCTGAGACCTATGACGTTCTGATTTCCGAAATCAAGAAGTGCTCCGACATGGAGAAGCGTTACTCCATGATGCACCTGGCAGAAGATATGCTGATGGCTACCGGCTGCCTGACCCCCATCTACTACTACACTGACCTGTACATGGCCAGCTCCAAGATTGAGGGCTTCTACTCCATCCCCTTGGGCTACAAGTACTTCCAGAACACCACTGTTGATGGCAAGGGCGACTCTCTGCCCATGTGTCTGGCTTCCGAGCCCGACACCATCGACCCCGCTCTGAACTCCGCTGTTGACGGCGCTACCATGCTGGTTCACCTGTTCGCAGGTCTGGCTAAGTGGCAGCAGAACGAAGACGGCACTCTGAGTGTTGTTGCTGACTGCGCAACTGAACTGTCCGAAGGTAAGGTTAACGAGGACGGCACCGTTACCTACACCTACACTCTGAAGGACGGTCTGAAGTGGTCCGACGGCAAGGATATGTCCGCTAAGGACTTCGAGTTCGCATGGAAGCGTGCTGCTTCCAACGCTCTGGGCGCTGACTACGGCTATATGTTCGACGTCATCAAGGGCTACGGCGCGGAAGCTGAGGGTGCTACCACCGCTACCGAGCTGGCTGTTAAGGCTCTCGACGACAAGACTCTGGAAGTTACCCTGAACAACGCTGTTTCCTACTGGAACGAGCTGTTGGCCTTCCCCACCTACTTCCCCGTTCGCGAGGATGTAGTTGCTGACGAAGGCTGGGCAACCAAGCCCGAGACCTTTATCAGCAACGGTGCTTACACTCTGTCTGCTTGGGAGCATGACTCCGTCATCACTCTGACTAAGAGCACCACTTATCATGATGCCGCTAACGTCACCATGAACGAGCTGAAGCTGTACCTGTCCGATGATGCCAACAACATGCTGACCAACTACAAGAACGGCGACTGGCTGCTGATCGACGATGTTCCCACCAACGAAATCGCCAACCTGAAGACCCAGTATCCCGAGGAATTCGTGATTGCCGGTCAGATTGGTACCTACTACGTTTGCTGGAACGTCAACGAGAACCTGCTGCCCAAGGCTTAATCGCCTGTCTGCAGAATTGTTGAAAAAAGCATAAGCTTCCCCCACCTTCCCAGGAAGGTGGGGGATTTTTTATCACCGGCGGTGAGTGCTCTCTGCCAAATCTCCGTAAACCGGTGTCGCCAGACCGAACCCGCCGGATACCGTAAGGATTTGCCCGGTGGTATATGCAGATTCGTCGCCGGCAAAATAGACCACCGCCGCGGCAATCTCCTCCGGCAGTCCCATCCGTCCCAGGGGGATATGCCGTAAAAACAGACTGCGAAACGCATCCGACAGCTTCTGTTCCACGGCCTCTGTCGCCGTCATTCCCGGCAGAACCGCGTTGCAACGAATGTGATTCTTGGCTTCCTGGACCGCAATAAGCCGGGTCAAGTAATTGATGGCCGCCTTGCTGGTACCGTAAGCCACTTGGGAGATATCCGGCACTGTGCCGCCGACGGAGGAAATATTTACAATACTCCCTCCGCCCGTTTCTGCCATATACTTTGCCGCCGCTTGACTCCCCAGAAAAACACTGCGCAGGTTTAATGTGACCGTATTCAAAAATACATCCGGGTCTGTGTGGGCAAAATCCAAATCCTTGCCGGGGTCGGACGTGCCAAAATTATTCACCAGCACATCCACCCGGCCTGCAGCCTTTACCGTCTCGTCTACCATAGAGGAAAAGCTTTCCGGCTTTGTGGCATCGCACCACACGCAGTTTACATTGCCGCCTTCTGCGTTCAGTTCGTCTGCAATTTCCCGGGCCCGTTCTACATTCCGGGCCGCCATATAAACGCTGGCCCCCTCCCGGGCACATTGTTTCACGCAGGCAAGGCCAATCCCCCGGGTAGAGGCCGTAATCAAAACCACCTTGTTTTTTAACCGCATGCGGATGCTCCTTTTTTGTGGATTTTTGGAAGAAACAGCACAACCAAAATGCTGGCGGCAACGCACAGTAGCTCTATCCCGGCCAACGCGTGTACCGATTGCACCGCGGCATCCGCCGGAGATGCGCCCCCTGCTATCCGCCCGGTGATTTGGTTGGTAAACATGGGCACAAATACCGCCACCCCAAAGGGCGCGGCCAAGTCACGGAACAGGCCGTAGGTGCCGGCGCCTGCTCCTGCTTCCTGCTGAGGAAGGCCGGACAGCGCCACCTTCATGAAAACCGTGCCGTTTCCCCCTAGGCCAAATCCCAGAACCCCCAGGGCCGCCATGAACAGCATCAGCGAGGTAGACAAAGAAAACAAAAACAGGAGGCCACAGCCAAGTCCCGTCAGCAGCAGTGAGCCTGTCAGTACTCTTTTGGGCTCAAACCGGTCGGCCAATGGCCCCAGTCCTACCGCTCCCAGGGACATTCCCAGATACATCACCGAAATGGCGTAGCCGGACAGGGCAGTATTGTCCGGCTGCGTGTAATTGACAAACACAATGGTGTTGGTCATATTGGCCTGCATCAGCCCCTGGGTCAAAAACAGGGCAAGAACACTGAAAATAAACCGTTTCCGCCCTATAAACCTTCCGGACAGAATAGGATTCTCTGCCCTTCGCTCCACAATCAGCAGCCCCACCAGGCTCACGGCCGCGGCAATCAGCACGGCCAAAAAGCTTTTGGTTGTCCAGCCGAAATTTTGTCCGAAGGAGGGCAGGCACAGCAATAGGCTGAAAAAGAGCAGTACCGTCACAGCGCCGCCCCAGTCAAAACGCCCAGGGGGTCTTTTTATCTGCTTTTCCTTGCTCCCGGTAAGCAGGCAAAGCGCAAAAATACCGATACAGACCATAACGCAAACCCAAAGCATACTGCGCCAGCCGTACTTAGAAATCATCAGCGCCCCGAAGGTAGGCCCAACAACAACAGACGCGCTGGAAATCAGCATATACACAGAGAAGCCCTTTGCTACATTTTCCTGCGGGAAATTGGTAACGATATAGGCCAAAATCACCGGCGCTATGGCCGCCGTGCCGATACCCACCACAAACCGGGCTATGATCATAAACCCAAGGGAATTTGCCAGCGCCGACAGTATATTTCCCAAGGTAAACACGGCGATGCCAAGAAGCAGCGTGGTTTTTCGCCCAATCACATCCCCAACCTTTCCCAAAATCGGGGCGCAGGCGGCGGTTGCCATGGCCTGGGAAAGAGCAGTCCATGTGGTGTTATTATAGGCAATGCCCATGTCCTGCATAAAGGCCGGCCCCAAAACCGTAGAAAAGCCTCCCACAACGCCAATAAGAAGCGCCCCCAACGCGTATGGAAGAAAGCCCTTTTTGTAGTCATTCTTTTCCCGCATATTTCCACATCCTTTTGTGGTAGTATGCCCCGGATGCCTGCGCTTATTTACGATTTTTCGGAAGCGCCCTTTTTATAAGCAAAAATAAGGGACGCCCTTTGGGCGTCCCTTATTTTTTCATTCAGTCAGCTAAGAACATGGTTTTTACCAGTTCCATGGCAAACAGCCAGTTCATTTCCCGGACGGGGTGATTGATGTTATTGGACAAAAGCGCCGTGGTGTTCACGCTGTTTTGTGCCATGGTTTCCCACAATGCGTGCACATCGCAAACGGTTACGCCGCACCGACGGGCCACCTCCTTACCCCGTTCAAAAAACTCCTTCAGCACGCCGTCATTTTGGAGCTGCATGGTTTTCTGTGCGGTGGTTTGGGTTCTCTCGTCCTTGGCAAGATGCACACTCATTTCTGTGTTCATCATATTTTCCGTCATGTAAATCACTTCGCTGCCGGCTTCCTTCAGTCGGAGGAAGATGCCTTCCAACGCTTCCGTATAGGACTGGATATCGTGATGCACATCGTTCAGTCCGAAGCTTACCACCGTCAAATCCGGGTGATGGCACAGCACATCCCGCTCCAACCGATGCAGTCCGGCAGGTGCGCCGCCGCCATCGTCTCCGGCATTGATGATATTAATGGGCACATTGGGATACAGCAGGGAAAAGATTTTCGTAATGTAGGTGTGATAGGCATGGTCTCTATCGTATACCGTGCTGAAGCTGCCCTGGGCATTGATAAAAATCTCAAAACAGCCCTGAGTCACACTGTCGCCGATAAAGGCGATGGTGGGAATGGGATTGCCCCGAGGATTTTCGGTTTTTGCGGCAATCTTCTTAATAATCTGCATAGAAAGAACCTCCTGAGCTTACTCCGGCTTCACTTCCAGCTTCAGAGGATAATCCCCCAGGTGCTCTACCTTAAAGCCATTGGCCTTGTAAGCATTGTAATCAAAGGCTTCCAGCTCGTCGATGGCCAGCTTGTGGAACTCATAGAAGTTGTACCACCATTCATAGCCGCTGCCCAGCTCTGCGTTCAGATAGGCATCTACGATATCGCAGGCCATCTGGGGAGCAACATAGAATGCACCCATTGCCAGCACATTGACACCGTTGCCGGTGATGGCCCGCAGGGCTGCCGGAACGCTTTCTACCACGCCGGCGTGGACATGGGGGCACTTGCTGGCGGCAATATGGATACCCATACCGGTACCGCAGAAGGCCAGCGCCCGCTCAAACTCGCCCTCGGCAATCTTACTGCCGATACGCAGGCCTACCCGATGGAACATATTTTCTGTATCATCCGGGTCGCTTTCCGCGGTAACGCCTACATCTGTAATCTTCCAGCCCTTGGCCTTCAGGTGGGCTACTACAACTTCCTTCAGGGGGAAGCCGGCAAAGTCAGCTCCGACTACCAAATACTTATCTTTTACTGTTTTCATAAAAATGCTCCTTTTCTTTTACTGTTTGATTTATGGGTTCAAAAGCAATCTGTGATTGCCTGCTTTGACACAGTAATTTTGCCCGTTATACTCCACCTGTCCTTCCATGCCCTCCGGCAAAGAAACAAGCAGGTCAATCCCCGCGCCGGTGCGCTTCCAATCCACGCTGACCCGACCCAGAACCGTATCCTCATAAGCATTGCAGTAGGAAAGGTTTGCGGGGAAATAGGGCTTAATTTGGCATTTTGTAAAGCCCGGCGCGGCAGGACGGATGCCCCCCAGGTTCTTCATGACCCACACCAGCACGCAGGAGAACATATGGTGATTCTGGGAATCCTGGTATCGGAAATTTTCGCACATGGTAGTGGCATTTCGCTCGGCAATCCAATGGAAGAAGCCGGGATAGCCTGCCGCAGTGGCTACCGCATAGGCCAAATCGTTTCTTCCGATTTTTTCCAGCGCATCAAACACATACCGAACACCTAACATCCCGAAATCCAGATGGCGGTTGTTCTGCTCCACCGTCGCCACCAGCTGATTGGCAATAACCTCCCGATTGGGATAAACATCCAGCATCAGCGCCATGGATAATCCGGTTTCATGTTCCACCGTCATGGTTCCCTCTTCTGTAAAGAAGTGGGACAGGAAAAGCTGGGTAATGCGCTGTTCCTCCTGCTTCAGGTCAGAGGCATCTTCCCCGGCCAGCTCCGCGGCCTTTTGGGCATATTTCAGAAATTTAATATACAGCAGGGTGTCGGAACAGGCCACCGGCGTGGTGGACCAATCATATCTGTCCCAGGGACCGCCCCAATCCGGCAATCCGTATTCAATCAGCCCCTGCTCATTTTGCCGGGAGCGGACATACTGCAAATATTTCCGCATTTCCGGCAAATGCGCACACAGCAATGTCTTGTCGCCTGTGTACTGATAAATCTGCCAGGGAATTTCAAACAAAGCGCCGTTGCTGTTTGGGCCTGTATACATTTCGGTATACCCCCAGCCGGGAGAGGGCACAATGGCAGGCAGCGCTCCGTCTTCGTGCATGGAATCCAAAATATCCTGATACCACTTTTTCAAGAATGGGACAGAATCAAAATTCATCACAAACTGCTCCGTGGAGCTTTGGGTATCGTTGCCCCAGCCCAGCTTCTCCCGGGTAGGACAGTCTGTGGGCATATAAAACATATTGCTCCAGGAAGCAAAAATACCCATATGGTAAAGCTGATTCAGCCGGTAGTCCGAGCAGCAGAACGAGGTGGTCCGGGAAACGTCCTGGTGAACAAATACTGCCTGCAGAAAATCCTTAGGCGGTGTCTGTACCAGTCCGGTAACCTCCACAAAACGGAACCCGGTATAGGAGAACTTGGGAGACCAAATTTCCTCCGAGCCGTCGGAGATGTAATCGTTATAGGCATAACGGGACAAGCCCGGGCGGCGGCACAGGCCGGCGCTTCCAAACAGCTCCAGCGTGCCATCCTCATGACAGTGCTCTGCATAACGAACGGTCACCCGCTGTCCCCGAAGCAAAGAGCCGGTGTGCAGCCGGACATAACCGGAAATGTTCTGGGGGAACTCATAAATCCAGCGGTCGCCGTACTGGGTGACCCGGATGGGGTCATACACTTCAAACTCCCGAATGGGCTGGCAGGTACACTCCCGCAGGATGCCGGTATTGGGATTGTCCACAATCTGGGCCGGCTTCCAGCCGGAATCGTCAAAGCCGACATCGTTCCAGCCGGGCTCTTCCAGCCGGGCATCATAGGTTTCGCCACTGCGCAGGGCGTTGTAAAGATAGGCTGATTGGTCCGTGCAGACCCAGGCTCTGTCGCTGACAACCGTTTCCTTGCGGCCGTCTGCAAAGGTCATCTCCAGTTGAAAAATCAGCTTGGGTACATCCCGCCAATGGGCTTTATAATGTCCCCAGACAGAGTCAATGGCTTCATTGTACCAGCCGTTGCCCAAAATGGCGGCAGCCACATTGTCCCCCTCCTGGAGAAGCGCCGTTACATCGTACCGATTATACCAGACGGTTTTCGTATAGTCACTTACCGGGGCGGTGAACAAATCCGGCGTCACGGATTTTCCGTTTAAGTAGAAATAGCCGTAGCCCAAGCCGGCATAGCAAACCTCTGCCCGGACAGGCTTTTCAGAAAGGACAAAGCGCCGGCGGAACCGGGGCGCTCCGGTATCCAACGGGGTGTCCATGCTGAGGGGACGGTAGGCTTTTAAGAATTTTGCATTGGAAAACATAAATTTACCCCCTAATGCAGATTTCCTTCCTGTCAGCAAGCCGCTTTTAGAAAGAAATTTATGCAGATTGCACAAAACAAGGCGCATTTTTCATTCATAAATATTATAAAGAAGCGGTATGTCCTTTGCAATAGAGAAAAACGATATAAACTAGCACAAATCCGTTCTTCCTCTCTTGACACTGTTTTTTCAGGCGGGTATAATATTAAAAAGGGGTGGTGGAAATGAATCAAACAGGCAATAAATTACCCTTTGCCAACAGAACAAGCGAATTGCAAATAGATGTCTGCATGGCAAGCAAAACAGGCAGAAACCGTTGGTGGTTGGACCGTAACGGTGGAAATTGGTGGAACCGGGAAGACCGCTACGACTGCGATATCCTCTATTATGTAACACAGGGCCGTTTTCAGCTCAAGGTAGACGGGATTCCGTATATCATCTCCCCAAACCAGCTGGTATATATCCCCGGGGGCACTGCCTTGGAATATACCATTTTGGAGGATGCCCCTCTGGTAAAATACTACGTCCACTTCCATATCCTGATTGGAAAGTGCCGCCCGGTTTCCCATTTTGGACCGGAAAATTTCATAACCCTTACAGACAGCACGCTGCTGCAGGATTTTGAAACCCTATGCTGCGGTGATTTTTCAAAAGAGACCGATTTGTTCCGGCTGCACGGCGCATTAATGCATATTTTGCAAGCCTTTTTCGACCACTATCCTGTGGGTCTGGCGGTCGAGACTGGGGATGCTGTTTCTGCTTCCTTTGCTTACATCAACGCCCATTACCGGGAAAAACTCAGCGTGGAGGACCTGGCAAAGCAAACCGGCTTCAGCCGGGATTACTACAGCAAAAAATTCTCCGCCCGCTACGGCTGCTCCCCGGCTACCTATATTACCAATTTGCGGATTCAGCAGGCCCGTTTTTTGCTCACCGATACACATCTGCCTGTGGCGCAGGTGGCGGAGGCCGTTGGCATTAGCGACAGTAATTATTTTTCCCGGCTGTTTAACCGGATGGTGGGCTTATATCCCCGCAGATACCGCTATATGTATCAAATCGGCCGTCCGGACGGGGACAAAGAGCCGACAGAGGATTCCCCGTCCACAAGCCCTTACTAAGCCTTTTTCTTTCTGAAAAGAATATAAAATACGGCTTGATTTTTTTATAAAAAAAAGGTATTCTAAAGATGCCTGGAAAATATACACGAGTATAAATTTGGAGGGAATTTACATGACAAGTCAAAAAGGTCAACGGATTTATGATGCCCATATGCATGTGGAATATGATATACAGCTGGAAGAGGGGCTTGAGAATTTCCGTAAGCGGATGGAAGGAAAGCATATCCGGGGCGGTACCGTATTGGCCGCTCCCATTGACGATAAGCGAAACTATATTGCCAGCCCTGTGGAAAATGTTTCTGCGCTTTATTATAAAGAAACCCTTCCCGGTACATTTACCGCCTTTGCCGGCTTTGAGGCTCACAGTGATGACCCGGATTACTACCTGAATTTTGCCAAAAAGGCCATGGAGCTGGGCTTTGACGGCTTTAAGAGCCTGCTGGGCCTGCCCTACAACCGGAAGCTGGCAGGAAAAGGCGTCAACCATCCCTCTTTTGAAAAGTTCTTCGCCTATTTAGAGGCAGAGGAAATTCCTTTTACGCTCCATTCCGGCAATCCGGCCATGTATTGGGACTTGGAAAATGCGCCGGAGGATGCCATTCGGAATAACCGGATATATGACAGCAGTTTCCTGACTCTGGACCAGCTCTATGGGGAAGCCGAGAGCCTGCTGGAAAGACACCCCAAGCTCCATATTACCTTTGCCCACTTCATGTTCATGGGCGATAACCACGACAGACTGAAAAAGCTGATGGATACCTACGAAAACGTCACCCTGGATTTGGCACCGGCGGCCGAGGTGTTCGCGGATATGGCCAATGCGATTCCCCTCTGGAAGGAATTTTTCATTACCTATCAGCATCGGATTCTGTTCGGCTCCGATACTTATGTAGCCTATCCCACCATGAATACCCCTCTGGCTGATGCGGTATGTAACTTCCTGGAGACCACCGGCCCTTACACCTGCCGTCACAACGGGCTGGTAATTCCGGGGCTGGATTTGGATGAGGCGGTTTTGAAAAATATCTGTTGGGACAATGCCATCCGGCTGAGAAAACGAAATCCTCTGAACAAGGAAAAAATTGTTGCCGAATGTCAAAGAATTCTTCGGGAATCGGATTTGCTCATCGGTCACGACCGGGAGAATCTGGAAATTATCATTCGGGATTTCTCAAAATAAGAAAGGGAGATACCATGGAGTTTTACAATTCCTTTTTTAGAAGTGCCTGTAAGAAATACGGCTTCTCAGAAAACGATAAGACTGTCTTCTGCAACGTAGCAAAAACCATTGACCAAGACCCGGATTTCTCCGAAAAGTTCAACGGAATCCGCCGGCGTTATCTGTTCCCCAAGCCCTCCAGCTTACAGGATGCCCTCAAGGAATTGAAGCTTTTGGGAGAAGAAAAGGGCATCCACGAATATACTATACATATGGTATTTTTGATTGTTTGCTCCCAGCAGCTTCTGAAATGGTACCGTAAAAAGGGCTATCCGGATGCGCTGTTTTGGGAAACCATGCAGGATTTGGGCTATAAAGCCGCGGAGTGTCAGGATATTAAGCATATTCCGGGCACTTATGTTGCCCACTGGAATGATAAATTCTTCCTTTTGGACCGGTTTACCCGGGGGCGGTTCCAGTATGAACGGGGTATTTTCCCTTTGGACTATGTTACCAAAAGCGGCCAAAAAATTGCCGCCGGCAGTAAATGTCTGCACGTCCATATTCCCTCCTCCGGCGTACCGCTTACCGACGAGGTGCGTATGGATTCCTATCGAAAGGCCTATGACCTTTTCCGGGATGATCTGCAGGACGGCATTTTGGTTCTGCACTGCAGCTCCTGGCTGTTAGACCCCAAACAGAAGGAATTTTTACCGGAACACTCCAATGTGCTGAAATTTCTAAACGATTTTCAAGTGTACCGGGAAGAGTCGTATGACAATTTCCCCGATGGCTGGCGCATTTTTGGCGATGCCTGGGGACTTCCTGTGGAACAGCTCCCCGAAAAAACCGGCCTGCAGCGGGCCTACAAGAAATGGCTGCTGGCAGGAAACCGGGGCGGCCGGGGCTGGGGCTTCCTCCTGTTTGACGGAAATCAGATGATTGACTAACCCTCCAATACAGTAATACCCCCAATACCGGATACCCGGTATTGGGGGTGCGTATTTGTTGCTGGGCTGTTTTAGCGGATGCCAAAATTCTCAATGACGTAATCCATATCCTTGTCGCCCCGGCCGGAAAGGTTAATGAGGACAGAGCCATGCTCCAAGGTCTTTGCCAGCTTCATGCCGTAGGCAACGGCATGGGCGGACTCGATGGCGGGGATAATGCCCTCCATACGGGCCAGCTTGTAGAAAGCATCGATGGTTTCATTATCGTCGATGACATCGTACTTCACTCTACCGATTTCCTGCAAGAATGCGTGCTCCGGGCCGGAGGATGGATAATCCAGGCCGCTGGCTACGGAGTATACGGGAGCGGGCTCGCCGTTTTCGTCCTTCAGCATGATGCTGTTAAAACCATGCATGACGCCCTCGGTGCCGTACTTTAAGCTGGCGGCATGGTCCCCCAGCTTGGGGCCCCGACCCAGGGGCTCGATGCCGTAAATATCCACAGGATCATTGAGGAAACCGGCAAACAGGCCTGCCGCATTGGAGCCTCCGCCCACACAGGCCACGATGGCATCCGGCAGATGGCCGGTCATGTCGATAAACTGCTCTCTTGCCTCAATGCCCACCACGCTCTGGAAATCCCGTACCATCATGGGGAAGGGGTGGGGGCCCAGGACAGAGCCGATGCAGTAGATGGCATTTTCATATTCCTTACTATAGGCATCAAAGGCGGCATCTACCGCTTCTTTCAATGTCTGCAGGCCGTGGGTAACCTCGATAACATTTGCACCCAGAATTTTCATTCTGGCCACATTGGGGGCCTGCTTTTTAATATCCACAGAGCCCATATAGATGTCACATTCCAGACCGAAATAGGCCGCCGCCGTGGCCAATGCCACACCGTGCTGTCCGGCGCCGGTCTCGGCGATGACCTTTTTCTTGCCCATGTAGCTGGCCAGCAGCGCTTCGCCCATGCAGTGGTTCAGCTTATGGGCGCCGGAATGGTTCAAATCCTCCCGCTTGGCGTAAAGCTGCACCCGACCGCCCATAGCATTGGAAAGCCGCTCAAGATGGGTCACAGGGGTGGGCCGGCCCTGGAATTCCTTGCGAATACGGCGCAGCTCCGCGATGAACTTCCGGGACTGGCAGATGGTGAAATAAGCCTCGGTGATCTCCGCCATGGCTTTTTTCAGCTTTTCTTCCACAAATACGCCGCCATATTTTCCAAAATAACCATTTACATCGGGATAATTCCGGAAATAAGTTTCAAAATCCACATTGTTGAGTTTCATAATGATTCCCTCCTAAAAATAAAAAAGCGTCCCGGGCAGAACATACCTGCCAAGGACGAATAATGACATTATCCGCGGTACCACCTTGATTGCCGAAAACCGGCCGCTTTTACACGGTGCCAACACACCGCTTGCCCATAACGCAGGCATTGCGTCAGAAGATACTAAGGAAAATCCTGTTCCCTCTGCCCTCGGCGGTCCATGTACTGCGCCGCTTTTCGCCCCACTCTCAGCAACGGGGGCTCTCTGTGGATGCGCTCTGCAGCCTATTTCCGCGTCAACGGTTTATTCTATAATTGGTATTAAACCACAAAGCCGTCTTTTTGTCAAGAATCTTTTTCCGCAGGGTGTGGACAAACCCGAAAGCCTTGGCCCCCTCTGACGAGGGGGCTGTCATGCCGAACGGCATGACTGGGGGAGAGAAATTGTTGGTTTTGGCACTTTGTCTGTACAAAATAGTTCCTTTCAGGTTTTCTCTCCCTCAGTCAGCTTCGCTGACAGCTCCCTCGTCAGAGGGAGCCTTTTTGTATTATTTCTTCGGATAGGGCGTTTTCGCGTTTGTTCGACCCAACAAATAGTCTACACTGACACTGTAGAAATCTGCTAGCGTTTCTAGCACAGCAGGTGGAATTTCCCTTTTGCCGTTTTCATAGTTGGAGTAACAGGCTTGCGTACAGTTTAGAATCTTCGCAATATCGCCCTGTTTCAAATCTCTATCCTCCCGCAATCCACGAACACGCTCGTACATGATTCCACCCCATTTGTTTTGCTTTTCTTTGATTATATGCAAAACAAAATGTTATATTGCATTATATAACAATTCGTTATATAATGTGCAAGAGGAGGTTTTTACCATGATTCACAATACATATTCCCACTATTGCATCCTGGAAGAAAAATTGGAAAATGACGAAGATCTAAAGCACCTAAAACAGCAGTTACAGAAAACCTCTGAGCAAGTCAGCCTGCTTATGGAGCAACTTACCGAGCAGCAACAGGATATTCTTACGGAACACCTTGGCATCTGCGCCGAAATTGACCAACGCATCGTGGAAATCGCCTGCTTTTGCGATAAATAATCGTTTAGCAGAGCACAAAGGCTCCCCTTGTGAGGGGAGCTGTCACAGCGCAAGCTGTGACTGAGGGGTAGTTTTCTCTCCCTCCGTCTTCGCCCTACGGCGAAGACACCTCCCTCGTCAGAGGGAGGCTTGGGTGCACACCTAACAAACATTTTCAAAAGACAGAAAAGAGGGAGCGGTGAGCCGCTCCCTCTCGTTATTCGGTTGCCTTGGACATTACATATCGAAGGGTTCCATGCCCAGAACGGGGTGGCCCACCTCGGACAGGTATTCCAGCAGCTGCTCGGGGTCTTCCTGGCATACCGTTTCATCGGCAATCATGTCGGTGAATTTCTCCACGCCGTACATTTCCAGTGCGGTGGCATCCAGACGCTCGCGCATCTGATCCTTCAGCATCTTGGGCATCCAGACGATACGGCCGGGGCCGCCTTCGGCTGCGATGAACTTATGGGAGGAGATGAAGTGCTTGCCGTGACCCATGAAGCCGGGGGTCTGCACGCCGCCGCCGGTCATGGAGGCCATTTCGGAGAAGCTCATGCCCAGGGGGGTAATGCCGGCATGCTCACGGCAGGTGATGACAACACCCATGGAGCAGGGCTCAACACCGCAGATACACTCGAAGCAGCCACAGGAGGTCATGGGGTCCTGGAACAGAGAGTACAGGGTAATCTTTTCCACAGCGCCCTGGGAATACTTATTGACCGCGGCATCCATGGAATCGTAACGGCCCAGACGCTCGTCCTGGCAGCCTTCCTTCAGGATGGGCTGGCAAGGACCGGCAGGGTCCAGCTCCTGAGTAGCCTTAGCATCCAGCCAGGACACAGCACCGCAAAGACCCAGACGCTCGGGAGTAACGATACAAACGTGGCTGGGAGAGAAGGCCTGACACATAATGCAGGTGTAGAAAGTGTCCACGGACTCGTCGGTCATGGAAGCCAGTCTTGCATCACGCTTGTTGAAGACCTCGTTGGCGGCCTCCCGGAGTGCCTTGTTCTGCTCGGCATCCACAACAATCTTGACCTGGCACTTGTCCACAACGGCCTCGAACTCGGACTTGACCTTGGCATACAGCACTTCGCCGATATGCTTGAACTTGAAGCCGGCCTCAAAGTCTGCCTTGCTGATACGTACACGAATCATATCACGCTGACCGGTGTGCATGACACCCTCGATGCAGTTGATCCAGGAGTGGAACTTCCGTTCCATAACGGACTCAAAGTCGGACTGCATAGCCTTACCGGCCACGTCCACAGTGTAGCTGAGGGAAATCTTGGAGCCCACGGGGATTTCGTCGATTTCGGGGCCCACCACTTCAATCTTGTGGTCCTCAATCTCGGCGGCTTCCTTGGTGCACACCAGCTCGAAGCAGTCCACACGGGAGCCGTCCACTTCCACCTGCATATCGCCCTTACGGATGATTTCACCCTCGAAGGCGGTGGCAAAGGACACAGGAATGTCGATGTTGGTAATCTTCAGCTTAATGTCCCGGGCCTCCAGAGAGGTAGCGTTCCACTTGGTAGTATCCAGCTGCTGAATCAGGCTCTTGGGAACCCGGAACATATTCTCGGTTTCGTTGGAGATAACCGGGAAGCCCAGGCAGATAGCGCCGGCGCCGTAGGAAACGATTTCGTCGGACAGGGGCTTGTAGGCATTGACAAATGCCCGGACACGGGCCATGGTGTACTTGGCCAGTGCAGGGAAATCGCCGGGGGTGATGTTGCCGAAAATCAGTGCGGCACGGATTGCCACGGAAACGATGTGAATGACGGACTGCATCTCATAGCCCAGGGGGCAAACCCGAACGCCCTCGCCGGTCTTCATGCCGGCATCGGCCAGGTGCTTAATGCCCTCGCCGGTCACGCTGACCAGCATACCCTGAGCCTGGTAGGACTTAGCCAGAGCCACCGTCTCTGCCGGGTCATCGGCACCGCCGATGATAACCGCCACGCCGGGGATATCGCCGGTAACCAGGGGAACACCCAGATTACGAACGAATGCGTCGGTCAAGTGGCCCATTTCGGGCTCGGTATAGGGCTGCGCGCCCCGCAGATACTTCAGTGCCTCCAAAAACTCTGCACACAGGGCAGAGGCGATGCCGCTTTCAAAGGCATCATGCAGACGGTTTTCACGGGTCATTTTGGCCTTGATGGTTTCCATGGCGGCCTTCATTTCACCCAGAGTGTTAATTTTCACACCTGTCACGCCGTAGTAGCAGGGCAGGCTGTAAGCGGTGCCGGGGAAGGACACTGCTTCGCTTTCGCCGTATGTAGCGATGGCTTCGTCGATGGCGGCTACGGTCCGTGCGTAGTTGTAGTCGTTACCGCCAAATACTCTATCAAATAGTGTCACGATATTTCCTCCTGTTTAATGTATTGGTCCGGTCAGCTTTGGGCCGGTGAAAGAGATTCGCTATCCAAGCGTTGCTTAATGTACCGAATTTCTTCGATTGCTGTGGGACTGAAGTCATAGGGAGATTTCCCCTGCCGGTCGGCATCCATAATTTCGGGGTTGTAGTGGATGAAGCCCAGAAAATCCTCTGCCGGAATCACTTCCCGGATAAAGGCCTCGTCTTGTGCATCCCGGATTTTGTTGGCCACCACCCGAACCTGTTTTACGCCCAAATCCTTTGCCAGCCGTTTTACATTGTGGTAGGTTTGAACGCTTCGGCTGCCCGGCTCGATGACCACAATAAATTGGTCCATATTGGCCGCCGTTCCCCGACCCAGATGCTCCAGACCGGCCTCCATATCCATAATCACCACATCGTTTTTCCGATAGGTCAGATTGGAGAGCACTGCCTTGAGCATCACGTGCTCGGGACAGACACAGCCGCTGCCGCCTAAATCCACCGTACCCATCACCAGAAGCTTAACGCCGTTAATGTCCTTGGCGTATTTCTCCGGGATGTCAGCCACATAGGGGTTGAGCTTAAAGAACTTGTTGGCCTCATTGGCACCGGTGCGTTCCTCCACAAGGGTGCGCATTTTGGAGATGGGAACAATTTCGTCCACCTCCTGCTGGGAAAGTCCCAGCGCCAGACCCAGATTGGCATCCGGGTCCACATCGGCGGCCAGTACCGTTCTGCCTTCGGCGGCATAGAGCCTTGCCAGGGTGGAGGACAATGTGGTTTTTCCCACACCGCCCTTTCCGGTAATTGCTAACTTCATTGGAAAATGACCTCTTATTTTCTGTTGGCACCTTTCATGGCCCCTTCTGACGAGGGGGCTGTCGCCAACGGCGACTGGGGGAGAGAAAATGTCAGATTTTGCTTCTATGTATTAAAATGGTGCTGACCTTTGGGTTTTCTCTCCCTCCGTCACGGCTTTCGCCGTGCCACCTCCCTCGTCAGAGGGAGGCATTGGGTGCCCCTAATATATTTTAGATACCAAGTGCAGCTCTCTTGGCTTCGATGCATTCAATCATCTTATCGCCCAGCTTATCAATGTCCAGCTCCACAACAAACTTGGCCTCCACCCAGTCATTGATGCCGTGGTCGCCCTGCAGCAATGCAGTGACCTCATCAGAGCCCTTGGAGTAGGGGTCAACGCCCAGGAAGGTCTCAATACCGGTAGCCACTACGTAGTTACCGATGGAAACCGCCTTTTCGGACATCCATTCGGGAGCACAGCCTACCACGGGAACCTGGGAAATATTGATGCCCCAGTCCTTTGCAATATCGGAGGCCAGAATCATCATACGGGAAATATCCACGCAGGAGCCCATGTGCAACACAGGAGGAATTCCTGCCAGCTCACAAACCCGCTTCAGACCGGCGCCGCAGTATTCCTTAGCGGTTTCCGGGTCCATCAGACCGGCCTTTGCAGCCGCCTGGGCGGAGCAGCCGGAAACAATCAGAATGATATCGTTTTCCAGCAGCTTCTTCATCAGACCGATGTGGGCCGCGTCGGGACGGACCTTGGGGTTGTTACAGCCAACCATAGCTACCGCACCCCGGAGAACGCCGGAATGGACACATTCAATCAGCGGCTTGGTGGTGCCGAACTCGTCCACCTGGCTGTTGGCAACGCCGTCGAGCACCTTCTTGATGGCCTCTACAGAGTAGCCTACCCGAGCCTTCTGCTTCTGGGCAGGAATGTTTACCAAATCGGGTGTCCGGTTGACGAAGTTCTCAATGGCCATCTTTACGATTGCCTTGGCATTTTCGCCGGCAGTCTCAGCATGGAACTGAATGAACTCAGAGTCGGGCATCCGGGCGATGGGAGAGGTGGTGATGAACTTGGTGTGGAAGCACTTGCTTAAGGGGCCCAGTGCAGGGAAGATACACTGCACGTCCACAACAATGGCTTCGCAAGCGCCGGTAAGTACTACATTTTCCTGATTCAGGAAGTTACCCGCCATGGGGATGCCGTGACGCATGGCCACCTCGTTGGAGGTACAGCACACGCCGGAAACGGTGATGCCCTTAGCGCCCATGCTCTTGGCGTAGGCAATCATCTCCGGGTCGTTGGCATAGTAAACAATCATTTCGGACAAAGAGGGGTCATGGCCGTGAACAACAATGTTGACATTGTCCTTTTCCATAACGCCGATATTTGCCTCAGTATCCACAGGCTTGGGTGTGCCGAACATCACGTCGGAGAACTCGGTACCCATCATAGAACCGCCCCAGCCGTCAGACAGGCCGGCACGGAGCGACTGACGAATCAGTGCTTCCGGCAGAGAGGAACAGCCCATGTGGGTCATGTGCATTGCGGTGGCAATTTCCCGGTCAATGGCCCGGGGCATAATCTCCGCCTTGCGCCACAGTTCCTTGGTGTGCTCCGGAGCGCGCTGTGCAAAGCGCTGTTCGCCGAAGGGGAAGCCGTATTCCAGCAAACCGATTTCTGCCATTTCGTGGGCCAGAGTGTAAATATCCTTGCCCTCGGTTTCCACGCCCCATTCCTTCGCAATGCGAATCAGCTTCTCGGGGTCTTTAATCTGATAGTTACCGCCTTCTTTGGTTTGGTGCAGGGTGTGCATAATTTCACGGCCGTGGTCGGAGTGTGCTGCAGTACCGCCGACAGTGAAACGCAGATAGTTACGGGCAACGATGCCGTGGACATCACAGCCGCAGATGCCGCGGGGTGCCTTGGGGGTAATGCGGCAGGGTCCCATAGAGCAAATCCGGCAGCAGGTACCTGCCTCACCGAAGCCACAGTGGGGAGTCTGGTTCTTGACGCGCTGCTGCCAGGAATCTGCGCCAACCTTACTGCCATTTTCCAGCAGAGAATTGGTAGCGGCTTCCATTTCTTCAACAGTTGTCAAACAAGCCCAATCCTTCAATCTTAATTCCTCCTAAAAGATATTCATCCGATACGCAGCGCGTATCGGCGCATAGTGTATCAATAATATTCTACAAACAGAATAGCGGAATGTCAATTGTTGTTTTGCCTACATTTGCAATTATTTTCCCCATCCCCCTTGGGGGGATTTCGACAGTTTTCATAATTCCCTCCCTTTTTTCCTCCGTTTCTTAGGAATCCTTTAAGAGGATTGACACCGGCAACTTCCTTGAGTACAATAAAAACATCCAAATATTACCGTAAAAGGAGTCTCAATTATGAAGAAAGCAGCCATTGTTCTCGGAAAAATTCTCCTAGGTATCCTGGCATTTATCCTATGCGTTGCACTGTTTGTTTCCACGGTTTTGACCGTTGTGGTAGCCGACGTGCGCATCATCACCGACAAGAACAATATTAACACCCTCATTACCGGCTATCTCACCGGTAAAACCGCGCCCCAGCGCAATCCCGGCATCTCCGGTATGCCCCTGCAGGAAAAAGCACATAGAGCCCCCATTCGCAATCTGGAGGAATTTGATATCACCATGATGGGCGATACCAATTTCCTGGTAGAGTACATTTACAACACCGTGAAAGAAGAAATGGGCGAGGAACTGCCCCTTTCCCTGCAGGATGTGCAGGATTTTGTAGAGGAATCCACGCTGGATGACTTTATTACAGAAAAGGCATCCTCTCTGATTAGCGACTTTATCACCGGCGAAAATACCACCACCATTACCGCGGAAGAAATCGTGGAGCAATTAAAGCAAAATGCGCCCTTGATTGAAGATACCTTCCAAATTCCCCTTGACGATGCGGCTATCTCCGAGCTGACCGATTCCCTGGAGGAAAGCGGCATTCTGGAAGAGCTGGAAGAAGGCGGTCTGGAGGCCGTTTTGGACCTTGCCAATCCTCCCAGTGACAATGACACGGTTCCGGAGCACGGTATCGCATCCGGCGACAGCGATAAATCCGACAGCGTGCAAAACGCCGGCAGTCTCCGTCCTAACCAGCCCGTGAAAGAGAAAATCAACCTAATCAGTGCCATTCAGGGCATTATCAGCGGCGAGCTGGACCTTTCTAAGCTGTCCGTTCCCCAGCTTTTAAACCTGTTCCGCAGTGTCATTTCTCTGGAAACCCTTCTGGCCTGCATCGGCCTGTGTGCGGTGCTGATGGGTCTGGTGTTCCTGACCCAGTGGAAGCGGTATTACTCTGCTATGATTAAAATCGGCATCACCTTGCTGGTGACCGGTATTATTTGCATGGTTCCCGCTGTGATTGTTTGGGTTGCACCGGAACTGATTCTTTCCCTGCTGGGCGATTTGGCCTTTGCCAAGAAGCTGATTGATATGCTCGTTCAGATGACCTACCCTGTATCTGCCGGCATTGCTGTTGGCGGTCTGGCACTGATTATTGCCGGCGGCATCCTCCGGGGCGCTGCCAAAAAGCGGGCTAAGGCTGTGGTAGTGGCTGTGCAGGAAGCTGTCGAGCCGGAAGTCACCGAGGAATTGAGCCAGGAATTGCTGGATGCAGATGTCTGCGAAGAGCCGGTGGCGGAAGAAACGGAAGAGGCCAGCGCAGAGGAAACAGAAGAAGTTCCCGAAGAAACGGCACAAGCAGTTTCCGAGGCAGAAGCACCTGCCGAAGAAGCACCTGTAGAAGCCTAACGGAAACGGCATCAATCCTTTTTATACATACGCATCGGGGCGGCCGTTGGCTGTCCTGGGACAATAAAATCCAGCCCCCTCATCAGAGGGGGCTGGATTTTCTTCCCTACGGATATGTAGGGGCTGGCATCCTGACAGCCCGTTTGCGATGGGTGTGTTTTTCGGGGTGTCGGGGACACCGCCCCCTACAAAACAAGAACCTCTACGTTTCCAATTGGACTTCCCGTTGGCGGAGAATCTCCTGAACCATGGTAAGGATTTCCGCTTCATATTCCGTGATTTCCCTGTTTTCATAGTCGGAAATTAGCAGATGCAAGGTCTCGCTGCTCTGCCGCTGTAAATAGGCATATAAAGAATGTTCCATAACGCACCTCCAAAATGTAGATATATTGTATATCCATATCAAACATCATAACACATAATGCGCCTAAAATAAATACATAATATATTCAAAAGAGGTGTCATTATGGCAATTAAAAGCGTATCCATTCGCATTGAAGAGGAAATGCTCCGAAAAATCGGCGTGGTAGCAGACTATGAGGGAAGAAGCGTAAACAGCCACATTCTGGTGCTGGTGCGCCAGAGCATCAAGGAATACGAAACCGCCAATGGGGCCATCAACGGCGAGCTGAACCCGGCGGTAAATGTAAAACCAGGAAAGAAATAGGCCCAAGCGGTATCTCACACGCCCAGAAGGAATGTGCGATAAGGATTGTAGGAGCTGGCGTCCTCGACAGCCCGTTTGCGATGGGTGTGTTTTTCGGGGTGTCGGGGACACCGCCCCCTACAAAGAAAACTCCCCACCGATTGCTCGGCGGGGAATGTAGGGGCGAGCATCGCTCGTCCGTTTGTGCAATATTATACGGCAGTAGCAGACGGCCAATGGCCGCCCCTACAAGAAAACCTGCCCTCTGCCGAGGGGCAGGTTTGTTGTTAGCAATTAGCCCTTAATAGCAGCCTGTGTTGCTATGCACAAAAGAAGGGCAAGCACAGCGACTATACTTCTATTTTAGCGATTCTTATGACGAAATCTTGCCCACATTCATATGGTTTCGCCTGAATATTTACCTCTGTATCATTCTGAGTAAAGTTTAGTTCTTCTCCGTTGTCGAGCCAACATACAGATTTGACCTTTTTGTCAAACCGGAAAATGTTATCGCAATTAACATTTTTATTATAATTGATAGTAACATTTTCATTGCCCTTAATGCTCAAATCACTTAGGAAAAGGTAATAAGTGTTGTCATTACGAAGAATAAAGTTGTTTGGCTTATCTTTAATTTCAATATCAGTGGGTTCTGGAATATGCAATGCCTCATCGTTTAGTTTGCTCCATTGACCTAAAATTTCCAATGCGCCCTTATCCATCGTGCGAAGGCTTCCGTCTGCTTTTGGCCCTACATTGAAAAGGAAATTAGACCTATATCTGCGGCAAATAGCAAAACTGTTAATAAGGTGCTCCATCGACTTGAAATTAAAGTCGTTTTCTGCATATCCCCAATTACTTGCAAACGTTTCACACATCTCACTTGCAATATATTTCGGTGAAGATTCGAGATTTATGGGTTGAGGTCTACCACGCTCAAAGGTGACACTGTCAAGTTCAATATGACCTAACTCCCCGCGGTGACCAAGACCTGTGTTGTTTATTATCATGGTGTCGGGCTGATAGCTTCTTATAAGAGAATAAAGTGCATCTTCTTCCCAATCTTCATCCGGTTTATCCCACATTCCGTCAAACCAAAATCCGCCTATTTTTCCGTAGTTCTTGCAAAGGATTTCTATACTTTTTCTAAGATATTTTAAGTATTCTTTAAAGTTGGTTTTGTAACTTTCTTCATGCCAATCCAAAAGGGTATGATAGAAGAACGGTATAATGCTATGCTTATTACAAGCATCTACGAATTCTTTTATCAGGTCCCGTCCACACACATGAGGTGCATCGTAGGTGTTTAATCCACAGGTATCATAAAGAGAAAAACCATCGTGATGCCGAGTAGTTAGTGTTATATATCGGCAACCAGCTTCCTTTGCAGTTAAAACCAATTCCTCAGCCCAGTTTTTTTGGGGAGAAAAACTATCCAGTGTTTTAAGATATTCGTCCCAAGGTATATTTAAACTGTATTTTGCCCATTCACATTTTCCTATAACGCTGTAAAGGCCGAAATGCACAAACATACCAAAGCCGTGTTTTTCAAATTCCTTAATTCTTTTTTCAACAATCATAAAAACCCCTCCTCTTATAATCTAAGCATGTTATACCATATACAAAACGAAAATGCAATAGAAAATGCAACAAATATTATGCCAGAACACGTCGTCAGAGCCTGCTTGGGTAGGAGAAATTGCCTTGAACATTTTTTATTCTTCGATTATTTTAACTAGCTCGGTTAAGTCCTTGCGTTTTTTGGTACGAAGTTTATCATCTGCCGAAGCATAGCCGAGGGTGATAACAAGTCTTACTGCGCCTTCTAAACCGCAAATTTCGCGGATTTCCATATCCTCTAACCAACCGAGGATACAAGTGCCGAGCCCCTGAGCGGTGGCTTCTGCGGTAATATACGCTGCCAATATGCCGATATCAATGGAGCGGTAATCGTTCTTTTTCACCTTGGCGCCAAGGGCTGCTGTTGCAACGTAAGGCATTTCCGACACCACCATCAATACGGGAGCATCTGTTGCGAATTTGTTCATTCCCATTCCCTGGGTTGCTTTTGCCACTTTTTTTGCGGTTTCACCCTTGCAAACGGTGATTTGATAGGGCTGGCCGTTGCAAGCAGAAGGGGAAAGGCTTGCGGCCGCCAAAACACGGTCTAATTTTTCTTTTTCTACCATTCGGGTGGAATCATATTTGCGACAGGATTGTCTGTTTTCTGCAATTTCTGTAAAATTCATAACTTTCTCCTTTGTCATTGAAATCCGATAAGCCGAGGTTGGGTTTTTATAATTATAACAAAAACTTGCAACTTTTACAACAAATACAAAAATCCCCGCCGATTCCTCGGCAGGGCAAAGGCCCCCTTGTGTAAAGGGGGCTGTCTGCGGAGCAGACTGGGGGATTGTCTCTTGCCGGTACATTACAATCCCTCCGTCACGGCTTCGCCGTGCCACCTCCCTTTACACAAGGGAGGCTTAGAAAAACTGCCTCCCGAAGGAGGCAGTTTCATTGTTAGCAATTAGCCCTTGATAGCAGCCTGTGGTGCTATCACCAAAAGAGGGAAAATTAGTTAAAACCAATGCTCTTGCATTGCTTTCAAAAATTCTGTTGTTATAGGATAATTTGAACTTTCTCCAATCACAGAATCTACACCGCAATAGGGACAAACTGCAGTTCCGTATGTATCAGATATCCACTCTGTAATTTCACAAGGATTAAAGATTTTCAAGCAGTAAAAACAACCACATTTCGTATCTTTCTCTAACATTGCTTTATTGTTTGAGGAAAATGCGTGTGCTGATATTATCTCATTATTCATTTTTTATCCCTCGCAAAGTTTACTTTTTTAGATTATACAATTTTTGTTCCTTAAACGCAAGGATATTTAGAAACAATCCGCCCGAAGTAATTCGGGCGGATAGTTTCATTTTATAAAGAAAGCAATTACTTGCTTTCTTTGATGGCAGCCTGTGGTGCTATCAGCAAAAGAGGGAAATTGTGTTTTATTTTGGCATATAATCAGAAATCAGCGTTTCAAACTGTTCGTCATCGAAAAAGAAATATCCGTAATTGTTTGTACCATTTTTATGAAAGCACTGTGCATCTGGGTGAACTAAATCGAAATTTCCGTTTGAGTAATCGATTCTCATGACAACATACCCCTCGTTCATTTGGCGTGGGTCACCCCAATTTACAGAGTGCTTTATTCTGTTAAGTTGCTCCACGAATGATTCAACATCTTCAACTTGAGAAAGTACCGTGTATTCATATCGGTATTCTCCTTCAACATACTTATCAAGCCTAACAATTTGAACAGAGGCTACATCTTTTGCTTTGCAGACATATTTTTGGTCGCCGAAAAGACCACACGAGCAACATAAAAGCATAAGGATGGCGGTTAGAACAAAACACATGATTTTTTTCATTGTATAGCATCCCCCTTACTTTTATTATAATGCTCACATATTCTAGTGTCAACAAAAACAGGCACTCTGAAGAGTGGCGGGTTTATTTCTAATTAGCCCTTGATGGCAGCCTGGGCGGCGGCCAGACGGGCGATGGGCACGCGGAAGGGGCTGCAGGACACGTAGTCCAGGCCAATCTTATGGCAGAACTCGACGGACATGGGGTCGCCGCCGTGCTCGCCGCAGATGCCGTAGTGCAGCTGCTTTCCGGAAGCCTTGCCCTTGGCAACAGCCAACTCCATCAGCTGACCAACGCCGGTCTGATCCAGCTTGGCGAAGGGATCGTTCTCGAAGATCTTGGCATCGTAGTAGGCGTTCAGGAACTTGCCTGCATCGTCACGGGAGAAGCCGAAGGTCATCTGAGTCAGGTCGTTGGTGCCGAAGCAGAAGAACTCAGCCTCCTGGGCGATCTGATCTGCCGTCAGACAAGCTCTGGGGATCTCGATCATGGTGCCGACTTCGTACTTCAATTCAATGCCTGCAGCGGCAATTTCTGCATCGGCGGTCTTGGTAACCACGTCCTTGACGTACTTCAGTTCCTTCACATCGCCAACCAGGGGAATCATGATTTCGGGAACCATGGTCCAGTCGGGATGATTCTTCTTGGTGTTGATGGCGGCCCGGATGACAGCCTTGGTCTGCATAGCGGCGATCTCGGGATAGGTGACGCTCAGACGGCAGCCACGGTGACCCATCATGGGGTTGAATTCGTGCAGGGACGCGATGATGGCCTTGATGTCCTCAACGCTCTTGCCCTTGGTAGCAGCCAAAGCAGCGATATCTTCCTCAGTGGTGGGAACGAACTCGTGGAGAGGGGGATCCAGGAAACGGATGCAAACGGGGTTGCCTTCCATGACCTCGTACAGGCCCTCGAAGTCAGCCTGCTGCATGGGAAGAATCTTCTCCAGAGCAGCTTCCCGCTCTTCTACAGTGTCGGAGCAAATCATTTCCCGGAAGGGTCCGATACGGCCTTCCTCGAAGAACATATGCTCGGTACGGCACAGGCCGATGCCTTCTGCGCCCAGCTCGCGGGCCTTCTTGGCGTCACGGGGGGAGTCGGCATTGGTGCGAACCTTCAGGGTGCGGTACTGGTCGGCCCAAGCCATGATACGGCCGAACTCGCCGGCAATTTCAGCATCCTTGGTGGGGATCAGGCCGTCATAGATGTTACCGGTGGAGCCGTCCAGGGACAGCTCATCGCCCTCGTGGAAGGTCTTGCCGCCCAGAGTGAACACCTTGTTCTCCTCATCCATAGCGATCTCGGTGCAGCCGGAAACGCAGCAGGTACCCATGCCGCGAGCCACAACAGCGGCGTGAGAGGTCATACCGCCGCGAACGGTCAGAATACCCTGTGCGGCCATCATGCCTTCAATATCCTCGGGGCTGGTCTCCAGACGAACCAGAACCACCTTCTCGCCCCGGGCAGCCCAAGCCTTGGCGTCCTCAGCGGTGAAGACGATCTTACCGGCAGCAGCGCCGGGGGAAGCGGGCAGAGCCTTGCCGATGGGGGTGGCGGCCTTCAGAGCCTTGGTGTCAAACTGGGGATGCAGCAGGGTGTCCAGATTACGGGGGTCAATCATGGCCACAGCCTTCTTCTCGTCAATCATACCCTCGTCCACCAAATCGCAGGCGATTTTCAGAGCGGCAGGAGCAGTACGCTTGCCGTTACGGGTCTGGAGCATGTAGAGCTTGCCGTTTTCCACAGTGAATTCCATATCCTGCATATCCCGGTAGTGGTCCTCCAGGATGGCGCAAACCTTCTGGAACTGGGCAAATGCCTCGGGGAACTTTTCAGCCATCTCGGAGATGGGCATGGGAGTCCGGACACCGGCAACCACGTCTTCGCCCTGAGCGTTGGTCAGGAACTCGCCCATCAGACCCTTTGCGCCGGTGGCGGGGTCACGGGTAAAGGCAACGCCGGTACCGCAATCGTCACCCATGTTGCCGAAGGCCATGGACTGCACGTTAACGGCAGTACCCCAGGAGTAGGGGATATCGTTTTCCCGGCGGTAGATATTAGCACGGGGGTTGTCCCAGCTGCGGAACACGGCCTTGACAGCGCCCATCAGCTGCTCAACAGGGTCGGAGGGGAAGTCGGCACCGATTTTATTGCGGTACTCGGCCTTGAACTGGTTTGCCAGCTCCTTCAGGTCCTCGGCAGTCAGCTCCACGTCCTGGGTAACGCCCTTCTTTTCCTTCATCTCGTCGATGAGGACTTCGAAGTACTTCTTGCCCACTTCCATAACCACGTCGGAGTACATCTGAATAAACCGGCGGTAGCAGTCGTAGGCCCAGCGGGGGTTGCCGGACTTGGCAGCCAGAACCTCCACCACGTCCTCGTTCAAGCCCAGGTTCAAAATGGTATCCATCATACCGGGCATGGAGGCACGGGCGCCGGAACGAACGGAGACCAACAGGGGATTCTCCTTGTCGCCGAACTTCTTGCCGGTGATGGCTTCCAGCTTTTTCACATACTCCATGATTTCTGCCTGGATGTCGTCGTTAATCATCCGGCCGTCTTCGTAATACTTGGTGCAGGCTTCCGTGGAAATGGTGAAGCCCTGAGGAACGGGCAGACCGATATTGGTCATCTCTGCCAGGTTAGCGCCTTTGCCGCCCAGCAGTTCCCGCATGGAACCGTTACCCTCGGTAAACAGGTAAACATACTTGTGCATTGAAATTACCCCTTTCTTTTGTGTGGGACGAACCTTTTTCGCCCAAATTTTTGTATTTTTGGATTCTTTTATATAAAGCCCATACAGTATATCACGCCGCCATGGAAAATGCAATTATTTTTATGGAATTTTCCTCTTTTCATGCAAAAAAATCAGAAAGAGTGCCCCCAAAGGACACTCTTTGTTCAATATTGCCGAACCAAAGCCTTCACCAGGCCGATGATTTCCGCTTCCGTTCCGTCAATAGGCTCATAGCCTTCGTTTTCCGGCAGAAGCCAAACCTGCCCGTTTTTTCTGGACAGCCGCTTGACGGTGGCCTCGTCACCGATGCGCGCCACCACAATCTGCCCGTCCTCTGCGGTCTGCTGAGGGCGCACTACCACCGTATCTCCGCTGAAAATACCGGCATTCACCATGCTGTCCCCCCGGACACGAAGGGCAAAGCAGGTAGGGTCTCCGTCCCAGCTGAGCGTGCCTTCCTGATTTTCAAGGGCCAGAATGGGCAAGCCTGCAGTTACAACCCCGATAATGGGAATCTGCCCCGGGCGGGCGTTGGTCACCACGGCCCGCTTCCGGCCCTTGCCGGTTGGCGTCATGAGCAGACCCTTTTCCTGGAGCGCCCGGATATGGTAGCTGACAGAGGCTGTGGAACGCAGTCCCACCTCCGCACCGATTTCCCGGACAGAGGGCGCATAGCCGTTTTCCTGGACAAAACGGTTCACATATTCCAAAATTCGCTGGGCTTTGTCACTGGTTCTGGACATTGGGCATCCTCCTCCGGTTCGTTTTCCTGATTATAGCACAAATGAACGAAAAAGGGAAGTGGAAATTTCCTTATGCACCTCCCTCCGGGCCGGCGCATATATGAGAACAGAAAGGAGCGATGGAAATGGAAACCTTTGACGGCCAAATGGCCCAGCGGGTGTGGCAACGGGTACGGGGTGCGGAAGAGCCGATTCTTTCTCTTTTGACCATGGAATCCCAGGCCGCCGCAGTCTACCGTCAGCTGATTGGGCGTTTGCCGAAATACCGCCGGCTCTTTGAGCAGCTGCTGAAGAAGACCCAGTATCACATTCGGTGTCTGCGGGGAATCGGGTATCTGACTGCCGGTGTCCGTCCGGCCAAGCTGAAATTGAAGCCCCGGCAGGAAACGGTGGCAGGGCTGCTCAGAACCTGTTATCTGCAAAATCTGAAGGCGGCAGAAGAATATTCCCGGCATCAGGACAATCCGGAATACGGGAGTGTATTTGCCCAGCTGGCACAGGAAAAACGGCAGCATTGCCTGCTTTTACTGGCGCTTTTGGGTAATTCTTAAAGGAAAGAGGGGCTGAAAACCAGCCCCCATTTTCTTTATGGGTTTACATAACATCTTCCGATTCATTAAACGCCACCGGGTCAAAGGTAATGACGGTATAAATTTTCTGCCCCTCCTGCGCCGACAGCTCCGATTCCAGCCGATGCCGGATTTCCTTTTCCCGACCTTTCCAGCTTTCCGGGAGGGGGATATCAAAAATCAAATTGGTATGCTCTGCGCCCTTGACCATTCGAAAATCATGGGGGCGCATCTGTCGGTCCATTTCTGACAGCACCTGCCGGACAGCCTCCTGCAGTCGGTTGCTCACCGGGTCGTCAGTAACGATGGGGTCGTAGTGAATCACCAGATGAATATTGTGACTTTCCAAACATTCCCGCTCCATATCGTCAATCAGCTCGTGACACAGCAAAGGGTCTTCCCGGTTATCCATTTCCACATGAAGCGTGGCAAAACGCTGTCCCGGGCCGTAGTCGTGGACCATCAAATCGTGGTAGCCCAGCACCTTGGGCTGTTTACTGACATAATCCACAATCAGCCGCCGCAATTCTGGGCTGGCTGCCTCTCCCAAAAGAGGACTAACGGTTTCCTTTGCCAGCATGGCACCGCTGTAAAGAATAAACAGAGCCACCGCAAGACCTACATAGCCGTCGATTTGCCAGCCGCTGATTTTTTCTGCTGCCGCCGCCAGCAGTACTGCGCCGGTGGCGATACAGTCATTGCGGCTGTCTGCCGCCGCGGCCGCCAGAGCATGGGAGTTTATGTATTTTGCCAGCCTTCCGTTGAATCCGGCCAGCCATAGCTTTAGTAAAATCGCGCCCACCAGCACCGCCACAGTTATGGGCGAAAACACCACCGCCGCCGGAGCGAAAATTTTCTCCACCGAGGATTTCGCCAGTTCAAAGCCGATAATGATAATGATAGCCGCCACCGCCAGACCGCTTAAATATTCATACCTGGCATGGCCGTAGGGATGGTCCTTATCTGCCGGTTTTTCCGCCAGACGGAAGCCCAAAAGAGTGACCACGGAGCTGGAAGCATCCGTCAGATTGTTCATTGCATCGGCGGTGACGGAGACCGAGCCGGATAAAATACCTGCCGCCAGTTTCAGTCCGAACAGCAGAATATTGCAAACAATCCCCACTCCGCCGGACAGCTTTCCCACTGCCGCCCGGTCCGCCGGCGACACGGTATCCTTTGGTTCGATTCCCATTCGCTTTAATAACCACTTTGTCATCCTCTAAGCCCCTTTCCAAACGCCGAACAGCCGGATTCTACTGCCAGTAGAGTCCAAAAATCTACCTAAAAGAGATTTTGTTCCGGGAGAATTCTCCCAAAAACAGCGTGACATTCCCGAAAAAAACCGGTATGATAGGAACAAATACAGCGTCTTTTCCATTATATCGGAAATTTCCATTGCTGTCTATTCTTTTTAGGAGTGTTTTTTATGTATCAAATAATTACCGATTCCGGCTGTGATCTGCCCAAGGACAAGCTGAACCAGCTGGGTGTCGCGCTGGTGCCGCTGACCGTTAACTTCCGGGGCGAAAATTTGGAAGACTCGGTAGACGAGGGCATCAAGACCCTGTACGACGGATTCCGCGCAGGAGAAGCCGCCACTACCTCCGCCATCAATCCCACCCGCTGGGCTGCAGCGATGGAGCCTGTTTTGCAGGAGGGAAAGGACGTTTTGGTGATCACCTTCTCCTCCGGTCTTTCCACCACCTACCAGTCCGCCGTCATCGCAGCCAACGAGCTGCAGGAAAAATATCCCCAGCGGCAGATCAAAGTGGTAGACAGCCTGTGCGCCTCTCTGGGCCAGGGGCTTTTGGTGTGGTATGCCTGCCGGAAACAAAGCCAGGGTCTGAGCCTGTCGGATTTGGCTATTTGGTTAGAAGAAAACCGGATGCGCCTTTGCCACTGGTTCACCGTGGACGATTTAATGTATCTGAAGCGGGGCGGCCGGGTCAGTGCCACCACAGCGTTGCTGGGCACTATGCTGAATATCAAGCCGGTGCTGCACGTGGATAACGAGGGACACTTGATCAACGTCTCCAAAACCCGGGGCAGAAAGGCCGCCATTGATGCTTTGGCCGCCAAGGCCGCGCAGCAGGGTCTGCCCGGACGGAACGAACTGATGTATATCTGCCACGGCGACTGTTTGGAGGATGCGGAGTATCTTGCCAAGCGGCTGAAGGAAACCACCGAGGTCAAGGAGGTCTTCATCGGCTACACCGGCGCGGTGATCGGCTCCCATTCCGGACCGGGCACGTTGGCTGTCTTCTTCCTGGGCTCTGAACGTTAATTTTTGAGGTCTGCTGCATAGCGCAGCAGACTTTTTTGTTGCGCCGGGGCTATTATTTGTGATATAATGGAGAAAACACCTTGGAGGTAATCCCATGGATCACGGAATCAAAGCGGCAGAACTGTTTTTGCAGGGCTATAACTGCGCCCAGGCGGTAGCGGTGGCCTTTTCCGATTTGACAGGATTAGAGGAAACAGCATCCGCCAGAATGGTCAGCGGTTTCGGCGGCGGCATGGGCCGGCTTCGGGAGGTTTGCGGCGCTGTCAGCGGCATGTGCTTCGTGGCGAGTCTGCTATACGGATACAGTGCGCCGGAGGATGACGACGGAAAAAGAGAGCTCTATGCCCTTGTGCAATCGCTGGCAGGAGAATTCCGGGCCCAGGCCGGGAGTATCATCTGCCGGGAGCTGCTGGACAATCCTCCCTCAGACCCCAATCCCTCCCCCCGGACGGCGGAATATTACAAGCAGCGGCCCTGCGCCCGGATGGTGCTTTTGGCCGGGGAAATTCTGGATCGCTATATTGCCGACCATCCGCCCGTGGCAGCCGATTTGGGTTGACAAGAAAACCGCCCCGTGATACAATGAAGCCCCATGCGGATGTGGCGGTTTTGAGAAAATGTAAAATAACAGCCGCAGAACTTCTCCGGCTGTTCATATGCGGGTATGGTGGAATTGGCAGACACGTTGGATTTAGGTTCCAATGGGCAACCGTGCAGGTTCAAGTCCTGTTACCCGTACCAAAGCCCTAAAGGCGCAAGCCTTTGGGGCTTTACTTATTACCTCTTCACTATTCACATTTCACTAAAAAATGCCATTAGGTCTTTGGAAGGAATAAGTAATAGTGAATAGTAAAAAAGTATATTGCAGGGCGAAACCTTGCTTTTATTCGTGAACTATGCTAAAATTTGAAAAAGAGTATGAAATTAAAGCGAGTGATTTAGGCGAATTAGTTGGAGTTCAATTTGAAGAAAGCGGGAATACAGATGTATAATTTGAATTGGTCAAGAGATAATCTCACTCCGCAAAAACTCGGAACGTTTTGCGAGTATTATGCAAAAATGTCACTTACCTCTTATGGACTAAGTGTTTACACTGCCGAAGTTGATGACCATGGTATTGATTTCGTTGCAGAAAGCAAGCACGGATTTCTTAAATTCCAGGTAAAGGCCATTCGTACAGCATCTTCGCAATATGTATTTATGAGAGAAGAACATTTCGATATTAACGATGAAAGCATGTTTCTCTTTCTTTTGCTTCTTTCCGATGGGGAACACCCAGCTACTTACATAATCCCCGCATCAACTTGGGTGCAAGAGAGCAAAGTTTTTGTGCATCGTACTTATGAAGGAAAAAAATCAAAGCCAGAATACGGAATCAACATCTCAAAAAAGAATCTCGAAGTGCTAGATAAATACAAATTGGAGAATATGCTATCTGTATTTTAATCAACGGCAAAGAATTCTCCGTTTGTCAACTGCGAAAACCGTTGGCATTCCTCACCTTTTGCTTAAATCCTATAAAACAACCCGCACCAAAAAATCCCGGCCCCTGTCAGGGGGCGGGATTTTTTATGCCGGTTGGACTTGAGCCCATCTAAATGCAACTCAAATCCTGACGCTGCAATCAAAAAACAGCCGTTTTCGTAGCGAAAACGGCTGTTTTTCTGACTTTTTTGGAAGAATTTTGTCTTTGCGCCTTATTTGATCAACGTCTTCCCTTATTTCATTTTCACTTCTCCATCTGAACAGTAGACGGTGAAAGAATCTATCATGTAATTCCACTTCTCGTGCTTTTGGATGCTGTTCCACTGCGCAACAGTACCGTTAAAACGGATCTCTGTCAGTTTATGGCATGTATTGACAGCGGCGCAATCAATGTATGTTACGCTAGTGGGAATGGAAAGGGTGACCAAATTTGAACATTGGTGGAACGCACCCTCTCCAATTTCCGTTACGCCTGCCGGCAGCGTGATACTGGTTAAGGCAAAACAGCTGTCGAAAGCGTAAGGAGCAATGGCGGTGAGGTTGCTAGGCAGCTGAATTTCGGAAAGTTTTGTACAGTATGCAAATGCAGAATTGCCGATGCTTTTTACCGTATCCGGAATCACAATGCTTGTAAGACCTTCACAGTGACTAAAGGCCGCTTCGCCAATGGAGGTGAGCTGACTGGGGAATGTAATAGATGTTAAAGACTCGCAAGAGGCAAATGCGCCCCTTGGTATCTCGGTTATACCACTGGGGAGTTTCACCGAGGAGAAACGACAATTAGAAAATGCCCCCTCACCAATTTTTGTTACACTTTCGGGAATAACCAAGTCTTTCGAAAGTGCGCAAGAGGCAAATGCAGAATTGCCGATGCTTTTTACCGTATTCGGAATCACAATTTGGTCTAGCTTACTACAATGTTCGAAAGCGCTATTCGGAATTTCGGTAAGCGTATCGGGCAGTTGTACCTCTGTCAACTTGGCACAGGAAAAGAATGCACCGACTCCCAATTTCTGCAATTGATTTGGAAGCTTCACACTTTCCAAATTCGTTTGTTGAAATGCATAGTCTCCAATATGCTGCAGCTGATCGGGCAGAGCTATTCGGTATAAATTGGATCCGTAAAAGGCATAGTCACCGATGCTGAGAAGACTGTCCGGCAAGACAACGCCGTCGTAAAATTTGTAGTAATAGAAGAGTTTGGATGCTAAATATTTTGTACCGTCCCGTACGACGACGGGGTCATCAGAGTACGTACCGGCTGCTTCCACACAGTAGCTGCCTATATACCGAAGATTGCCCTCCCATGTGGCGGGGGTGTATGTAAGCGGTGAATTCTTTACAATACCTCTGCCTATGTAGGTAACACTTTCGGGAATGTTCAAGTATGTTAGCGATGTACACCCGGCGAAAGCATCATCGCCAATGGAAATCAGTGTGCTGGGAAGGTATACGGTTTTAATCGTGGGATGATTCAAAAGAATGCCTTCACCAATGTACAACACGCCTTCCGGAATGTTGATGCTGTCTAAAGCTACGCTTCTAAATGCGCCCGCTTCAATGGCGGTGACTTTATATCCATCAATCTCAGCAGGGATATTCAAATCTCTTGTTGATAATGTCGTAATAGGCAGAATGGTACAGGTTTTTCCGTCGGCATTGACTTTATATTTGAGCCCCGGGGTGGGCTTTAGGCTGGGAATCGGCAGCTTTAGCTCGGAATAATAAAAACAGTTAGGGCACCGCGTCCAGCTGGTATGGCCGGCTTCGGTGTCAGTAGGCGCTTTCCCCGGAAAGGACACAAAGTCGTGCGCCGCTGGCAAGGTTTCTGTTTTTAGCACTGCCTTACAGGATTTGCATTCCAGATGTCGCTGGCCGTCCTTTTCACAAGTTGCCCGTTTGTCCACAATCCATTCCGTTTCGCTGTGATTACAGCCGACAGGCTCCGTCGGTGCGATGGTTGGCTCCGTCGGCGCGGTGGTTGGCTCCGTCGGCGCGGGGGTGGGCTCCGTCGGCGCGGTGGTAGGCTCCGTCGGCACGGTGGTAGGCTCCGTCGGCGCGGTGGTAGGCTCCGTCAGTGTGGTGGTTGGCGCGGTAGGTTCCGTCTCGGTCGAATTTGGCTCAGAGGCATTTTGACAACCGGACAGTACCAGCGCGAGCGTTACGATAAACATGTACACATATACGATAAACCTATGCTTTTTCATGGAATTCTCCTTTCTATTCCTCATGATTCGCTAATTTACTTCGCTTGTAGATAAAGAAATACCATGCGGCAGCACCGCCAAGTAAAACGACTGCTGCGGCAATTGCAATTTCCACCCATGGAATCTGAACGGTTGGTTCCTGTTCCTCTGTCTCCCCGGGAGCAGAGGGCACGGTAGGCGCGGTCATATTCTGCCCAGAGGTTGTGGGGGGAACCGTTGGTTGGGTGGTGGTAGGCTCCGTCGGCGCGGGGGTAGGCTCCGTCGGTTTTGGCTGGGTAGGCACCGGCTCCGTTGGTTCTGGGGTTGTGGGAGCGGGCGGCGAACCAGAATTTTCTATCGGAATGGGCGACCAGTCCAAATTGCCTCCGTAGTTTTGCAAATTATTGACCCATGTTTGAGTATAAAAACTTCCTACTGCGTATTGTTCGGTCCATGTTAAATCCATATCGGGGTAATAAGCCTCTGCCGTCACCTCGGAAAAAGCATCATCCCAGATTTTAGGGGCGCTCCCTAAAAATGTAACCTTTTTAAGTTTGCTGTAGGAAAAGGCAAACTGCCCGATTTCTTTCAAAGAACGGTGGAAGGTAATCTCCTGGGCAGGCAACCCGTAAAATGCATGTGGCGCAATGGTTTCCAAGCCTTCCCCGAGGGTGACTTTGGTCAGATTGCTGCACCCGTCAAAAGCATGCTCACCAATCCGCTTCACAGAATCCGGGAGCGTCAACGCGGTCAGGCCTGCATTTTCATCAGCGGCCATTCTGCCAATTTCCACCGTGGAACTGAGCGCGGTATATTCCCCCTGGAAACCCAAGGGGAAAAGCACCAGTTTGGTTTTGTCCTTGCTGTAAATCACGCCCTTGTCATCTGTCGTAAAATAAGGATTGTCGGGACTGACCGTAAAGGCAGAAATCTTGGTGTCGTTGCAAAACGCCGTCTCATCCAGCTCCGACACCCCGGCACCAATGGTCACCTTTTCCAACGCAACGCACTTGTTAAACGCATTTTTTTCGATGGTTTCCACAGAATCCGGAATGTTAATTTCTGTAAGTAATGGGCAATTCCAAAAGGCAGAGTAACCAATTTCCTTTACATTTTTTCCAAGCTGCACGCTCTTCAGGGAGAGACACCCAGAAAAAGCACTGCCGCCAACGGTTTCTACGCTATCGGGGATTACAACATTTTCCAATCTCATACAACCGTCAAAGGCATCGACATCAATGACTTTTACGCTGTCATGGAAGATGATCTCGGTCAAATTACGGCAATTGCTAAAGGCACCACGGGCAATACAGGTCGTTGCCTTAGGAATCTTGATTTCCGTAATACCGGTGTCATCGAAAGAAGAAGAACCGATGCTTTCAATGCCGTCGTGCAATTGTACCGCCGTCAATTTCCAACAGCCCCTAAAGGCATAATCCGCAATTATCGTAACGCTGTCCGGGATTTCTACGGTTGTTAGATTTGGATAGTGCGAGAAAGCCCTATAGGAAATTTTTGTGATGCCGCTTTCAAATACAACGGTGGTGATGCGTCCCCGCCAATCATGCCAGGGATAGTGATCTAGGTTCTTCATTTCCCCTTCACCGGAAAGGGTCAGAACGCCGGTGGATTCATCCAAAGTCCATGTGATATTATCCCCTAATGTGCCGGTGGTTTCTGCTGCGGATACCGGTAGGGCCAAATGGAGACAAAGCGCCGCCGCAAATAGAAGTGTCCACTTTATTTTCATAACAATCCCCCTTTACGGACTCCCTGGAATCCAGGTGACATTACCGCCGTAATTTTGGCGTACCTCTTCGGTCCATGTGCTGTTATCTGCGGGATAATATACCGTTACGGTCATGCCACTAAATGCCCTTTCATCAAATTTGGGGGCATCTGTCTTAAAAATCATGGTTTTTTCGCTGTCGGAATAAGTACCAAAAGCATTCGCTCCAATGGTGTCCACCTTTGTTTCAATGCGAACTTCCGTCAGCTCGGGGCTGGGATTGAGAGTAAGCTGGGAACGAGGATCTCCGGCAAACAATACGGTTTTCAAATGGAGACAATTTTTACCGCTCACACTGAAATGCTGTGTGAAAACTTCTAAATGTTCCACAGTGCCGAAAAAAGGAAACGCATGATACGAAACATATGTTACCGACGCTCCAAGAGCCAGCCGCTTGATTCCTGCACAACCGTCAAAGGCAAAATGCTGAATTTTCTGCACGCCGTTTTCCAGTCTCACGGTTTCAAGCTCTCTGCAATAGGCAAATGCAAGTTTTCCAATGGTGTATAAGCTGGGCGGCGTATTTAATTTTTGAAGCCCTGTATAGGCAAATGCGTAGTCTCCAATGGTTTGTAGCTTGCCGTCGGAGGCAAACACAATGTTTTTCAGATTCCCGCAGTAAGTAAAGGCATATTTCCCAATCTCAAGCACACCGCTTCCGATTTCCACGGTCGTAATCCGGGAACGGTAAGCTGCCCAAGGCTGTTGGGTGTCGCTGTCAAACCCGGTCATCTTTCCTGTTCCACCAAGGGTAAGCACATTTCCCTGCAATGTCCAAGTCACATTCTCTCCGCAGGTTCCGCTGACATCTTCAGGGGGCGTGGTTTCCGGCTGTGTAGGCGCAGTCGTCCCCTGGGCAGGCGCGGTTGTAGGTGGGGTGGGCACAGTTACCGTTTGGGTCGGCCCGGTCACGGTTTGGGTGGTTTCGGTGGTTGGGTTTTCCTCCGGAACAAACGCCGTTTGCTGAGTGGGTTGCTTTGGTGTCGTCAGAAAACAGACCGCAATCAATGCAACCAGCATTCCGGTTGCCAAGGTAACCCAGAGCCCTGCGTTGCGATATTTGAGCGCATATTCAATGCGCTTGCGCAGTTTCTCTTTTCCAAAAGAAAGGGATACCAGGGATAGCCCCGATGCGGCCTTTCCTCGATTTAGCAGGGCCAGGGCATATGCTTTTCTTCCCTCCATATCCAAGGCGCAGACCACACGCTCATCACAGGCAACCTCGGTATCGCGGCAAAACAGGATATAGCCCAGCCATACCAGCGGGTTAAACCAGTGCAGGCACACAAGCATTGCGCCCAATAGCTTCCACCAGTTGTCGCCACGGGAGATATGTGCCTTTTCGTGGGCGATGATGTATACGCGGTCCGCCAAGCTGACTTCGCAAGGAAGATAAATACGGGGACGCCAATAGCCCAACAAAAAGGGCTCCCGGATGTTAGCGCATTCAAAAACACCGTCTTCAACAAGATGCGCATTGCGAACCCGCCTATTCATGGAAAGGTAAGAAACCCCAATGCCCAAACCGCCCACAAGAACGCCTGCAAGCCACACAGCGGATAGCACCGTCAAGATTTTTGGTTGGGTGGGAGCTTCTTGGTGCGGCTCCGGAAGTGTGACCTCCGGTGTTTCTGCTACCGGCGGGGGCAGTATGGGTGCAGGTACCGTCTGTTCCGGGAGCGCTTCTATATTTTCAGACGGTTGTTCCGGCAAAGGCATCTCATCCCCTTGCAATTCCTGCTTGGGAGTTTCCTGCTGTACCTGCTGCCACCACGGCAAATTTGGCTGCAAGCTAAGTTGACTTTCAATATGAAACGGAACGAGGCGCACCATCGCCAACAACCAGCAGACACATAGTAACTGTCGGGGCGCTTTCTGTGCCAGCAAGCGAAGAATGAGTGACAGTATAATAATGGTGCTACCGAAGATGCTGGCCTGTAAAAAAGGGAAGAGAAGCTTCTCCATTGCAATTTACTCCTGATAGTTTTCAATCAATTTGGATAGAACCTGCGCTTCCTCCTCGGTTAGTTTTTCGCAGGTGGAAAAAGCTGCAAGGAATGCCGGGACAGAACCCTCGAATGTCCTTTGTAACAGCGCATCTACTTCGGATTGCTGCACCTCTTGTTTGGTAACAAGGGCAGTAACAATGGAGTTGTTGTTTTCCAGCACCCCCCGTTCAGCCAAACGGCGGATAACCGTATAGGTCGTTGCCTTTGACCACCCCAGCTGTTCTTTGCAAAGGGCGGCCAGCTTTGTGCTGTTAATGGGTTGATGCTCCCAAAGAATCAGACAAAACCGATATTCACTTTCAAATATTTTTGGGATGCTCATATTGTATGCCTCCTCAAAAGGTTTAATGTGTTAAACCACACATTTAGAGTAATCTATAACTTCTTTTTTGTCAAGAACCTTCTTTGTGTAAGTGGTGTGGCACTTAAATCTATGCAAAAACGCGCGCCCTGGCGGGCGCGCGTTTTGATTGCTATGGATTACCGGACGTATTCGATGACAACCCGGCGGTTGGGCTCTGTGCCGGTGGAATGGGTGGTGATGTTCTCCATCTCCTGCAAGGCCGCATGAATCACATGACGCTCGTAAGCATTCATAGGCTCTAAGGTGGTGCGGCGGCGAGCCTTCAGCACCTGCTGTGCCTTTTTCCGGGCGTACCGGCGCAGGGATTCTTCCCGCTTTTCCCGGTATTCCTCTGCATCTACGCTGATGCGGTAGCGACCCTCCACACCCCGGTTAATGCTGTAATTGGCCAAATGCTGCAGGGCATCCAAGGTATCTCCCCGGCGGCCGATGAGATATCCCAAATCCTCGCCAACCAGTTCCACCTTATAGGTGTTGCCCTCTTCCTGCCAGGCGTGAGGGACAGCATTGGAGCCCATGTGCTCAATCAGACCCTTCAAGAAGGTCTCAATCTTTTCTTCCATGCTCCCGGGCTGTGCCACGGCATAGACTTTCGGCGCTTTGGGGGGTTCTGCTTTGGGCTCGGGCTTTCTTTCTGCCTTGCGCTCCGCTTTTTCCACAGCAGGCTTGGGCGTTTCCTTGGGCTGCACCTGCTTGGGGGCAGCCGGTGCTTCTTCCTGGGGCTTTTTCACCGGCGCGGCCTTGGGCTTGGAACGGGATGCAGAGCCCAACGCAGAGCGGGGTGCTGCAGGCACCGGGTCCGGCACTTCATAGCTGACCTGCACCTTTGCCGGTTGGGCGCCTAAGCCCAGAAAACCGGACTTTGCCTGAGAAAGCACCTGAACAGACACGCTGTCCCGGTCCATACCCAGCTGGGCCAAGGCAGCTTCTACTGCCAAATCAATGGTTTTTCCCGTGGTTACGATGGTTTTTTCCATTGCTTATTCCTCCGTATTTCTTTTGCTGTAACGGTTGGGGTCATAGGCCCGACCCTTACAGTAGGGGCGCTCAGAGATACCGGAAAGCACCGTTTTTTCCTCCGGCTGTTCCACAACGCCTTTCTTTGCCGCATATTCCTTGGCTGCGGCGGCTCTGGCAGCTTCCTCTGCCTGTTGCTGCTGCTTTTGCAGCTTCTTTTTGCTGGTATTGTCGGTAATTCCGTCGGGATTTGCCGCACGGCGCAGGGCACGCTGGCGTTCCTTTTCCTCTTCCTCCGCCTGCTCTGCCAGATACCGCTTCAGCCGCTCAGCGTCCTCGGCATCATAGACCTTGCGGAAGCGCTTGGTCATAATTTGGTCTTCCACAATTCTGGAAATACCGCCGGCAAGCCAGTAAAGGCTCAAAGCGCAGGGCACGGTAAAGCCAATCCACAGCGACATGACCGGCATAATCCAGGTCATAACCTTTGCCGTCTGGGTGCTGTCGGACTTGCTTGCCGCTTCCTTGTCCTCCATGCCGTTTTTGTCGGTGACAACGGAATTGTTGGTTTTCCGGGACAGCTTCATGGACAGCACCTGCTGACCGGCAGAAAGCAAGGGAATCAGTGCGCCGCCGATATTGCTCCAGGTCCACTGCCAATCTGCACCGAACACATTGAGGCTGGGAACTGCGCCCAGATTGATGCCTAAAAAGTCGAAATTCACGCCGTTAAGGACACGCTGGCCGATATCCGGCAGTTTTTCTTTAATGGCATCGGCAAATTCAGGGATATGCGCCGCGGCAATCATCTGGTCATAGAAGTTGCCTTGGTTAAACAGTTCAGGATGCCCTGCTTTGACAATGTCGATGATGGCCTGGGCCGTCTCTGCGCTTTCGTGGAGCATATACACAATGGGCTGGCGCACCACAGTGTAAAGGGGAATCAGAATCAGCATGGGCACAAAGCTCCACAGACAGCCGCCGCAGCCTAAGGAAGCGCCTTCCTCTCGCTGAAGCTGCTGAATGGCCTCGTTCTGCTTTTGCTGATCGTTGGGGTACTTGTCCTTGATGGCCTGAATCCGGGGAGCCAAGCGGGACATTTTCATCATGCTCTTCTTGGACTTTGCGGAAATGGGCAACATGACCATTTGTACCGCTACGGCAAAGAAAATCAGTGCAATACCGTAGTTGGTGGTGAGCTGATACAGCCAGTCCAGAAGGTAGCCAAAGGGCACGGTAATAATCTTATCCAATGGACATTCTCCTTTAGAAAGTCATGGCACGGGGTCGTAAAAATCACCCTTGTAAAAAGGGTTACAGCGGCAAAGGCGCTTAAACGCCAGCCATCCGCCTTTGACAGCCCCGTATTTGTTGATAGCCTCGTACGCGTATGCCGAACAGGTTGGACGAAACCGACAGCTAGGTCCTCGCAGGGGAGAAATTTCCCGTTGATAAAAGCGAATCAGCGCAAGAAACAGTTTTTTCATAGTGCCTGCTCCTCGCCTGTCTCTTTCAGAATGCCCGCCTTGGCCGCAAGGGACAAATAGGCCCCCGTCAGCTCGGAAAACCGACAATTCAGCGCCCGGGTTCTTGCCACCACCACGATGTCAAAACCCGGCCGAAAGGCCTCCTCATTCAGCCTGTAAACCTCCCGCAGGCGGCGGCGAATCCGATTGCGAACCACAGCATGCCCCAGCTTTTTGCTGACGGTGATGCCCACCCGATTGGTGTTTGTTCGATTCTTCCGGGCATACAGCACCAGAAGTCCGTTTGCCTGTCCGGCGGTGGAATAAAGGCGGCGGAAAATGTGATTCAGTTTCAAAGAACAGGAATATTTCATAGCTTCCCCCATATACCCCCGGCAAGCTCGCAGAAGGGCATTGCCTCGTGGTCAGCGAGGGATTTTTTCCTGAGGGAAAGTTTGGAAGCGCAGGAATACTTTGTGTATTTCAAGCTTTCAAACTGCACCATCAGGGAAAAAGAGCCGCTGACAGCCGGCAAGGCCATTCAAGAGTTTGCCTAAAACAAAAAGGGAGCGGGGCGAAACGCGCTTCGCCCCGCTTATAGCTCCCGTTTCGCGTAGAGCGATGTATGCTGTGGTCAAGCCCAATCTGCCATTAGGCGGACAGAACCTTACGGCCTCTTGCACGGCGGCGGGCCAGAACCTTACGGCCGTTGGATGTTGCCATTCTCTGCCGGAATCCGTGAACCTTAGAGCGGTGACGGCGGCTGGGCTGGTAGGTACGCTTCATAATGATACACCTCCTCAAAATCAATATGCTCGACAGCCGAAAACGACCGCAGCAACTCAAAATCAATACCCATACTGGGTCATGCTAGGGTATTATAACCGAAAAAAGCAACCAGGTCAACAGTTTTTTCTGAAAAATCCCGGGAAAAACCGGAGTTTTTTCTTCTATTTTGCCTGTTCCGGCAGGGTGGGATAGGAAACAGTCAAATCTTTTCCGTCATAACTGCCCTCCAGCTTTTGGAATACCCGGTCGTAGCCCGGGTGGTCTTTTTCGTAGGGCGTGGGCCGGTAATCGTTCCAGGTATCCGACGTGCTGACCCGGCAGGGGATGATTTCCAAATCCCCCAGAGCCACCGTGCCGTCTTCATAGCGAAGCACCTTTTGGCGGATGATGGCCGTATCCTTATCCCTGGGATTCCGGTTTCCGCCAAAGGAGAAGTTCCCCAGACTGTAATAGATGATGCCGCCCCGGTAGGGCTCAATCCGCTGCAGGGTATGGGAGTGGTGTCCGTAAACAATATCCGCACCGGCGTCAATGGCCCGGTGACCCAGGGTCTGCTGGGTCTGGTTGGGACTGTATGTACCCTCATCTCCCCAGTGGACGGAAACCACCACAATTTCCGCCCCCTGCTTCCGCAGGGCCTGGATTTGATTGCGGATTTCTGTTTCTCCAAAATAGAAGAATGCGGCAATGACCCCAATGGTCAATCCGCTGTCGGTCTTTGCCAGACAGGTTTTCCCAAAGCTGGCATAGTGTACCTTTTCTGCCTCCAGCGCCGCCCAGGTATCGTATAGACCCTGCTTTCCGTAATCCTTGGAGTGGTTGTTGGCACAGCTGGCAAACTCCACACCGCCGGATACCAAAATTTTGGCATAGCTGGCGGGACCCCGGAATCGGAAGTGATTGTCCTTCAGCTCCTCCATTTCCTCCTCAGTGGGGTCGGAGGCTGTCAGGGCACATTCCAAATTCACAAAGGTAAAATCGTCGTTGTCAAAAAACGGTTTTACATTGGACAAGGGATAATCGTAATTTTCCTTTACCACCGTGCAAAAGGTGCCGGATTTGGAGGTGTCGTCAAAATTATCCCCAAAGGTGCAGTCACCGGCGAAGGACAAAACAAATTCCTCTGCGGTTGGCTCTGTCACCACCGGATTCGGGGTGGTGGCTTGGGTGGCGGCGGTGGGCGCAGTCTGGCTTTCGGTGGGCGCAATCTGGCTTTCTGTGGGCCGGGTCACCGAAGCCGGTCCGCCACAGCCCCCGGTTATCAGGCACAGGGCAAGGACCGCCGAAAACAACCGTATTCTTATTTTCAACGGCGCACCGCCTTTCTGTGGATTATTTTTCGCTTTGGGCCCGCTTTTTCATCAAGTTACGCATCCGGATAGAATGGTCCAGCTCCCGCTTGCGGATGCGCAGAGATTTGGGCGTACATTCCAACAGCTCGTCATCTGCCAAAAATTCCAAACACTGCTCCAAAGAGAAGGTGCGTGGTGTGGTAAGCCGCAGGGCTTCGTCCGAGCCGGAGGCCCGCATATTGGTCAGCTGCTTTTTCTTGCAGACATTGACGGTCATATCTTCATTCCGGCTGCAAATACCAATGACCATGCCGGCATATACCGGCACGCCGGGCCCAATCAGCAATGTGCCCCGCTCCTGGGCTGCCGCCAAACCGTAGGTCACCGCTTCTCCGGATTCAAAAGCCACCAAGCTGCCGGTTAAGCGGCGCTCGATTTCCCCTTTCATAGGGGCATAGCTTTCCAGAACCGAGGACATGATGCCCTCGCCCCGGGTGTCTGTAAGAAATTCGTTCCGGTAGCCGAACAGGCCACGGGAGGGAACGGAAAATTCCAGCCGGTAACGGTTGCCCATGGGGGTCATGGACAGCAAATCCCCCTTCCGGCGGCCCATTTTTTCAATGACCGCGCCCATACATTCCTCGGGCACGTCTGCCACCATCCGTTCGATGGGTTCACAGGTTTTTCCGTCAATCACCTTGGTCAGCACTCTGGGGGTGGAAACGGAAAATTCAAAGCCTTCTCTGCGCATGGTCTCCATAAGGATGGACAGGTGCATTTCCCCCCGGCCGGCCACATTGAAGGCATCGGTGCCCTGTTCCGTGACCCGCAGGGACACATCCTTCATCAGCTCCTTGTCCAGCCGGTCACGAAGATTCCGGGAGGTGACGTATTTGCCTTCCTTGCCGGCAAAGGGAGAATCGTTCACCGCAAAGGTCATCTCGATGGTGGGCTCGGAAATTTTCACAAAGGGCAGAGGCTCAATGCAATCGGGTGCGCAGAGGGTTCTGCCGATGGTAATATCCGCCATGCCGGAAAGGGCTACAATTTCTCCGGCACTTGCCTTTTGAATGGGCGCTTTTCCCAAGCCGTCAAAGGCGTAGAGGGCAACCACCTTGCCCTTTTGCTTCCATTCCGGGTTGTGGTAGTCGCAAATGACCACTTCCTGGTTGACCTGAATGGTACCCCGTTCCACCCGGCCCACGGCGATTCTTCCCACATACTCATTGTAGTCAATGGAGGAAACCAGCAGCTGTAAGGGCGCAGCTTCGTCGCCCTGGGGGGCAGGAATATAGTTAACAATGGTTTCAAACAGCGGAATTAAGTTTTCCCCCGGCTCATCCGGCCCATAGGAGGCCGTGCCCTGGCGGCCGGAGCAGAAAACCGTGGGAGAATTAAACTGCTCGTCGGTGGCGTTCAAATCCAGCAGCAGCTCCAGCACCTCGTCCATGACCTCATGAATCCGGGCATCGGGCTTGTCCACCTTGTTGACAGCCACAATGACCTTGTGTCCCAGCTCCAAGGCCTTTTGCAGAACAAACCGGGTCTGGGGCATAGGGCCTTCCGCCGCATCCACCAGAAGAATAACGCCGTTGACCATTTTCAATATGCGCTCCACCTCGCCGCCGAAATCGGCGTGACCCGGGGTATCCACAATGTTGATTTTTGTATCCTTGTAATAAATGGACGTGTTTTTTGCAAGAATGGTAATCCCCCGCTCCCGCTCCAAGTCGCCGGAATCCATCACCCGCTCCGTGGTGGCTTGGTTTTCCCGGTAGATACCGCCCTGTTTCAGCATTTCATCCACAAGGGTGGTCTTGCCGTGATCAACGTGGGCAATAATGGCAATGTTACGGATATTTTCCTGTGCTGCCATAGTAAATGACTCCTTTTGTAAAAACGGATTTTTCTCTTAACCTTAAAAATATATCACAGGCAAGCAAAAATTGCAATTGTTTCCCGGAAGTTTTCCGGAAGTTGTGGTTTTCTCTAGGGAATTTCCCTTTTGGATTGCTGTTTTTATTCCTTATGCGCACTTGACCCGGAAAAAAAGCTATGGTATATTATAAGGTAACAGAATGTACGGTTTGCCGGCAATTTTTGATTTCTGATAGGAGGACACCCAATGGCCCATTATATGACAGAACCCAGCCGCACTTTTAGTGAATATCTGCTGATTCCCGGATACACCTCCGAGGAATGTGTCCCTGACCGCGTTTGTCTGCGCACCCCTCTGGTAAAGTACCGCAAGGGCACAGAAGAGCCGGCCATCTCTTTGAATATTCCCCTGACCTCTGCAGTTATGCAGTCAGTTTCCAATGATACGCTGGCCATCGCTCTGGCAAAAGAGGGCGGCATCAGCTTTATTTTCGGCTCTCAGTCCATTGAATCCCAGGCCGCTATGGTGGCGAAGGTGAAGGGCCACAAGGCCGGTTTCGTCACCTCTGCCTCCAATCTGACCCCCGACAACACCTTGGCTGACGTACTGGCCCTGAAGGAAGAAAACGGTTTCTCCACCGTGGCCATCACCCACGACGGCACTGCCACCGGCAAGCTGTTGGGCATCGTTACCGGGCGGGATTACCGGGTGTCCCGGATGGACCCCTCCCAAAAGGTTTCCACCTTTATGACCCCCATCGAAAAAATGATTACCGCCCCGGCGGATACCACCTTAAAGGAAGCCAATGACATTATCTGGGAGCATAAGCTCAATAGCCTTCCCATTGTGGACAAGGACGGGAACATGATGTACTTTGTTTTCCGCAAGGACTACGCCTCCCACAAGGCCAATCCTCAGGAACTGCTGGACAGCAAAAAGCGCTATCTGGTCGGCGCCGGCATCAACACCCGGGACTATGCTACCCGGATTCCCGCGCTGCTGGAGGCCGGAGTGGATGTGCTGGTGATTGACTCCTCCGAGGGCTACACCTGCTGGCAGAAAAATACCATCGCCTGGGTTCGGGAACACTACGGCGACAGCGTGAAAATCGGCGCGGGCAACGTGGTTGACCGGGACGGCTTCCGTTTCCTGGCAGAAGCCGGTGCGGACTTTGTGAAGGTTGGTATCGGCGGCGGGTCTATTTGTATCACCCGGGAGACCAAGGGCATCGGCCGGGGACAGGCCACCGCGCTGATTGAAGTGGCGGCAGCCCGGGACGAATATTTTAAGGAAACGGGTATTTACGTGCCCATCTGCTCCGACGGCGGCATTGTCCACGATTATCACATGACCCTGGCACTGGCCATGGGTGCGGATTTCCTGATGCTGGGCCGTTATTTTGCCCGTTTCGACGAATCCCCCACCAACAAGGTCATGATTAACGGCGCTTATATGAAGGAATACTGGGGCGAAGGCTCCAACCGGGCCCGGAACTGGCAGCGCTACGATTTGGGCGGCAGCACCAAGCTGAGCTTTGAAGAGGGCGTGGATTCCTACGTCACCTACGCCGGTAGCCTGCACGACAATGTGGAAGCCTCCCTGTATAAGGTGCGCTCTACCATGTGCAACTGCGGCGTGATTACCATTCCCGATTTGCAGCGGGATGCGAAACTGACTCTGGTTTCCGCCACCTCCATTGTGGAGGGCGGCGCCCATGATGTGACGCTTCGCTCCAATACTTCTGTGAAGTAATTGCGGATTTTTTTGTTTTTGGGAAACGCTCACATCCTGTAACCCCGTCAAAAGGGCAAACCTGGACATTCTGAGAAAGCCCAAGAAAAGATAAGAAAATACGACCTTGTGTAGCACACAAATTCCGTGCTACATAAGGTCTTTTTTTATTCTTATATTGGCCTTGGCTAACCCTTATCATCCCTGCTTTTCCCACTTCGTGAAAGGAGCAGACCCAGAAAAGACACCCGTAAATCTCTGGGCATTTCAATTCATCCCATATCATGCCAAGCCAAAATCCTATTAAATTCCACCCTATTTCACTTCATTTCCCCCCAAAACTCAGATAAATTCTAATAAACTCCGATTTTTTCTGAAAAGGAATGGAGAGGAAAGAGAAGAAAGAAACTGAGATCTCGCCCAAATCTTTTGTATACTCACCAAGCCAGAGTGTGCTGCCCATGCTCTGAGAAAGTGAGGGAGGAAAAGAGAAATGCGAGGAAGAAAAAGGGACGGGCAGCAAAGCCTAAAAGGATATGATAAGGAATGATTTGGAGAATGTGTGAAATTGCCGTTTTGAGAATATTTGAAATTACCTAAGAACAGCCAAAACCGCCCTGCGAAGGAATCCGCAGGGCGGTTTGCAGCTATGGCTGCCACGAAATTTGACAAAACCTGCTTAACAAAGTAGAATAAGAAAAAACAAGGAGCTGAAGAAAGCATGAAAAAGATACTTTCTGTTCTGTTGGCGATTATCCTGATTATGATAATGGTAGCTTGTAACAAAGCACCCAGCGAACAGGACGATACTACCGCTGCTGCTGGCAGTAGCACCACAGAAACTACGGGAGATAACAGCACCACGGGAAGCAATAACACTACAGAGGGCGAAAACGGGACTACCGAGGGAACGGAAACTACCGACCCTACAGGCAGCACCACCGAAGCCACCCAAGGAACTTCTGAACCCACAGGTGACAGCACAACAGATGCTACCCAGGGAACGGAGAGCACCCCGCCCTCGAACGCAACGACTACCCCTCCGACTGGGGCAACAGAGGTAACCAAGCCTACACATACGCATGAATACGATAGCAAGGTTACCAATGCGACTTGCACTAGCGATGGCTTTACCACATATACGTGTGCATGCGGAGACACTTACGAAGACAATAAGACTCAGGCAACAGGACATCAATACGGTGAATGGAAGACCGTTAATGAGCCCACAACATCTGCAAAGGGTAAGGCTGAGCGCACTTGTTCCAAGTGTGGATACGTTGATACCAAGGACATTGCAAAGCTTGTTGAAAACCACAAACATAGCTATACCAGTACAGTAACAACCGTTGCCACTTGTACTAAGACAGGTGTAAGAACATATAAATGTTCCTGCGGTGACACTTACACAGAAAGTATCGCTAAAACTGCACACAACTATTCAACTACTGTAACAAAGCCCACTTGTACTTCCGATGGTTACACGACTTATAAGTGCAATTGCGGCGCATCTTATAATGGAGCTAAAACCAACGCGTTGGGCCACAATTATAAAGACAGTGTAACCAAGCCGACATGTGAAGATGGTGGATATACAACGCATACTTGTGAGCGATGCGGTATTTTCTATGTTGATACACGCACCAACGCCACTGGGCATAATTATTCTACTAAGCAGACAAAAGCTCCTACATGCACAGTTTCTGGCGTGAACACACATACTTGTGCTACTTGCAAGCATTCCTATACAACACCTATTGCTGCAATTGGGCATAATTATTATGTATCCTCTGATACAAAGGCTACTTGTACCTCTGATGGCAAGAAGATGGAAACTTGCCGAAATTGCGGAGACAATAAAACTGTGGCTACGTATCCTGCCACTGGCCACCAGCATACTCGGAAAGAGGAAACCAACTCCACATGCTCTACAAAGGGTTATGTAAAAACCATTTGTACAGATTGTGGTCAGACTGTTTCTGCAACAGAGAAGGCACTGCTTCCTCACAACTATTCCAAGGAAATGATTCTTAGCGATGCGGTTAAGGTGCTTCAAAACAATGGAAACAATGATTATGGACGCTGGATTGCTTATAGCGAGTGGAAGGCAGATGTTTGTACTAATTGTGGCGTGCCTAATATGGATTCCATGCGGTATGCATATACAGAGATGGAAGCAGCTCAAATTATGCTTGGTTATGTGAATGATTTGCGAGCAGAAGTTTATGGCTCCCACAAATATGATATGCAAGTCAATGAACATTTAATGGGAATTGCTAATATTCGAGCAAAAGAGTTGGTTACAAATTACAGCCATAATACAACAACAGAGAAGTATGGAGCAGGAGAAAATATCTCTCATGATAACCTTGCCACTCCTATAAAAACCCTATTTAATAACTGGAAAAATTCACCAGGTCATTATGCTAATATGATTGATACCAATTACGAATATTTTGCATACGCTGCATATCTTGATGGTGATGGCTATTGGTATTCTACTGGCTCTTCCTATGGAGTCCAGCTTTTCTGGGATTGGTATGAACTTTATGAATATGAAAGAATTCACGGTTTGCTGTGATTAAAATACGCACAGCATGTTCTTTGTTGAAGGAAACGCCTAACAGGGGCAAAAAAGGGACGCTCAAGCAAAGAAAAAGATAGGAATGGATAGGATGAGAGAATTTACCCTTTGAAGAATATTTGATTTTACCAATTATATCTTCGGTATTATGTAAACTTTGTGGTTGCCTACCCTGTTAAATGGAAAATTTGACATTTTCCTTTCGGTATACTACAATTGCATATATATTATTGCGCGTGCGGCGGGCAGCGTATGTCTGTAAAAGACACCTGCATCCGCAAAATATTGCTTAGGTATATGAGGAGGATTCTGTATGAAGAAAATCAAGGCAATTCCTATTAACAAGGAAGCATTTGCGCCCTTCGGCCAGTTCTACCAAATGGATGCCCCCGAGGGCTATGCTTTGTGCGGTGCAATTCATCAATTCTTCCCGGACCGGCTCACCGCCGACAGCAACCATCGGGTGGGCTATTCCCCCATTGTTGTAAAAAAGCCCGAGAAAATGGTAATCACCCAGCAGGAATACCATACCACTACCTGGGAGATGATTCTGCCGCTGGACGATGATATGATTCTGCATGTAGCACCCGCCTCCGCAGGCACTCCGGTCACCCAGTTGGCCCAGGCATTCCTGGTTCCCAAGCATACGCTGGTAAAAATGAATTCTGCCATTTGGCATCTTGCCCCTCTGCCTGCATACAAGGACCGGCTGACCGCAATGATTATCCTGCCGGAATGTACCTATGCCAACGACTGTACCGTTGTGGATTTGCCGCCGGAACAGCAGTTTGAAATTACATTGTGAAAACCGGCGAAATTGCCCAGGGCCTTACGGATGCCACGCTGGTGGGCGGTGCATTTAACAGCGTGTTCTCCTGAGGTGATATCGGTCAAAAGTCTGTTGCCATTGACATTTCCACTTTTGCCAATTATAATAAAAGTGCACGAAAATGCCACCTGAAATTAGGCGGTAAAGAAGAAAAGGAGAATTGTCATGGATATGATCAAAAAGTATTTCCCCCTGTCCTTTAAGGCTGAGGACGTAAAGGCATTCGTCATCGCATTGATTGTGTACGTACTGGTGGATGTTGTTTGCGGCGCCGTCATCGGTCTGTTGGTAAATATTCCGCTGATTGGAATTATTTTCAGCATTCTTGGCGCAGTTATCGGCCTGTACGCCCTGGTTGGCATTGTGCTTGCCATCTTGGTTTTCTTAAAGGTTGTTAAATAAGGATAAAGAAAATCCCCACCGATTTTTCGGTGGGGATAATTTATTTTGTCCGGATTAATGAAAACTTAAGATACTCTCCCCTGAAACTTAAGGCGCGGGCCGGTGAAAAATAGCGAAAAAGATAGTATAATTAGGAGACACTATATTGGAAAGGTCTGATTTTCGTGGCATTTTTCCAGGCGATACTTGCTTTTTTAGATAGTTCCATGGAAACGCCGTTGCCTTACGGATGGTTTCATCTTTTGTGGTTTGCCCTGTCATTTTCGGCGCTGATTCCCCTGTGCCGATACCCCAAAAACCCCAGCGATGCCCATGTGCGCCGGGTAGTGTGGATTACAGCATTGGTGGTTGCCGTGCTGGAGGTGTATAAGCAAATCAATTATACCTTTTCCTATGAAAATGGGATTGCGGCAGATTACCAGTGGTATGCCTTCCCCTTCCAGTTCTGCTCCACGCCCATGTATGTGGGGCTGCTTGCCGGCATTATTAAAAAGGGAAAAGTGCATGAAAGCCTCTGCGCTTACCTCGCTACTTATGCCATGTTTGCCGGCCTGAGCGTGATGGTGTATCCCACCTCGGTGTTTATTTCCACCATTGGCATCAATATTCAGACCATGATTTGCCACGGTTCTATGATCACCGTGGGCATTTACCTGTTTTACAGCGGTTATGTGCCCTTAAAGCACAAAACGATTTTGAAAGCACTGCCGGTATTTGCCGTCAATGTAGGCATTGCCGTGCTATTAAACGAAATTGCCCATGTCACGGGGCTGCTGGAACGGGAAACCTTTAATATGTTCTTTGTCAGCCCCTATTGCGAGCCCCACCTGCCGGTATATTCTCTGGTGCAGAGACTGGTTCCCTTCCCGATTTGCCTGCTGGTTTATATTATGGGCTTTACCGCCGCGGCCTATCTGGTGCTGCTGATTGCCATGGGCGTGGCGGCGCTGGGAAGAAAAATGAGAAGAAAAACAGAAAAGGTGTCGAAATAATCTTTCCCCCCGCCTCTTAGCAGGCGGGGGCTTTTTATACATAATCTTTCCTGTTTTGCGCACCCTAAAGGCAGGTGATGCTATGGAATCGTTATGGCAGGAAACGGTGCAGCTGCCCCAGTTTCCCCAGCTGCAGCAGGACAAGAAAACCGATGTGCTGATTATCGGCGGCGGAATGGCGGGAATTTTATGCGCCCACCGTCTACGCGCGGAGGGAGTCCCCTATATTTTGGTGGAGCAAAATACCCTTTGCAGTGGGGTTACGGGAAAAACCACCGCCAAAATCACAGCCCAGCATGGGCTTATCTATGAAAAGCTGCTGCGGCGGTTTGGGCCGGAGCAAGCCAAAAACTATTATTTGGCCAATCATGAGGCCATCCGGCAGTACCGAACACTGTGCAAGGGAATCGATTGCGATTTTACCCTACAGGATAACTTTGTGTATGCCCGGGAGCATCAGCAAAAGCTATTAAAGGAATTTGCCGCCCTGCAGACCGTCGGTGCGGAGGCACAGTGGGAAGACCGGGTAAACCTGCCGATTTCTACCGTGGGTGCCATCCGTTTTCCGGAGCAGGCCCAGTTTCATCCGTTGAAATTTATCCGGGAAATGGCGAAAGATTTGGAAATTTATGAGCATACGCCGATAAAATACTTTGACGGAAACCGCTATCACACGGACAGCGCTGTGATTACGGCGAAAAAAGCCATCGTGGCGACCCACTTCCCCATGTGGAACAAGCATGGTCTGTTTCCCTTAAAGCTGTATCAGCACCGTTCCTATGTGCTGGCGCTGGAGGGCGCTGAAAGGGTGGACGGAATGTATGTGGATGAAAAAGACACCGGGCTTTCTTTTCGCCAAGCAGGAGCGTATTTGCTCTTGGGGGGCGGCGGACACCGGACAGGAAAGAAAGGCGGCGGTTGGGAGAGTTTGGAGAAATTTGCCAAGCGGCATTACCCCAAGGCGGCCATCCGCTACCGCTGGGCCACCCAGGACTGTATGACGCTGGACGGCATTCCCTATATCGGCCAATACAGCCGCCGCACACCGGATTTGCTGGTGGCTACCGGCTTTGGGAAATGGGGCATGACCTCTGCCATGGTGGCATCTCACATCCTGGGGGATATGGTTCAGGGAAAGCAAAATCCCTACGAAAACCTTTTTTCTCCATCCCGCTGTATGCTCCGACCCCAATTGGCCATCAACGGCGCGGAATCCGTTTGGAATCTGCTGACCCCAACAGTTCCCCGGTGTCCCCATTTGGGCTGTGCTCTCAAGTGGAATGCCCAAGAGCATAGCTGGGATTGTCCTTGCCACGGCTCCCGGTTTGACGAAGATGGCAAAGTGCTGGATAATCCTGCAACCGGCGACCTGAAAAACCGCCCGAAATAGACAAAAACCCGCTGCCATAGGCAGCGGGTAATTTTATGCTTGCTCTAAAGTCACCACGGATTCAAGTGTTGTTTGGATGTCCAAACCCATTATTGGCAGCCTCCTGGATCATATCGATTATCAGTTGTTCGTGTTTGTAGAATATATTATCGTATTCCTCGAACAAATCATCATTGACATCGTCGGAGATATCGCCCTGCGCAGAAAAAGCAGCATATCCCCGTGCGAGATTTTCCCGCAAGGGTTCGGGCAGCATCGAAAGCACCGCTTCGACTTCTGCCGCCAATTCACCGCAGTTGGCAACATTGAGGAAATACTGGCTGTGACCACCGTTATTGACTTCGCTTTCATAAGTCAGCAAATTTTCAAGGGGAGAGAGCAAATCACCGATTTCCCACAATTCCCATATTCTGTTCCATCTTTCTTCTGCAGTGAGTGGCTTTTCTTTTTTCTTCTTGAATATATCAAAAAGACCCATACGATTACTCCTTTTTCTTTTTTGCTGTTGTGATGGAGGCAATCAGTTTTCTTCTAATCGTGCCGCATTTATTCGACACGGACTTGTATGTGCTGTCGTTAATCGCGTTGACACGAAGCAGAATCTCAAGCCAATATTCCGTTTCGTAGCACTCTTTCAGCGCAATTTCCAGTTTATTTATGAAATCAGCGTTGCTCTGTGCATATCTGGCTTCGTGTGCATTCGCACCAATAGAAGAACAAGAACGCAGCAATTGATTTACGAAAACGGAACGTCCTTTCATTCCGTCACAAATTGCGGTGATTTCGACTGTTAATTCCACAGCCAATTCTTTTATTGTCTTGTTGTCCATCGTCTCACCTCTTTGCGATATGTTGCTTCGCAACGCGATATATTTGCTTCGCAAATGCGATATAATCTTTGATTGCGATATGATATAAATTCCTACGCGCCGCAGCGCATATCGCTCCGCGAAGCGAAATATCGCGTCCGTTAGGACATATCGCAAATTCCGACAGGAATTTATATCGCTGCGTCTATTGTCTGCACAAGCAGACAATAGACTCTATATGGGCGCAGCGGGGGAAGAGGTCGCAGGCCAGGGCGTTCATCACCCGGTAGCCCCGGTCTTTCAGCAGTGCCACATCCCGGGCGAGAGTGGCAGGGTCGCAGGAAACATACACAATCCGCCTGGGCTGCATCCGGTGCAGCGCCTCAATACAGTCGGCATTTAAGCCCTTTCGGGGAGGGTCAACCACCACCACATCGGGGCGGATGCCCTGTTTCTCCAATTCCAGCGCCGCTGCGCCTGCATCGCCGCAGAAAAACTCCGCATTTTCGATGCCGTTACGGATGGCATTGTCCCGGGCATCGGCCACGGCCTGGGGCACAACCTCTACGCCCATGACCTTGCCGGCGGCCTTGGCCATGGCCAGGGTGATGGTGCCCACGCCGCAGTACAAATCCAGAACGGTGTCGTTTTTGGAGATTTGGGCCTGGGAAATGGCGGCATCATACAGCCGCTGGGCCTGGTGGTGATTGACCTGATAAAAAGACTTGGGCGACAGCCGGAAATTCAGACCGCACAGGGTATCTTCAATATACCCCGGCCCAAAGAGAACCTTTTCCTCATCCCCCAGCACCACATTGCCCTTTTTTGTGTTGACGGACAGCACCAAGGTGGTAAAACCGGGAATGGACTTTAATTTTTCAATCAGTGCCGGGATATGGGGGAGCTTCCTGCCATTGACTGCCAGACACACCAAAAGCTGGCCGGAAACCGCGCCCCGGCGGACATAAATATGCCGAAGCAGGCCGGTGTGACTGGTTTCGTCATAGACGGGCACCTTGTATTGGTTTACATAATCTATAACAGTATCCTTGACCCGGTCCATTTCCGCCGGTAAAATCAGACAGCGGCCGGTTTCCACCACCTGATGGGTGCCAGCCCGGAAAAAGCCGGCGTAGGCCTTGCCGTTTTTCACAGCCACAGGATACTGGGCCTTATTTCGGTAGTGCAGGCAGGTGGGAGCGGAAAGAATAGGAATTTCTTCCAGAGCTTCTCCGCCGATGCGGTTCAGGCATTGGCGCACCCGCTCTGCTTTCAGCCGGGTTTCCTCTTCATAGTCCATGTGATGAAAACTGCAGCCGCCGCAGAGCTTGGCAACGCCGCATTCCCGATTGATTCGGTGGGGGGAAATTTCCAGAATTTCTGTCATTTTTCCGGCGGCCCAGGTTTTTTGTGCCTTTTCAATGCGGACCCGGCAACGCTCCCCTACGATGGCGTTGGGGATAAACACGGCACAGCCTTCAATTTTGGTAATGCCCTGTCCCTCGGCGGTGTAGTCTGTAATGACCGCCTCATAGATTTGGTTCTTTTCCAGCATAAAAAACCTCCTGTGCGGCCAACGCCACGGTTTTGGATATTGTACCACAGATTTTCCTTGGGGTAAAGCAGTTCTTGCGCCTTGGGGAAAGATGTGCTAAAGTAAATAAAAACCGTGACCGGGGGATAATATCTATGACATATGAAGATTGCTCCCTTTGCCCCAGAGTATGTGCCGTGAACCGCCAAGCCGGGGAATTGGGATATTGCGGCTGTCCGCCGGTGGCGCTGGTGGCCAAAACCATGGTCCATAAATGGGAAGAGCCGGCGCTGGCAGGCAGCGGCGGCAGCGGTGCGATTTTTTTCGGCGGTTGCAGTCTTGGGTGTGCTTTTTGCCAAAACAGGGCAATTTCGGCAAAGCCGGTGGGAACAAGCATGGATTCTGTCCGATTGCGGCAGGAAATGGAGAATTTAATTGCCCAAGGCGCGGAAAACATCGATTTGGTGACCCCAACCCAATATCTGCCGACCATAGTACCTGCCCTACAGCCGAAATTGTCTGTGCCGGTGGTGTATAATTGCGGCGGCTACGAACGGGTGGAAACGCTGAACGCGTTGGAGGGCTTGGTGGATATTTATTTACCGGACCTTAAATATGCCGATGATACTTTAGCAAAAAGCCTTTCCGGCTGTGAAAATTATTTTTCCGTCGCCACAAATGCCATCCGGGAAATGGTGCGCCAGACCGGCGCACCCCAATGGCAGGGCGACCGATTGCTCCGGGGCACGGTGGTGCGGCATTTGATTTTGCCGGGCTGTGTGGAAAATTCCCTGCGGGTGCTGGATTGGCTGGGGGAGCGCTTTGCCCCGGGGGAGGTTTTGGTGAGCCTGATGCGGCAGTACACCCCCATGGGAGGATTAACCGCCCCCTTTGACCGCACCGTTACCGATGAGGAATATGACGCGGTGCTAAGTTGGATGTACCTGAATGAGCTGGAGGGCTTTTTGCAGGAGCCGGAGGCGGCAGACGGAGCATACATTCCGGATTTTTGAAAAACAAAGGCGCGGTGGTTATCCACCGCGCCTTTCGGATATTCTTTTGGATATTGATTACAGCTGAGGACCGGCGGCTACCAGGGCCTTGCCCTCTTCGTTGCCGGTGTACTTGACAAAGTTCTTCTGGAAGCGAGCTGCCAAATCCTTTGCCTTGGTCTCCCACTGGGAAGCATCGGCATAGGTATCTCTGGGGTCCAGAATGGCAGGGTTCACGCCGGGCAGGCTGGTGGGCACTTCCAGGTCAAAGTAAGGAATCTTCTTGGTATCGGCCTTCAGGATGGAGCCGTCCAGAATGGCATCGATGATGCCGCGGGTATCCTTAATGGAGATACGCTTGCCGGTGCCGTTCCAGCCGGTGTTGACCAGGTAAGCCTTGGCGCCGGACTTTTCCATCTTCTTGACCAGCTCTTCGCCGTACTTGGTGGGATGCAGCTCCAGGAAGGCTGCGCCGAAGCAAGCGGAGAAGGTGGGGGTGGGCTCGGTAATGCCACGCTCGGTGCCGGCCAGCTTGGAGGTGAAGCCGGACAGGAAGTAGTACTGGGTCTGCTCGGGGGTCAGAATGGACACGGGAGGCAGAACGCCAAAGGCATCGGCAGACAGGAAGATGACATTCTTGGCATCGGGGCCTGCGGACACGGGGCGTACAATCTTCTCGATGTGGTCAATGGGGTAGGACACACGGGTGTTCTCGGTGACAGAGCCGTCAGCGAAGTCACACTTGCCACTGCCGTCCACAGTCACGTTCTCCAGCAGGGCGTTACGCTTGATGGCGTTGTAGATATCGGGCTCGGAGTCCTTATCCAGGTTGATAACCTTGGCGTAGCAGCCGCCCTCGAAGTTAAACACGCCGTTGTCGTCCCAGCCGTGCTCGTCGTCACCGATGAGCAGTCTCTTGGGGTCGGTGGACAAGGTGGTCTTGCCGGTGCCGGACAGGCCGAAGAACAGGGCGGTGTTCTCGCCGTTCATATCGGTGTTGGCGGAGCAGTGCATGGAGGCCATGCCGTTGAGAGGCAGGTAGTAGTTCATCATGGAGAACATACCCTTCTTCATCTCACCGCCGTACCAGGTGTTCAGAATGACCTGCTCACGGGAAGTCAAGTTGAACAGAACTGCAGTCTCAGAGTTCAGACCCAGCTCCTTGAAGTTCTCCACCTTCGCCTTGGAAGCATTGTAGATAACGAAGTTGGGCTCAAAGTTCTTCAGCTCTTCCTCAGAGGGGGTGATGAACATATTCTTTACGAAGTGCGCCTGCCATGCCACTTCCACGATGAAGCGGATAGCCATACGGGAGTCGGGGTTGGTGCCGCAGAACAGGTCCATGACGTACAGCTTCTTGGGGCCGGACAGCTGCTTCAGCGCCAGCTCCTTGCAAGCGGCCCATGCTTCCTGGGAAGCGGGCTTGTTGTCATTCTTGAATTCGTCGGAGGTCCACCACACAGTATCCTTGGAGGTTTCGTCCATCACAATGAACTTATCCTTAGGAGAACGGCCGGTGTAAATACCGGTCATAACATTGACAGCGCCCAGCTCAGTCAGCTGACCCTTGTCGAATCCTTCCAGAGCAGGGTCCATCTCTGCCTCAAACAGAGCCTCGTAGGAGGGGTTATGGACAATTTCGGTGGTGCCGGTAATGCCATACTTTGTCAAATCAAGTGCCATAATGAAATACCTCTTTCAATTTTAGTTCCAGGTAACACCGCTTGTCAGAAACGCTTTGCCGGTGTTCCATAATTTGCGATTGTATCATACACTATTTCCGCCGTAAAATCAACTGCAAAGTTTCAACTTTTTGTTAATTCCTTTCGGATTTTGCCGGCAACCCCTGTCCCACACCGGGATTTTGCAGATTTTGACGCTTTCTGTGCAAAAATGCATATTCTCCGAAAAAACGCCAAAATCCGGCGGTGATTTTCAAAATGGATATTTACTTTTACGCGATGATATGCTAGAATGTATTCGGTGGAAAGTGGGCATTTCCAACGTTAAAAATAACTGGGTTTGCCTTTTCCGGCATGGCTTTCCCCCAAGTTTTCTGTTTTTCCCCGGTGTCCTCCGGCACCGGAAAAAAGAATTGGGATGGCACAGGGGCCTTTGCGGTGTTTCCTTGGCAGGCAGCAGCGCAAAGGTTCTTGAACCATCCATCCATAATATATCCAAATGGAGGTTTTATACAACATGGCACAAAAAGTTCAGTTTGTTGAGACGGTACTGCGTGATGCAAACCAGTCCCTCATCGCCACCCGTCTGCCCTTTGCAAAGTTCGAGCAGATGCTTCCAACCATCGACAAGGCCGGTTTCTATGCTGCCGAATGCTGGGGCGGCGCTACCTTTGACGTCTGTCTGCGGTACTTAAACGAAGACCCTTGGGAGCGTCTGCGGAAAATCCGGGCAAAAATGCCCAACACCAAGCTGCAAATGCTGCTGCGGGGTCAGAACGTTCTGGGTTACTCCCACTATCCTGACGATTTTGTTAAGCTCTTTGTCCAGAAGGCTGTGGAAAACGGCATGGATGTCATCCGTATTTTCGATGCCCTCAACGACGTCAATAACATGAAGGTTGCCATGGAAGCCACCGCAAAGGCCGGTGCCATCGCCTCCGGCACCATCTCCTACACCACCAGCCCTGTCCATACCCACAAGAAGTATGTGGAAATGGTGAAGGAATTGAAGGAAATGGGTGCTTCCACCATCTGTATTAAGGATATGGCCGGTATTATGGGTCCCCAGGAAGCCTATGATTTGGTCTCCGCCATTAAGGATGCGGTGGACCTGCCCATCGACCTGCATACCCATTCCACCACCGGTCTTGCCTTCATGACCTATCTGAAGGCCGTGGAAGCCGGCGTGGACATTATCGACACCGCCATCTCTCCCTTCTCCGGCGGTACTTCCCAGCCCGCCACCGAGACCCTGGCTTATGCTCTGCGCCAGCTGGGCTACCAGGTGGACTTGAACGACGATTGCCTCAACTCCATGGCGGACTACTTCAAGGGCGTTCGGGATGAATTTGTGGCAGACGGCACGCTGATGCCCAAGGCCATGGCCACCGATACCCAGTGCCTGACCTATCAGGTCCCCGGCGGTATGCTTTCTAACCTGCTGAGCCAGCTCAAGCAGATGAATGCACTGGATAAATTCGACGAAGCGCTGGCAGAAACCCCCAAGGTTCGCGCCGACATGGGCTATCCCCCTCTGGTAACCCCCACCTCCCAGATGGTAGGCGTGCAGGCTGTGCGCAACGTGCTGGACGGTGAGCGTTATAAGACCGTTTCCAAGGAAATCAAGGCTTACTGCCGCGGTGAGTACGGCCGTACCCCCGCTCCCATTAACGCTGACATTCAGAAGATGATTCTGGGTGACGAAACGCCCCTGGAGGGCCGTTACGCCGATACTCTGAAGCCTGTTGTGGAAGATACCCGGAAGAAGCTGGGAGACCTTGCCAAGACCGACGAGGATGTGCTCAGCTACATCGCTTTCCCCAATCTGGCAGAGAAGTTCCTGGAGCAGCGCAAGGCCAAGGAAGAGAATGTGGCTACCTACTCTATCGTAGAGGCATAAGGAGGAAGCACAATGAATATGCTTACTTCTTCTCTGGAAAATATTGGTATTCCGGATGCCGGCTTGGTTGCCTTGCTGGGCTACGGCGTGGTGTTTTTGGGGCTGATTGCGCTGATGGTGGTGGTAATCATCATGGGCAAGTTCTTCCAGAAGTCCAAAAAAGCCCCGAAGCCGGCAGCACCTGCCGCCCCTGTGGCAGAACCGGTGGAAATTACCCCTGCAGCACCGACTCAGCCGGTTGCGCCCGGCTCTGCCGGTCAGCTGAAGCTGTATGATACACCCCCGAAAACTGCGGCCATGCTCATGGCCATCGTCGCCGATAAAATGGGCAAACCCTTGAATGAACTGCGTTTCATTTCCATTAAGGAGGTCAAATGATTATGAAATATAAAGTGACCCTCAACGGGAAGGTCTATGAAATTGAAGTAGAAGCCGGCAAGGCTATGTGCCTGGCGGAATATGAAGCCCTTGCCCCTGCGGCTGCCCCCGTGGCTGCTCCTGCAGCCGTTCCTGCAGCCGCTCCTGCAGCTGCTGTCGCTGCTGCTCCTGTGGCTGCTGCCGCGCCGGCAGTGAACGTCACCGGCGGCGAAACCGTCTCCGCCCCCATGCCCGGCACTATTTTGAAGGTGAATGTGTCCGCAGGTCAGACCGTAAAGGAAGGCGACCTGCTGGTAGTTCTGGAAGCCATGAAGATGGAAAACGAGATTTACGCACCCTGCAGCGGCGTTGTATCTGCTGTGCCTGTGGCTAAGGGTGCCAACGTGGATACCGGCGCGGCCTTAGTGGTCATCGGCGGTACTGCCGTGGCCGCAGCTCCTGTGGCTGCTCCTGCGCCCGTTGCCGCGCCCGCAGCGGCTCCTGCCCCCGTTGCTGCTCCTGCTGCCCCTGTGGCCGCTGCCCCGGTTGCCGGCGGCGAGACGGTTTCTGCTCCCATGCCCGGCACCATTTTGAAGGTGAATGTGTCCGCTGGCCAGACCGTCAAAGAAGGGGATGTCCTGGTGATTCTGGAAGCCATGAAGATGGAAAACGAAATTATGGCCCCCAAGGCCGGCACAGTTGCCCAGGTTTTGGTCTCTAAGGGTGCCAATGTGGACACCGGTGCCCCCATGGTAGTTCTGGCATAAGAGGTTTATTCATGATTAATGTAGGTGAAATTTTAATGAACCTGTGGGAAAGTTCCGGCTTTGCCCAACTTTCTGCAGGCTTTTCTGCCGGTGGCTGGCAGAACCTTGTGATGATTGTCATTGCCTGTGTGCTGCTGTACTTAGGCATCGTCAAGAAATTTGAGCCCCTGCTTCTGGTAGGTATCGCCTTTGGCTGCCTGCTGAGTAACCTGCCCAAGGGCGGGTTGTACCACCAAGAGCTGTGGGACAGCTTTATGAATCCTGAAAGTCCCCTGTATCACAGCTATGGCGCGATTATGCGAGAGGGCGGTCTGCTGGATATTTTCTACATCGGCGTAAAAACCGGTCTGTACCCCTGTTTGATTTTCATGGGCGTGGGTGCTATGACGGACTTTGGCCCTCTGCTGAGCAATCCCAAGAGCCTTTTGTTGGGCGCTGCTGCCCAGATGGGCGTGTTTGTAGCGTTCTTCGGTGCGGTTGCCCTGGGCTTTACCGGCAGTGAAGCCGCCTCTATCGGCATCATCGGCGGTGCAGACGGCCCTACCGCCATTTTCCTTACCACCAAGCTTGCCCCCCGTCTGCTGGGTGCTATTGCCGTGGCAGCTTACTCTTACATGGCGCTGATTCCCATGATTCAGCCCCCCATTATGAATCTGCTTACCACCCCGAAGCAGCGCTCCATTAAGATGGTGCAAACCCGTGCGGTTTCCAAGACGGAAAAGATTATCTTCCCCATTCTGGTTACTGTCTTTGTGGCGCTGCTGCTGCCGGACACAGCCGCGCTGATTGGCTGTCTGATGCTGGGTAACCTGTTTAAGGAATCCGGCGTTACAGACCGGCTCAGCGACACGGTGCAAAACGCCCTGATGAACATTGTCACCATCCTGCTGTCCACCGCTGTAGGTGCTACCATGGTGGGTTCTTCCTTCCTGACGGCAGAAACTTTGAAAATCGTGGTGCTGGGTGTCATTGCCTTCAGCCTTTCCACTGCCGGCGGTTTGCTGGGCGGATTGGTGATGTGCAAGCTCACCGGCGGCAAGGTCAATCCGCTGATTGGCTCTGCCGGCGTTTCCGCCGTGCCTATGGCGGCCCGGGTAGCCAATGTCCAAGGTCAAAAAGCCAACCCCACCAATTTCCTGTTGATGCACGCCATGGGTCCCAACGTGGCCGGCGTCATTGGTTCCGCCATTGCAGCAGGCTTCCTGCTTAGCGTTTTTGGCGGCTAATTCGTAAGCAATCCCCCTGCTTTTTGGCAGGGGGATTCTTTTTTCTTTTTTATATTGTATATCCGCAAAAAACCCTTGTTTTTTACATGAAAATATGATAAAATTTAGGTTGAAGAATTCTACCCTTTTTATTGTTTTTTCTCGAAAAAACAGGGAATTTATCCATTGAAAGGAGCCGCCATATGTTTTCATCCGCCTATGTCTGGGCAAAGGTTCTCAGCTATCTGGAAGAGCGCCTGACCAGCCTTACGGTTTCCTCTTGGTTTGACGATGCGGAAATTGTGGAGCTGAATGAGGAGCATCTGATTTTGTATTCTCCCGATGAGTTTCGCCGGGGTATTATCCGCAATCGCTGTACGGCCTATATTGAAGATGCCCTAAAGGAAATTTTTCAGTCCGATGCCAACTTGATTGTTTTTGGGGATGAAGAGCTGGCTGCCTTCCGGGACAAAGAAAAAGCTACCACATCCATGGACTTTAATCCCCAATTTAATTTTGATAATTTCGTGGTAGGTCCGTCCAACCGACTGGCCCACAGCGCGGCCATTGCCGTCTCAAAAAATCCCGGTCAGGTGTATAACCCCCTGTTTCTTTACGGCCCTCCCGGTGTCGGAAAGACCCATTTGCTTTATGCCATTGCCAACGGGATACGAAAAATCAATCCCGATGCCAATATCGTCTATATTAAAGGTGACGAATTTACCAATGAGCTGATTGCCGCCATTCAAAGCGGTAAAAACATTGAATTCCGCAGTAAGTATCGGGAAGCGGATCTGTTTTTGATTGATGATATTCAGTTCATCGCCGGAAAGGAATCCACCCAGGAGGAATTTTTCCATACCTTTAATAAGCTCTATGAGGAACATAAGCAGATTGTCATGACCTCTGACCGGAAACCCAGCGATATGCTGACCCTGGAGGACCGGCTGAAAACCCGGTTTGAATGGGGTCTGCTGGCGGACATTCAGCCGCCGGATTATGAAACCCGTATGGCAATTTTGAAAAATAAAGCCAAGGGCCTGGGTCTGAATTTGGATGACGATGTTTGCAATTACATTGCCATTAACATTACCAACAATGTCCGGCAAATTGAAGGTACGGTAAAAAAGATTCTTGCCTATCGGGATTTGGACAATATGCCTTTGGATTTGAACAACATTTCCCGGGCCATTGACGATATGTTCAAGGTAGAGGGCAATGCCCTGCCCACCCCAAGTCTGATTATCGGCCAGGTTTGTAAATTTTACAGCGTAGACGAGATTGCGCTGCGGGGCAGTCAGCGTACAAAAAACATTGCAGAGCCCCGGCAGATTGCTATGTATTTGATTCGCAAACTGACAAATTTGAGTCTGCCGGAAATCGGTGAACAATTTGCAAAGGACCACACCACCGCACTTTATGCCATTCGTAAGGTAGAATCCGACCTGAAAAAAGGCAATACGACCCTGCAAAACAATATCCGGGACATTACTGCCAACATCAATTCCCTATTATAATATTTTCACAAGGCCTGTGGAATGTGGAAAAAAAGCTGTGGAAAAACAAAGAAAAAATTCTTCCGTTTTTTTCCTGTGGATAAGTCAAAATCTTTCCACATCTGCCTGTGAAAAAAAAGCGGTTGTGTCCCTAGCACAAAAGGCAGTTTTCCACATAATTTTTCTCTACGACTGTTATTACTGCCTTTTATATCTATTTATATATATATTCTTTATATTAGACAGAAAGGAACGAAAGCCATGCGTTTTACCTGTGAAAAAAATATGCTGGTACAGGGACTCAATATTGCAAGCCGTACTGTGGCACAAAAAAGCAGTTTATCTGTATTGGAGGGTATTCTTTGTAAAGCCGGTGTTGGCTTAAGCTTGACCGGATATAACATGGAAACAGCCATTTCCTATGATGTGGAAGCGGAGGTATCCGAGGCCGGAAGCTGTATTTTGCCTGCAAGACTTTTTGGGGATATTATCCGCCGCCTGCCGGAGGGCCCGGTAACTGTGGTGGTGGATGACAGCTTTAAGGTGTCCATCCGTTCCGGATATGCTTCCTTTACCATTTCGGCAGAAAGTGCAGAGGATTATCCTGCACTGCCGGATGTGAATTCCGGCCGGGCCATTACCATTCCCCAGAATCAGCTTAAGGACATGATTACTGGAACAATTTTTGCCGTTTCTGAAAATCAGGGCCGTCCCATTCATACCGGCGTGAAATTTGAGGTACTCGACAACAGTATTTCTGCCATTGCGGTAGACGGCTTCCGTTTGGCCCGTAGAACCTGGCATCCGGACAGTCCCATCGGAAGAGAGATGAGCTTTGTCGTTCCTGCGGCCGGTCTGAAGGAAGTAGAGAAAATTTTGACAGACAGCGACGAGGATGCCGCCTTTACCTTGGGTAGTAAGCATATTCTTTTCCAAATTGGCGGAGCAACCTTGGTTTGCCGGTTGTTGGAGGGAGATTTTCTGGATTGGCGGAAGGTTGTGCCCACCAATTGTCCGGTGAAATTGGTGGCCCATGTGGCAGATTTGGCCGCATCCATTGAACGCGTTGGCCTGATTGTTTCCGAAAAATATAAAAGTCCTGTGCGCTGTGTTTTCTCTGACCAGGTATTGCAGCTGCGGACCAATACCACCATCGGTGCGGCGGAGGACCGGTGCAGCATTGCCGGTGACGGCAAGGAGCTGGAAATCGGCTTTAATGTCCGGTATTTTGCCGATGCCCTCCGGGTGATTCCCTCGGAAGAAGTGGTGCTGGAGCTGACCAATGGCCTGAGCCCCATCGTATTGACCCCTGCAGAAGAAAAATACGACTATTCCTATATGATTTTGCCGGTTAGAATCAAAAGCTAAGGAGAATCTATGAAAGTTTCCGTAAAAAAGAGAGAATCTGTCATTCCGGTAGAAATTAAAACCGATTTTATCAAGCTGGAGGCCGTGATGAAGCTGAGTCATGCCTTTTCCGGAGGTACGGCAAAGTATTTGATTCAGGATGGAGAAGTGTCGGTAAACGGAGAGGTTTGTACCATGCGGGGAAAAAAGCTGTTTCCCGGGGACAGATTTTGCTTCGATAACCAGGATTTTGTAATTTGTTCCCATGAAGCTAAATGAATTAACCCTGAAGAATTTCCGCAATTATACCCAGTTACAGGTAAGCTTTGACCCCGGTGTGAATTTAATTGTGGGAAAAAATGCCCAGGGTAAGACCAATTTGCTGGAAGCGATTTCTTATCTTGGCAGCGGAAAAAGCTTCCGCACTGTGAAAACCTCGGAAATAGTTCGTTTTGGCGAGGAATTTGGAGAAATAGAGGGAAATATTTTTTCTCAGGAGAGACAGCAGTCCCTTCGCTGGGTACTGTTTTCCGGAGCCCGGCCACGGCAAATCTGGCAAAACGGCGTGAAAAAGAAAACCGCTGGAGAAATTCACGGTGTTATGTCAACTGTCCTATTTTGCCCCGAGGATTTAATGGTGTTGAAAGCCGGTGCTTCTGCCCGACGGCGGCTGGGAGACCAGGCGTTATGCCAGCTTCGCCCAAATTACGATGCGGCCTTGACGGAGTATCACCGGATTTTGGAGCAAAAAAGCAAAATTCTGAAGGAACGGTATGATTATCCTGCTATGCTGGATGTTTTACCGGAATATAACCAGCGGCTCTGTCAGGTGGGGGCATTGCTCATTTCCTATCGCGCCCGGTTTTATGAAAGCCTTGGGAAGGCGGCTTCAGAGTATCACAGCCAATTTTCCGGCGGTGCGGAAGAATTTGCTTTGGAATATCAAACCGTATCCACAGTCAAAGACCCCTTTGCCCCGGTGCAAACCCTGACAGAGGATTTGCAAAATCATTTGCAGGCCCATTATCGGGCAGAGCTGGAAAGCGGCCAATGCTTAACCGGCCCCCACAAGGATGATTTTGAAGTATCTCTTTCCGGTATCCCCTTAAAGGCCTACGGTTCCCAGGGTCAGACAAGAACCGCCGCCATCAGCTTAAAGCTTGCCCAGCGGGAGCTGATGAAGCGGGAATTTGGGGAAGAACCGGTTTTGCTTTTAGACGATGTGCTGTCGGAATTAGACCCTGGCCGGCAGGATTTTGTGTTGAATCAAATTGTTTCCGGCCAGGTATTTATTACCTGCTGTGAGCCGGGAAGATTTACGAAATTGGGAAAAACCATTGAAATCGAGCAAGGAAAAGTGAAATAAAAAAGGCCCCCTTGTGTAAAGGGGGCTGGCACGGCAAAGCCGAGACTGGGGGATTGTAACAACCCCTCCGTCAGCCCTTGCGGGCTGCCACCTCCCCTTACACAGGGGAGGCTTTGGCAAATATAAGGAGGACTACTATGTCTGAAGAAACGAAAGTAACAGAGGAATACGGCGGCAGTCAAATTCAGGTGTTGGAGGGATTGGAAGCAGTCCGGAAACGTCCCGGTATGTATATCGGCTCTACGTCCAGCTCCGGCCTACATCATTTGGTGTATGAAATTGTGGACAATTCCATTGACGAAGCCCTTGCCGGTTACTGTAAGCATATCACCGTGACTATCAACCCCGGAAATTCCATCACCGTCACCGATGACGGCCGTGGCATCCCGGTGGATATTCAGCCCCAGACCGGAAAACCGGCGCTGGAGGTCGTGTTTACTGTGCTTCACGCCGGCGGTAAGTTCGGCGGAGGCGGTTATAAGGTGTCCGGCGGTCTCCACGGTGTCGGCGCGTCGGTGGTTAACGCTCTGTCGGAAAATCTCCAGGCCCGGGTTTATAAAAACGGGTTGATTCACGAAATGAAATTCTCCCGGGGAAATATCACCCAGGAAATGAAAATTGTTGGAAAAACCGAGAAAACCGGTACGGAGGTCACCTTCCAGCCGGACCCGGAAATGTTCGACACCCTGGAGTACGATTATCAGGTTCTTCATGACCGGATGCGGGAGGAGGCTTTCCTCAACGCAGGTCTTACCATCACCATCACCGATGCCCGGAATCCAGACGGTATTCGTACGGAAACCATGTGTTATGAGGGCGGTATTCGGGAATTTGCTACCTGGTGCAACCGGAATAAGACTACCATCCACTCCGATGTCATTTATATGAATGGCAATAAGGGCGATGCCAGCGCGGAGATTGCCCTGCAGTATAATGACGGTTACAACGAATACCTGTTGTCCTTTGCCAACGATGTCCGTACCCCCGAGGGCGGTATGCATGAAACCGGCTTTAAGACCGCCTTGACCCGGGTGCTGAATAACTACGGACTGAAAAACGGGCTGATTAAGGGTGACGATAAGGTTTCCGGCGAGGACTGCCGGGAGGGTATCACAGCCATTATTTCCGTCAAGCTGACGGATGCCCAATTTGAGGGCCAGACCAAGGCAAAGCTGGGCAATGCCTATATCCGCACCCTGGTGGAACAGGTGGTAGGCGACCAGCTGACTACCTACTTTGAAGAACATCCCCAGACGGCGAAAATCATCCTGGAAAAGGCCATGATGGCCAACCGGGCAAGAGAAGCCGCCCGGAAAGCCCGGGAAAATGCCCGGCGGAAAACCGGTCTGGAGTCCGGCGGTATGCCCGATAAGCTGAAGGATTGCAACGAAAAAGACCCGGCTCTATGCGAAATCTACATCGTGGAGGGTGACTCCGCAGCCGGCTCTGCCAACCAGGGCAGAGACTCCCGGTTCCAGGCAATTTTGCCCATGTGGGGAAAAATGCTCAATGTGGAAAAGGCCCGGGTAGACCGGATTTACGGAAATGACAAGCTGTCTCCCCTGATTTCTGCCTTAGGCGGCGGAATCGGTGAAGATTTTGACATTGAAAAGCTCCGCTATCACAAAATTGTCATTATGTCCGATGCGGACGTGGACGGTGCCCATATTCGCACATTGCTGTTAACCTTCTTCTTCCGGTATATGCGGCCGCTGATTGAAAACGGCTTTGTATACTCTGCTGTGCCGCCGCTTTATAAGCTCACCAGAGGCAAGCAGACCCGGGTGGCCTATTCCGACGAGGAGCGGGATTTGGTGTCCGCGGAAATGCGAGGAGAGAGCAATGCAAAAATTGAGATTCAGCGTTACAAAGGTCTTGGTGAAATGAACAAGGATGAGCTTTGGGAAACCACCATGGACCCGGAAAGACGGACGCTTCGGCGCATCACCCTGGAGGATGCTTGCCGCGCAGACGAAATTTTCACCATCTTGATGGGCGAGCAGGTAGAGCCCCGGAAGGAATGGATTGAACGTAACGCAAAGTATGCCATTAACATTGATATCTAAGGAGGTGACGCAATATGGCAAAGCATAACCGAAACTATAAACCGGAGGAAATTCTGTTTCCCGACCAGGTGATTACCCAGTCCAATCTGGTGGAGGAAATGGAAAAGTCCTATATTGAGTACGCCATGAGCGTCATCGTAGGCCGGGCATTGCCGGATGTCCGGGACGGCTTAAAGCCGGTCCATCGCCGTATTTTGTATACTATGTATGAGGACGGCCTGACCTCCGATAAAAAGTATAAAAAATCTGCCACCACCGTGGGTGCGGTTTTGGGTAGCTATCATCCCCATGGCGACAGCTCTGTGTATGATGCCATGGTCCGCCTTGCCCAGGATTTTTCCATGCGGTACATGCTGGTGGATGGCCAGGGTAACTTCGGCTCCATTGACGGAGACCCTGCCGCTGCTTACCGTTATACGGAAGCAAGGCTGAGTAAGCTCTCCAACGAGATGCTTCGGGATATCGATAAGGATACCGTGAATTGGGACCCCAACTTCGACGAATCCAAGAAAGAGCCCCGGGTACTGCCCAGCCGTTTCCCCAACTTGCTGGTGAACGGCTCGAACGGCATTGCTGTTGGTATGGCTACTAATATTCCGCCCCACAATCTGACGGAGGTTATCAATGCCTGCGTGGCGGTGCTGGATGACCCGGAAATCAATATGGCGGATTTGATGGAAAATATCTCCGGCCCGGATTTCCCCACCGGGGGCATTATCATGGGCCGAAGCGGCATCCGTGCTGCCTATGCCACCGGCCGGGGCAAGGTAGTGGTGCGGGCCCGTACGGAATTTGAAGAATTTGGCGCGGACCGGGTGCGCATCATCGTTACGGAGCTGCCTTACCAGGTCAATAAAAGCGAATTGGTGCGTAAGATTGCCGAGCAGGTTCGGGACAAGAAGCTGGAAGGTATTTCTGACCTTCGGGACGAGTCTGACCGGATTGGTATGCGCATCGTCATTGAACTGAAAAAAGATGCCAATCCTCAAGTGGTGCTGAACAATTTGTATAAGCAGACAGCGTTGCAGAGCAGCTTCGGTATCATTATGCTGGCTTTGGTGGATGACCAAAAACAGCCCAAGATTTTGTCTTTGCGGCAAATCATCGATGAATATCTTGCCTTCCAGATGGATGTGCTGACCCGGCGCACCCAATATGACCTGAAAAAGGCGCAAGAGCGGGCCCATCTTTTGGAGGGTCTGCTGATTGCCCAGGACAATATCGATGAGGTCATCCGGATTATTCGCTCTGCCTACGACGATGCCAAGGAAAAGCTGATGGAACGGTTCGGCCTGTCGGATGTGCAGGCACAGGCCATTTTGGATATGCGCTTGAAGGCACTGCAGGGGCTTGACCGGGAAAAGCTGCAGGGCGAATTTGACGAGCTGCAGGAAAAAATCCGGTATTATCTGGAGCTTCTGGCAAATCCCGAAAAGCTGCAGGCAGTTTTGCGGGAAGAGCTGATTGCCATTCGGGACAAGTTTGGAGATGCGCGGAAGACGGAAATCCAGGATATTGAGGACGAAATCGACATTGAGGACTTGATTGAGGAGGAAACCTGCGCCTTTACCTTGTCCAAGCAAGGCTATATCAAGCGGATGCCGGTGGATATTTACCGTACCCAGAGCCGGGGTGGCCGGGGCGTGAACGCCCAGAATCTGAAGGAAGAGGACTATGTAAAGTCCATCAATGTGGCCTCCACCCATGACCATATGCTGTTCTTTACAGATAAGGGTCGGGTACATCACCGGAAGGGATATCAGATTCCCGAGGCAGGAAGAACCGCAAGGGGCACGGCCATTGTGAACGTCTTGCCTTTGGAGCAGGGCGAAAATGTCACCGCGATGGTGGTCACAAGAGAATTTAACGAAAATGAATTTTTGATGATGTGTACCAAAAAGGGTACGGTGAAGCGGATTCCCTTTGTTGCCCTGAAGACCAACCGCAAGGGCGGTATCCGCGCCATTACCCTGGAGGAAGACGACCAGCTTGTTAATGTGATTCGCACCGAGGGCGATGACAATATCATTCTGGCCACTGCTGAGGGTATGGCTATCTGCTTCAACGAAAGAGACGTGCGTCCTATGGGTCGGGATGCCGCCGGTGTGCGGGGTATTCTCTTGACCGACGGGGACTGCGTCATCGGCGCGGAAAAGGCAGAGGCAGGAAAGACCTTGCTTACTGTTACCGTCAACGGCTACGGCAAGCGCACCGAGCTTTCCGAATATCTGCGTACCGGTCCGGATGGAGAAAAGGTGGCGCAGAACCGGGGCGGTAAGGGCTTGAAAAACTACAATATCACCGAAAAGACCGGAAAGATTGCCGGCTGTCGCGTGGTGGCGGAAAATGACGATGTGATGGTCATTGAAAACGGCGGTGTCATTATCCGGATTCCTGCAGCCTCTGTCAATATTTATAAGCGGGATGTGCAGGGTGTTATCGTCATGCGTATCGAAGAGGGCAATGAGGTGGTGTCCATTGAGCGGGTGGACGGTGAAGAGCCTGCCGAGGTTACCGAATGAAGACCGTGACCCTTTATACCGACGGGGCTTGCTCCGGCAACCCCGGTCCCGGTGGCTGGGGGGCGATTCTGGAATTTAACGGCGTGGAAAAGGAGCTTTCCGGGGGAGAGCATAGCACCACCAATAACCGGATGGAGCTGACGGCGGTGATTCGGGGATTGGAAGCCCTGAAAGAACCCTGTATTGTGGAGCTGTATTCCGATTCCAAGTATGTCATAGATGCCTTAGAAAAGGGCTGGGCCCGGGGCTGGAAAAAGAAAAATTGGGTCAAATCCGATAAAAAGCCTGCCCTGAACCCGGATTTATGGGAAACGCTTCTGGCATTGACGGAAAAGCATCAGCTTCACTATCACTGGGTCAAGGGCCACGCCGAGAATCCCAAAAACAACCGCTGTGACCAATTGGCAGTTGCCCAGTGGAAGAAAATCAAGGGGGAATAGGGATGTACCTGCCCATCGGCAATGATTTTTCTGTTCGGGATTCCTCGGTAATTGGTATTTTTGACATGGATAATACCACAATTTCCGCCAAAACCCGGGATTTTCTGAACCAGGCAGAGAAAAACGGACAGGTTGTTCCCTGTGACGATTTGCCAAAGGCCTATGTGCTTACGGCAGAATATGGATTTCATCGGGTGTATCTGACCTCGCTGAATGTATCCACCTTGGAAAAACGGATGAAATAAGACAAAGGGGGCTGTTGCAAAAACCGCAACAGCCCCCTTTTTGTCATGAATTGCTAAATGATCGTTTAGCTTATCGCCAAGGCTCTCCTTGTCAGGGGAGCTGTCACGCGAACAGCGGGACTGAGGGGTAGTTTCTCTCCCTCCGTCTTCGCCTTTGGCGAAGCCACCTCCCTCGTCAGAGGGAGGCTTTGGTGCACGCCATTCGTAAGATAAACGATCATTTAGTGCCGGGGAAAGCGAAGAAGAACCCCGCGGGAGGGAACTCCCGCGGGGAAGATGGGAAGCGAATTATGCCAGATAAATTGCCTTACAGGCAAGCATGGTCTCAAAGCAGTCCAGCTTGGAAACCAGCTCCAGGGGAGCGTGCATGCTCAGCACAGGAACGCCGGCATCTACGGTGACAATGTTGCGGTTGGCCATATAGGCGGCTACCGTGCCGCCACCGCCCTGGTCTACCTTGCCTAGGGTGGCGATTTGCCAGATAACACCGGCATTGTCCAGTGTGGTGCGGACATGACCCATGGCCTCTGCAGAAGCATCGGAGGCGCCGCCCTTGCCCCGGGAACCGGTATACTTACAAATGGAAATGCCGTAATTGATTTGGCTGTTATTCCGGCGGTCGCAGGTTTCTGCAAAATTGGGGTCAAAAGCATTGGAAACATCCGCAGACAGGCAGAAAGAGTTGGCAAAGCAATGCTCCAGCTTTACCCCCTGCCCGTCACACAAAATACCCATGAAATATTCAAATGCATGGCTCAGCATACCGGATACGCCCACACTGCCGATTTCTTCTTTGTCTGCAAGGATGCACACGGCGGTCTTTTTGGGCGTGCCGATGGTGAAAAGAGCCTCCAGCTCAGCATAGGCACAGGCCCGGTCGTCGTGGCCGTAGGCCGCCAGCAGACTGCGGTCCAGACCTACCTCCCGGCATTTGCCGGCAGGAACGACGGTCAGCTCTGCAGACAGGAAATCGGACTCGATGAGGCCGTATTTCTCGTTGAGCCATTTCATAATATTCAGCTTTACCAGGTCACTGCCTTCCCCCTCCAGGGGTTCGGTGCCCAGAATCACATTTAGCTGTTCGCCTTCAATGACCTTGGCGGCAGTTTTCTGAAGCTGTTCGGCAGCCAGATGAATCAAAAGGTCGGAAACCATCAGCACAGGGTCACTCTCATCCTCACCGACGGTGACAGTGATAACGCTGCCGTCTTTCCGGTAAACGACACCGTGCAGTGCCAGAGGAATGGTGGGCCATTGGTACTTTTTAATGCCGCCGTAGTAATGGGTTTTGAAATAGGCGATGCCGGAATCTTCATACAGCGGATTGGGCTTTACGTCCATCCGGGGAGAGTCTACATGGGCGGCGCAGATGTTGGCACCGCAGGACAGAGGTTCAGAGCCCACAACGGCCAGCAAAATGGATTTGCCCCGGTTATTCAGATAGACCTTATCACCAGCCTTGACCTCCATGCCCGGGGTCAGGGGACGGAAGCCGTTCTTTTCCGCTTCGGCAACAGCCCAAGCGGTCGCCTCCCGTTCGGTTTTACAAGTGTCGATAAAGGAAACATACCGTTTGATATAGGCCTCCATATCAGCTCTTTGGGCCTCCGTGATACGGGCATAGCCGTTTTTTGGAGCTGACAGCAGATTTTCGCGAAGTTCGTCGGTGGTCATAGCAATTCTCCTTTTTCGGTTTTCTTACATTATACCAATTTCCTGGCAAAAAGCAAGGCATCTTGCTTGAAAAGCCTGGGGAGTGCTGTCATTTGTCAGCACATAATCGCATTTTTCCCGAAACCAGTTATCTTCATGCTGAGCCTGTATCCGTTTTTGGGCATATTCCTGGGGAATATTATCCCGGGCGGTGAGTCGGCGGATTCGTTCTGCAACGGGGGCGACAACAGCCACGGTAATATCGCACAGCTCCGCAAGGCCGCTCTCAAACAGGCCGATGGCATCAATGGCCGCAAGGCCGGGGGCGGATGCCAGGTCATGGAGGACTTCCTCCCGAACAGCGGCATGGGTGATTTGATTCAGAGTTAAAAGGGCGGACTGATTGGAAAAAACTACAGAGCCCAGATGTTTTCGGTCAAGCTGGCCATTAGTGACTGTGCCGGGGAAATGAGCTTCAATTTCTTGCAGAAGTTTGGGGCTGGTTTTCAATAATTGATGGTAAATCGCATCGCAGTCCAGCACCAGTGCCCCATGCTGACGAAGGATTTTCAGCAATGTGGTTTTTCCACTGCCGGTTCCGCCGGTGATGCCGATAATCATGGCGCCACCTCCGCATCCACAATATGGAAAGCTGCGGCCTTTTTCAGCCGATTTTGAACCGCATAGGCAATGCCATCGCCCTCAGGACAGCGGGCGTATACCCGGTGAATATGGGGGTCATCCAGCTCCCGCAATGCGGCAAAAAGACCGGCAGAAAGAGAGGCAACATCGGATTCTTTTCCGTAGGCTAAGGGTGCGCAACCGGCATACAGAGGGAGTTCCTCTGCAAAGCAGAGCACCCGGTCGCCGGGGACGAAATGACGGCGGATGTATTCCGCGGCCTTTTGACGACTGCCGGATACGATAATGACCTCGCTTTCCGGCGCATAGTGGCGGTATTTCATACCGGGGGCTTTGACCACCGCATCCTTGTCTATCTGGGCGATGACGGCTTTATCCACCACCAAATCCCCCAGAACCTCCAGAAGCTGTTCCGGTGTAATACCACCGGGACGAAGCAGTCTGGGGCGGTCTTCCGTCAAATCCACAATGGTAGATTCCACACCTACACGGCAGGCACCGCCGTCCACGATGGCATCGATTTTGCCGTTATGGTCATGGAGAACATGCTGGGCGGTGGTGGTGGAGGGCTTGCCGGACAGATTGGCAGAGGGCGCAGCTACAGGAACACCGGCCAAGCGGATGATTTGACGGGTAATTTCATTATCCGGGCAGCGGACAGCCACCGTAGGCAGGCCGGCGGTGGTGCACTTGGGGACAATGTCCCGGGCAGGTAATACCAAGGTCAGAGGACCGGGCCAGAAAGCCTTCGTCAAGGCATAGGCGCGCTCCGGAATGCTGTGGCAGAAACGCTCCATATCCGCAGGATCGGACACATGAAGAATCAAAGGATTGTCCTGAGGCCGGCCCTTGGCTTTGAAAATTTTGGCTACGGCAGATTCATCCAGGCCGTTGGCACCCAGACCGTAGACGGTTTCTGTGGGAATGGCCACCAGGCCGCCGTTTTTGATAATTTCAGAAGCCAGAGCCGGCGTGTCCGGATGGTCGGCAGATAAATATAGGGTTTGCATATACATTCCTCCCCAATAGGGATAGTCACATAAATGATCGTTTAGCTTATCGCCAAGGCTCCCCTTGTCAGGGGAGCTGTCACGCGAACAGCGTGACTGAGGGGTAGTTTCTCTCCCTCCGTCTTCGCCTTTGGCGAAGCCACCTCCCTCGTCAGAGGGAGGCTTTGGTG
>JAZNIX010000023.1:0-12692 GCA_045577715.1 Faecousia sp.
CGTTAATGGGGATCGTATCCAGTTTTTCCCGCATAGGTACACCTCAGGAGGTCATTTTTTCCTGCTTTACCTTGTGGTCAATAACATGACGCCCGGCAAGCTCTGCGCGGATATCTTCGACGGAAATCCCCATCTGCACCATCAGTACCATCACATGGTAGGCAAGGTCTGCAATTTCATAAATGGTTTCTTTCTTATCTTGGTCCTTCGCCGCAATAATTACCTCGGTGGATTCTTCGCCCACCTTCTTAAGGATTTTATCCAAGCCCTTTTCAAACAGATATGTGGTGTAAGAGCCTTCCTTCTTTTCCAGTTTGCGTCCCACCAGAAGCTCCATCAGTCCCTCATAAGAGAACTCATGACGCTCCTGGCTCTGGAACAGAAGCTGTTCAAAGCAGGAATCCGTGCCCAAATGGCAGGCCGGGCCTTCCTTTTCCACCATAACCACCAAAGCATCTCCATCGCAATCGGCTGTGATGGAAACGATATGCTGATAGTTTCCGCTGGTTTCGCCCTTCAGCCACAGTTCCTGCCGGGAACGGCTCCAGAAGCAGGTTAAGCCCTTTTCCATGGAGATTTTCAGGCTTTCCTTGTTCATGTAGGCCAAGGTCAATACCTTTTTGGTAATGGCATCCACCACAATCGCCGGAATCAGTCCGTTTTCGTCAAATTTCAGTTGGTCAATTTGAATCATATCGTTACACTCCTTATCGTCTGGCAGGAATTCCTGCCTGGGACATAGATAATTTTAAGTCCGGTATCTGTACCTCTCCAAAATGGAATATGGATGCGGCTAAGCCGGCATCGACTTGGGGCAAAGCCTGAAACAATGTGATAAAGTCCTCAATTTTTCCTGCGCCGCCGGAGGCAATCACCGGAACGGATACTGCGTTGCACACCGCCTCCAGCATGGGAAGGTCAAATCCGCCTTTCACACCGTCGGTATCAATGGAATTGACCACCACTTCTCCTGCACCGTTTTCCACACACCGCTTTATCCAGGAAATGGCCTCCATGCCGGTGTCCACACGGCCGCCTTTGGCAAACACCCGGAACTGACCGTCTACCCGTTTTACATCAGCAGAAAGCACTACGCATTGGTCGCCGTAGCGTTTTGCCGCTTCCGTCACCAGCTCCGGGTTGCGAATGGCACCGGAATTGACACTGACCTTATCTGCACCGCATTTTAAGACCCGGTCGAAATCCTCCACGGTATTGATGCCGCCACCCACCGTCAAAGGAATAAACACCTGACTGGCAGTTTCCCGCAAAATATCCGTAAACAGCTTTCTTCCCTCTGCGGAGGCGGTAATATCGTAAAACACCAGCTCATCCGCCCCATGGTCACTGTAATATTTGGCCAATTCCACCGGGGAGGACACATCCTGCAAGCCCCCGAAATTGACACCCTTGACCACCCTGCCGTCTTTCACATCCAAGCAGGGAATGATTCTTTTTGTTATCATTTTGCCACCTCAATGGCCTCTGCCAAACAGATTGCCCCTGTGTAATAGGCCTTGCCGATAATTGCGCCATGTAGCTTCATATCCGCCAAACGCTTTACATCCTCCATGGAAGATACGCCGCCGGAAGCGATGATTTGCATATCAAAGTGCTGGGAAAGCTGCTGATACAGGCTATGATTTGCCCCCTCCATGGCACCGTCCTTGGAAATATCCGTGCAAATCAGAGTCTTCACCCCAAGCTTTGCCAGCTTTTCGCAAAATGCCATGGCCTCCAAATCGGATTTTTCTGTCCATCCCTTGATAGCAACATATCCGTCACGAATGTCCAGCCCCACAGCAATCTTTGGGCCAAAACGTTCTACCGCCTCCCGCAGAAAGCCTTCCTCCGTGACAGCGGCAGTCCCCAAAATCGCCCGGTCAATGCCTGCAGACAGATAACGGTTCAGCACGTCCATGTTTCGGATGCCGCCGCCAATCTCGCAAAATGCACCGGTCTTTTCCTTAATAGCGCATACCGTTTCAAAATTGGGCGTTGTCCCATCCTTTGCGCCCTCTAAATCCACCAAATGAATATGGGTCGCGCCCTGGCTGACAAAGTCCCTGGCCACATCCACAGGACAATCGCTGTATACTGTCATTTGGGCATAATCGCCCCGTAGCAGGCGAACTGCTTTCCCTCCATATAAATCAATGGCAGGATAAATAATCATTGTTTCCGCCTCCTTACAACCCCGCAAAGGCCTTTAAGATGGCAAGTCCCACATTTCCGCTTTTTTCCGGATGGAACTGACAGCCAAACACATTCTCCCTTTGCACCGCCGCCGTCAGCTCTGCGCCGTACTCCGTGGTGGCAATGGTAAAGGGCTGACAGCCGGTGGCATAATAAGAATGGACAAAATACACACAGTCCCCCTGGGAAATATTTTGAAATAAGGGTGTGTCTTTTTGAAGATGAAGTCCGTTCCAGCCGATGTGGGGAATTTTATATCCCTCGGGAATTACCTCCGCAATGGGCCGTACCTGGCCGGGAATCAGTCCCAAGCCCTTATGTACGCCATATTCATAGCTTTCTTCAAACAGCAGCTGCATACCAAGGCAAATGCCCATCAAGGGCTTTCCGGCCTCTGCCTGCGTAAGCAGCTCTTTATCCAATCCGGAGTTCCGTAGCTTCTGAGCCGCATCTTCAAAGGCACCCACCCCCGGCAGAATGATTTTATCTGCCCGGGCAAGGCTCTCCGCGTCGCTGACAACCTGAATTTCCTCACCGATGGCACCAAAAGAGCTTTTCAGCGAAAACAGATTGCCCACACCGTAATCCACCAATGCAATCATGCCAAAACTCCCTTTGTGGACGGAATCTCATCTGCAAATTCCGGGTCTACTGCCACGGCCTGCCGCAGTGCCCGACCTGCCGCCTTGAAAGCGCCTTCGATGATGTGGTGAGAATTCGCTCCGGCAAGCTGACGGATGTGGAGGGTACACTGGGCATTCCGGATAAAGCCCAGCCAGAACTCCTGCACCAGCTCAGTATCAAAAGTGCCCACTTTTTCTGTAGGAATCTGCAAATCGTAACCTAAATATCCTCTGCCGGACAAATCCACCGCCGTCAAAATCAGTGCTTCATCCATAGGCAGAATCATATTTCCATAGCGGCAAATGCCTTTTTTCTCTCCCAAGGCCTCCTTAAAGGCCTGTCCCAGAGCAATGCCCACATCCTCTACGGTGTGGTGGTCGTCTACATAGGTATCCCCTTTACAGCTTACCTTCAAATCAAATCTGCCGTGCTTGGCAAAGAGGGTCAGCATATGGTCAAGAAATCCGCAACCGGTATTGACGGTACTGTTTCCTGTTCCCTCCAGGGACAGGGATAATTCAATTTGGGTTTCTGCCGTATTTCGGATGATTTCTGCTGTTCTCATAGACTCCCCTCCAAGATTTTCTCAATAGTATCCGCCAGAATCTGCATTTGCTGGGCATCTCCAATGGTAATGCGAATAAACGGTGTCAGCCGTTCGCCGCCAAAATGCCGCACCAAAATGCCGTTATCCTTCAACCGCAGATACAGCTCCTTGCCCCCCAGCTTGGGGTGCTTGGCAAATACGAAATTGGTCATGGAATCAATCACCGTAAAGCCCATCTTCCGCAAAGCCCCGGTCAGCCATGTTCTGTTTTCGATAATCGCCCGGCAATTGTCACGGAAGTATTCCTCGTCTTCCAAAGAGCCGATGCCGGCGGCCATGGTCATTGCATTGATGTTAAAGGGATTGGTGGAAAACCGAATGGTATTCAAATCCTGAATCAATGCCTGATTGCCTACAGCAAACCCCAGTCTGCCGCCAGCCATGGAGCGGGACTTGGAAAAGGTTTGGGTTACCAGCAAATTGTCGTACTTGGGAATCAGCGTTACTGCACTTTCTCCCCCAAAATCCACATAGGCCTCGTCGATAACCACCACATTGTCGGGATTTCCCTTAACGATTCGCTCAATCTCCGACAGGGGTAGTGCCAGTCCGGTGGGCGCATTGGGATTGGCAATCACAATGGTGCGGTTCAAGCCGATATAGTCATCGGCGCAGATAGAAAAGTCCTCCCGCAAAGGTATCTGCGTAGCAGGAATCCCGTAAAGATTGGCATACACAGGGTAAAAACCGTAGCTGATATCCGGGAAAGCCACAGGATGGTTTTTATCGCAAAAAGCCATAAATACAAAATTCAGAATCTCATCCGAACCGTTGGTAAATACGATTTCATCCATGCTCACACCCAACCGCTGGGCCATCTTTTCCCGCAGCAGCTTACACTCCGGGTCGGAATAAAGCTGCAGCTCTTGGGCAGCCTGCTTTGCATAGGCCTGGGCCTTGGGAGACGGAGGAAAGGGTGATTCGTTGGTATTGAGCTTAATGTACTTCTTGTCCTTAGGCTGTTCTCCGGGCACATAGGGGGTCACGCTACGGAACTGCTCACTGAAAAATCTGCTCATATATCTGTCTCCTCTGTACGAATGGCTGCACTTTTGGCATGGGCAGTCAGCCCCTCTGCCTTGGCAAAATAGGCTACATCCTTTGCCACCTTTTTCAGCGCGTCTTTCGTGTAGTATGTAAATTGGGTCTTCTTAATGAAATCGTCTACAGACAGCGGACTGGACAATCTGGCTGTGCCGCTGGTAGGCAGGGTGTGATTGGGCCCGGCAAAGTAATCGCCCAAGGCCTCGGGGCAGTTTCTGCCCATGAAAATCGAACCGGCGTGGCGAATTTTATCCAAATAGTCAAAGGGCTGCTCTACACACAGCTCCAGATGCTCCGGTGCAATTTCATTGGCAATGTCGATGGCCTGCATCAGATTCTCCGCCACAATGATTTTTCCATAATCGTCAATGGAGGCTCGGGCGATTTCCCTGCGCTCCAGCAGGGGAATCTGCCGCTCCAGCTCCAGCTGTACTGCCTCTGCCAGGCTCAAGCTATCCGTAACCAGAACCGCACTGGCCAATTTATCGTGTTCTGCCTGGGAAAGCAAATCCGCGGCGGCATACCGGGGGTCTGTGGCTCCGTCGGCAACAATGAGAATCTCACTGGGCCCGGCAATCATATCAATGGATACTTTTCCGAACACCTGCTTTTTCGCCTCTGCCACGAAGGCATTCCCCGGGCCTACGATTTTATCCACCTTGGGTATGGTTTCCGTACCGTAGGCCAGCGCGGCAATGGCTTGGGCGCCGCCGACCTTGAAAATCCTATCAATGCCGGCTACCTTTGCGGCGGCCAGAATCACCGGCTGTATCTTCCCTTCCTGATTGGGAGGCGTAACCATGACCACTTCCCGGCATCCGGCAATTTTCGCGGGAATGGAATCCATCAGCACTGTGGAAGGATAGCTGGCCGTACCGCCGGGGACATACAGACCTGCCCGGTCCACAGGGATAATCTTCTGGCCGATGACCACCCCATCCTCATCGTTAATCACAAAGCTGTTGCGAACCTGCCGGGAATGAAATTTCCGGATATTAGCAGCGGCTTTTTCTAAAATTTCCAAAAAAGCCGGCTCGACCTGGGCCAAAGCTTCGTCCATCTCCTGCTGGGTCACCTGTAATGCAGATAACTTGGCTTTGTCAAATTTTTCACAGTAGGCAAACAGTGCCTTATCTCCGTTTTCCCTTACATCTGCAATGATGTCGGAAACAATGGCCTCCACATTGATATTCGGTTCTTTTCGGGCGAAAATCTCGCTATTGGGGACTTGCCCGTATTTCAAAATCTGAATCATTTTTATGCCTCCATCTGTCCGGCAAGGTTCTCTCTCAGCTGTTCCATAACTTCCTTTTTGAACTGATATGCCGCCTTGTTGGCAATCAGTCGGGCGCTAATGGGAACAATGGTCTGGAATACCTCCAAGTCGTTCTCCTTCAAGGTTTTCCCGGTTTCCACAATATCCACAATTACGTCGGAAAGGCCCAAAATCGGGGCAATTTCAATGGAGCCGTTTAAGTGGATAATATCAATATCCCGACCGATGGAACGGTAATACTGGGCGGCAATATTGGAAAACTTGGTCGCCACCCGCAAGGTTCTTTGCATATCGTCGCAAAAATCCTTTTTTGCCGCCACGGCCATCCGGCATTTTCCGGTATGTAAGTCCAGCAATTCATAAACGTCCGGGCTGTATTCCAGCAGAATGTCCTTACCGGCCACACCGATATCCGCCGCGCCCCGCTCTACATAAATGGCCACGTCTGACGGCTTCACCCAGAAATAACGGACACCCTTCTCCGGGTTTTCAAAAATCAGCTTTCGGCTTTCTTCCCGGATGGAAGGACACTCAAAGCCTGCCTTTTCGAACATGGCATATACCTTTTCTCCCAATCTGCCCTTGGGCAGTGCAATATTAAGCATTGGCTTCAATTTCCTTCACCTCACTGCCGCAAATTTTCACCATGCGCCGGTAGCGCAACCCCTCCGGCAGGCACTGCTGTACCATCACGGTACTGCCATCGGCCCGGAGTTTTTTTGTGTATTCGGCAACCGTATTTAGATTTGACTGAGCATCATAAAGGACTGCCACATCCACATCGTAGGCTTTTGCTTGGGTATCCAGCCGTTCCAGCGCATCCATATAGACGGCGAAGCCGATGGCACCGGATTTGCGGTGCATCTTGTGCATCAGCTTATCATACTGACCGCCGGACAGAACACTGTTGGGCACGCCGTCCACAAAGCCCTTAAATACAATGCCGTTATAGTAATGGATATCATCCACTACGGAAAAATCAAAATGAATCGTATCCAATATCTCCGGTGCAAGGGAGGAAAACAGCGCCTGAGTCTGGGTTAGCTCCTCTTTCGGAAGTAAGGAAGCAGTTAGGGTTTCCAATGCCTGCAGTACCTGCTCCGGGGAACCGCTGAGCTTGGAAAGCGCCGCCAGGGTTTCTGCACTTTCCTGAGAAACACCGGCTTGCTGACAAATACGCAGTAAATCATGTGGGTTCTTCTCCCCAATGGCATGGAGAATCTCACCCCGGATGGCATCCGAAATTCCCATATAGTCCAATATCTGGGTTAAGAGTCCCAAATGGGAAACATTCAGCACACTGTTAGGGGAAATCTTTTTTAAGCTCTCCACTGCCAAGGTCAGCACTTCGCAAATGGTATACCGGTCAATGGCACCTAAACACTCCAGTCCCACCTGCATCATTTCACGAAATGCACCGCTGCCCTTGGCGACCCGATAAATATTCTCGTTATAATACAGCTTCTGCACCGAATCCGGGCAATCCTTGCTGTTTTTGACAATAGAAAGGGTCACGTCCGGCTTCAAGGCCATCAGTTTTCCGCTGAAATCCATAAAGGTAATCACGCTGTCGGAAATCAGAAAATCCTTATTTTTGGCATATAGGTCATATTCTTCAAACTTGCTCATTTTATACTGGGCGTAGCCATAGCGGTTATATAGCCCCCGCAATTCAAAAATCACCTTTTCCTGAAATCCCAAGGAAAGTAAATTCATTTCTGTCCCTCCTGCTTTTCCAAGGCATCAATGGCCTTTCGGTAGCCGCCGCTTCCGTAATTGAGACACTTGCTGACACGGCCAATGGTGGCTGTACTGGTTTCTACCTGTTCCGTAATTTTCTGATAGCTGTAGCCCTTTGACAAAAGAATCGCCACATCCAGTCGCTGTGCCATATCCTGAATTTCCTTGATGGTACAAAGGTCTTCAAAATAGGCATAGCAATCTTCCCTGCTCTTTAGGTTTAAGATGGTGTCAAACAGCCGGTCAACGGATTCCGAAGCAAATTTCATAAACCCAGCCTCCTAAACAAATTACTTCATCAGTTTAGCACTTTATCGCGGTAAAGTCAATAGGTTTTTTCTGAAATTTTCTTGCTGACAAAGGAATGTGGCACTGCAGATGCAGCGCCACAAATATTCACTGAAACGGCTTATTCAATCACCTGAATCCAGCCCTCGGGGCCTTCGATTCTGCCCATTTGGATACCGGTCAGAGTATCGTACAGCTTTTGAATCACAGGACCCATGCCGGCGAAGGAAATTTCTCTGCCGTGGTCCACAATCTTGCCCACCGGAGAAATGACCGCCGCTGTGCCGCACAGACCGCACTCAGCAAAGCTGTCCAGCTCGGTAAGAGGAACTTCCCGTTCCTCCACCTCCATGCCCAGATACTCCTTGGCAACCACCATCAGAGAACGGCGGGTAATGGAGGGCAGAATGGTGTCGGACTTGGGCGTTACCAGCTTGCCGTCCTTGGTTACAAAGATAATATTGGCACCGCCGGTTTCTTCAATACAGGTTCTTGTGGCGCTGTCCAAATAGACATTTTCATCGTAGCCCTTCTCATGGGCATCCACAATGGGATACAGGCTCATAGCATAGTTAAGGCCCGCCTTAATATGTCCTGTCCCTCTGGGGGCTGCCCGGTCATAATCGGAAATCCGCAAGGTAAGGGGCTTGATGCCTCCCTTAAAGTAGGGACCCACAGGAGTTGCAAAAATCCGGAACTGGAACTCGTTGGCAGGCTTAACACCGATAATGGCATCACTGCCGAACATATACGGACGCAGATACAAGGAAGCACCGGAGCCATAGGGGGGCACCCAGTCAGCATTGGCGCGAACCGTCTGCACCACGGCATCCACAAACCGCTCCTCCGGGAACACGGGCATTTTCATCCGGCGGCAGGAATCTGCCATCCGGGCCGCATTCAAATCCGGCCGGAAGCAAACAATTTTGCCATCCACCGTGGTATAGGCCTTCAGTCCTTCAAAGCAGGTTTGGGCATACTGCAGTACACAGGCACATTCGCTCATGGTAATGGTGGCCTGGTCTGTCAATGCACCGTCATCCCACTGACCGTTCTTAAAATTGGATACATATCTCAAATCGGTCTTTACATAACCGAAGCCAAGACTGCCCCAATCAATCTCTTTCTTTGCCATAATCATCCACCTCTTTTATTTGATTCGTCCATTTTATCACCGGTTTCCTGCTCCGTCAATACCTATCGGCAAAAACATTTCTCTTTCTGGTGTTTGCTGAATCTTCGGTGCTCAACGGATATGACCTTCTCCGGTAATTACATATTTGTAGCTGGTCAGCTCTTTCAGTCCCATAGGCCCTCTGGCGTGAAGCTTTTGGGTAGAAATTCCCATTTCACAGCCTAGCCCAAATTCGCCGCCATCGGTAAACCGGGTAGAGGCATTGATATACACCGCGGCAGAATCCACCCCGGAAGCAAAGGCCTTTTTCGCCTCCTCAGAGCAGGTGACGATGGCCTCGCTGTGGCCTGTGGAATGGTCGCGGATATGTTGCACCGCCTCTTGCACGCCATCCACACAGCGTACTGCCAAAATATAATCCAGAAATTCTGTGTCAAAATCCAATTCCCCTGCCGCTTCGCCGGGAATAATGGATTTTGCAAACCCATCCAGCCGCAGTTCAACAGGAATGAAACCGGCCTTTTTCCGCTCTGTTACCAGCTTTTCATAGAGCATAGGCAAAAACACCGGAGCAATCTTTTTGTCTACCAGCAGTACTTCTTCTGCGTTACAGACACTGGGGCGGCTGGTTTTGGCATTGTTCACGATTTTTAGTGCCATTTCCAAATCTGCGGATGCTTCCACATATACATGGCAAATGCCTGTACCGGTAGCAATACAGGGAACCGTAGCCGTCTGGACACAGGTATTGATTAAGCCTGCTCCGCCTCTGGGAATCAGCAGGTCAACATAGCCGTTTGCTGTCATCAACGCTCTGGCACTGTCCCGGGAGGTATCCTGCACCAGATTGATTGCAGTTTCCGGAATCCCCACAGATGCCAGCCCCTCGCGCAACGCACAAACAATGGCATTGGCAGACCGAAAGGCCTCTTTCCCTCCCCGAAGTATGCAAACATTTCCGCTTTTCAGCGCCAAGGCCGCCGCATCCGCGGTTACATTGGGCCGGCTTTCATAAATGATTGCTATGACGCCCATTGGGACAGACAGCTTCTGAATGTTCAGGCCGTCGGCCCGGCAGGATTCTTCTAAAATATGTCCCACAGGGTCCGGCAATGCCATAACCTCCCGGATGCCCTTTGCCATTCCGGCGATCCGCTCCGGCGTTAAGGCGAGCCGGTCCAGCATCACCTGGGAGACCGTTCCTCTGGCTTGTTCCAAGTCCAGCGCGTTGGCCACAAGGATTTTTTCCTGCTGTTGCTCCAAAGCCGCCGCCATGGCGGCAAGGCCGTCATTTTTCTGCTGGGTCGTCAGTAAACTGACTGTGGATTTCGCCGCTTTTGCAGCCAAAAGCATTTGTTTCATCATCGTTTCCCCACAAATCTGGTGCCTACCGTCTGTCCGTTCAGAATCTCATACAAATGCTCCGGACAATCCCCGTTGGCAATGACCATATCACAGCCGCACTCCGTACAAATCGCCGCCGCCCGAAGCTTGGTGACCATACCGCCGGTTCCCTGCTGGGAGGCGCTTGCACCGGCCAAGGCATAAATACTGTCATTCAGCTCGGAAACCTCATGAATCAGTTCTGCCTCGGGATGGGTATGGGGGTCAGCGGTATAAAGGCCGTCAATATCCGACAGCAAAATCAGCAGTTGGGCATTGACACTCTTGGCAACGATGGCCGCTAAGGTATCATTATCTCCAATGACGATTTCCTCGGTGGAAACGGTATCATTCTCATTGATAATGGGCAACGCCCCCAGTTCCAGCAATTTGTTAATGGTATTGCCGAAATTGTCATGGCGCTTTTCGCTGGCAATGTCTTCTCCGGTAATCAGAAGCTGGGCTACTGTATGGCTGTATTCGCTGAACAGCTTATCGTATGTATACATCAGCTCGCACTGTCCCACTGCGGCGGCCGCCTGCTTAGTGGGAATATCCGTAGGCCGATGGCGCAGTCCCAGCTTGCCCACACCCATGCCAATAGCACCGGAGGAGACTACAATCACCTCATGGCCGGCATTTTTGATGTCGCTGATGCACTTGCACAGTTCCTCCACCCGACGGATGTTCAAATGCCCCGTGGGGTGGGCCAATGTAGAAGTGCCGATTTTTACTACGATACGCATATCCTGTCCCCTTTTCTGTTTCTACCGTGTCAGGTCAACGCCGCTTTCACATAGGATATCTGCTCCATCACGGAGTCTGTGGAGGTTCCACCCTCACTAATGCGTTTATCAACGCAGGTTTTCAAATCAATTTCGTGATAAAGGTCAGCTTCAAAAAGGTCGCTGTACTGTAAATACAGCTCCAGAGGCAGTTCCTCCAAAACCGTATTGTTGGCAATACAGTATGCCACCAGCTGTCCGGAAATCTTATAGGCACTGCGGAAAGGCATTCCTTTTTTCACCAGATAATCTGCCAAATCTGTGGCATTGATAAAGCCCTTTTGGGCAGCACGCTTCATAGAATCTTCGTTGGCGGTCATGGTTTGCACCATGCCGTCGAAGACCTGCAAGCACATTTTTACCGTGTCACAGGCATCGAAAACGCTTTCCTTGTCCTCCTGCATATCCTTGTTGTAGGCAAGAGGCAGTCCCTTCAGCGTGGTCAGCAGGGCCATCAAATCTCCGTATACCCGGCCGGTTTTGCCCCGAACCAACTCTGCCATGTCCGCATTTTTCTTCTGGGGCATGATGGACGAGCCGGTGGTGTAGGCATCCGAAAGGGTCACAAACTGAAATTCCCAGCTACACCAGAGGATAATTTCCTCGGAAAACCGGCTAAGGTGCATCATAAGCAAGGAAATCGCGCTCATCAGCTCCACGCAGAAATCCCGGTCGGATACGCCATCCAGGCTGTTTTTGCACACGCCGTCAAAGCCCAGCTGCTCTGCTTCAAACCGGCGGTCAATCCGGTAGGTTGTTCCGGCCAGAGCACAACAGCCAATAGGCGAAAAATTCATACGCTTCCTGCAGTCTGCCAGCCGCTGCAAATCCCGCAAAAACATCATGGCATAGGCCATCAAGTGATGCCCAAAGGTAATGGGCTGGGCCCGCTGCAAATGGGTGTAGCCCGGCATAATGGTATCTGCGTATTGCTCTGCCTTGGCAGTAACCGTAGTGGTCAAGTGGCGGACAAGCCCGGAAATTTCATCGATTTGTTCCCGTAAATACATACGGATATCCAGTGCCACCTGGTCATTCCGGCTTCGGGCGGTGTGGAGCTTTTTCCCCACATCCCCCAGCCGCTGGGTCAGCACCTGCTCCACAAACATGTGAATGTCCTCACACTCCATATCAATGGCAAGGGCACCGCAGTCCAGATCCTTCAAAATTCCTTCCAGTCCTGCAATCAGCTCATCCGCATCCGCCTGAGAAATGATCCCCTGCGCCGCCAGCATAGCCGCATGGGTCATGCTGCCGGTAATATCCTGCCGATACATCCGGCTGTCAAAGCGGATAGAGGAATTAAAGTCATCCGCAATCTTTTCGGTCATGCCGTCCGTCCGTCCGGCCCACATTTTAGCCATGTTTGCTCTCCATTCTTAAAAAGGAACGTCATTGCGAGCCAGTGCGCACACTGGCGTGGCAATCCCCGAAGGTTTCCGGACGCTTGGAGGGGATTGCCACGTCGGGCTACGCCCTCCTCGCAATGACGTGCGTGTTTTTTACTTACTTCTTATTCTTGGCATCGACCATGGCCTTGACCTTGATGGGCAGGCCGTAGAGGTTGATGAAGCCGGCGGAGTCCTTCTGGTCGTAATCGGACTCGCCGAAGGT
>JAZNIX010000024.1:0-119897 GCA_045577715.1 Faecousia sp.
TTAAGAAAATTTGTCTAGCAAATTTTACTCAAGAATTTTCGTTGGCTGTTATTTCGATTCTACATCGCTTAAACAATCCATTTAATTGTCCAAGGTGTTTTAGTTTGTCTCACATTATTCAATTTACAAGGTACAGATGCTTCCCACTTTCGCGGTGAAAGCTTGCTTATTCTAGCACAACCTTCCTCTATTGTCAAGCACTTTTTTCACCTTTTGACAACTTATTTTTTCATTTGTGTTTTTTCGCTCTCCTTAGCCATATTTAAAAAGCCGGAGGGTCTTCAAAACCCTCCGGCAAATATGATTTTAGGATTACAGCATATCGTCAATCAGGCCATAGCCCCCATCGTTTCTGCGGTAGACCACCGCAAAAGAGCCACCGTTATCCTGGTCGCGGAACGCAAAGAAATTATGCTCCAGCAGATTCATTTGCAGAACGGCCTCTTCCCGGGTCATTGGCTTAAAATAGAACTGCTTAATTCTGGCAATGGTCAAATCCTCTTCCTTTTCCTCCGGTGCAAAGGAAGTCTCCTCTACAGTACGGACAAACGCATCCTGTCTTAAACGGCGGGCCAGACGGGTTTTATTCTTCCGAATCTGGCCTTCAATAGTACCCACAGCGGCATCAATGGATGCAAACATATCCGAGGTACTTTCGCTGGCACGGAACCATGTGTTGGCTCCATGGACAGTCAGCTCCACATTGTTCCGGTTTTTTTCTACGGAAAATACAATCAGCGCTTCCGCATCCTCCTCAAAATACCGTCCGAGCTTCATAACCTTTTTCTCGGCATAAAGGTGGACATTTTCAGGCAGTTTAACTTTCTTCTCACTAAACTGAAACTTCATAATGCGGCAGCTCCTTTCGTTTCACCGGTCCTCCGGTGTAATATTATTATACACTGTTTTTCTCTCTTCGACAAGGGGTATTGGAATCATTCCTCGTCAAAATCCTCTTCATCCAGCAGTTCCATCATGGTAAGGTTATAGACGTTTTCGGCCTTCTTTTCAAACAGCTTGCCAAGACGGACAGCCTGCCGCTGATCCGGTGCCACCAGCTCCAGCGTCATCAAATTTCCCATCTCGTCATCCAATGCCATTACCACAGAATAATCTCCGCCCTCCCGGGGGACAATCTGGGTCTTCACAAAGCTGCTGCGGCGAATCTGCCGATTAAACCGGGCAACGGCATTTTCCGCCCGTTGCTTGACGGTAAAGGCAATGGAATCCTCTGTCATAGAACCGGCATCCCGGCCTTTGTCGGAAATCTCAAATTTTTCGTTTTCCAGCGGATTCAAATGACCTGAACTGACCATCTCCGGGACTGCGGTACAAATATCAAAATAGCTCAAGCAATCGTCCTGATAGCAAAGTTCATAGATTTCCTGCACTGTCACCGGGTAATTGCATCGGGCCATGACAAACAAAATCAAGACCTTTACATCTAACATATCGTGAATATAACCCAATCTTTGCATACACTCACCTCTTACCTTTATTATACGCGTTCCTGCGGAAAAATCAAGCACCCACGCAGATTACACCGCATATTCTGGAATGAAAGGAGGATGTGCCATGGACGGTATCACATTCTTTTTATCCGGCAATACAAGTGCTTTGAAATATGCCGGCGATTTTTTGAACGCAAAGGGCGTTTCTATTGCCGCCACGCCCTCTTCCAAAGTGACACACCTACTGCTGCCGGTGCCATCCTTGGATGGCAAGGGATTGGTTCGGGGCAGTGGCGCTCCTGAAGCGATTTTGTCACAGCTTTCTCCTAATGTTATTGTAATGGGCGGTTTTCTAAATCATCCGGCATTTGAAAACTATGCAAAAATTGATTTTCTGCAGGATGCTTACTATCTGGCGGAAAACGCCGCCATTACCGCTGACTGTGCTTTGCATATTTTGGGAAATCAGTTGCCGGTGATTCTTGCCGGCTGTCCCATCTTAATCATCGGTTGGGGACGTATCGGAAAATGTCTTGCCGCAAGGTTAAAAGCGCTGAATGCAGATGTGACCGTGGCCGCAAGGAAAGGATCTGACCGTGGAACCCTCATCAGTCTTGGATACAAAACCGTTTCAATGGAAGCATTCCATTCTATTCTTCCCCAGTGCAGGGCCGTTGTGAACACCGCACCGGCGCCGGTAATTTCCCGGGAGCAAGCGGCCTTATGCGCCAATGGCTGTGTGTTTTTGGACCTTGCCTCTACACCGGGCATCTGCGGCGAGAACGTTTTGTGGGAACGAGGACTTCCAAACCGGGATGCACCGGAATCCTCCGGCGCACTGATTGCCCAGACTGCCCTGCGACTCTGTCGGAAGGAGGCGACACCATGAATATCGGTTTTGCCATGTGCGGTTCTTTTTGTACCTTTGACCGGGTGTTCCCCATTATGCAGGAGCTTTCCAGCCGGTATACGCTGGTTCCTATTTTTTCCCCGGCGGTCTATTCTACGGACACCCGATTCGGCACGGCCCAATCCCACATCCGCAGGGCTGCCGCCATCTGTGGAACAGACCCCCTATACTCCATTTCTCAAGTTGAGCCCATCGGTCCAAAGAAGCTGTTGGATGCTCTCATCATCGCCCCATGCACCGGCAATACCCTGGCGAAATTAGCTCACTCCATCGCAGACACTTCCGTTACCATGGCGGCAAAAAGCCACCTGCGGAACGGCCGCCCCATCCTTCTGGCCGTTTCCACCAACGATGCTTTGGCCGGGGCGGCAGAAAATATCGGCAAGCTTCTTGGGCGCAGGCACTACTATTTCGTGCCCTTCGGACAGGACGATGCCGAGAAAAAGCCCACCAGCATCGTAGCTGACTTTACGAAAATTCCAGCCGCACTGGAAGCGGCGCTGGAGCACCGTCAAATTCAGCCAATCCTTGTGTAAACAGGATTTTTCGACCATAAAATATCCCTCCGTTTCCGAGAAACGGAGGGATATTACATTATAATGATCCTATTTCCTCCAGCCATAGCCTTGCAGAGGCATCACTGGGCATTTTCCAGTCCCCCCGGGGACTTAGACCCACAGAGCCCACCTTTACACCGTCGGGCATACAGTTGCGCTTAAATTGCTGGGTAAAGAATCGCTTATAGAACACCTTCAGCCATTTTTTTACTGTATCTGCATCGAAATCCTCTGCAAACACACGGCAGGCCAGTGTATAAATCTTCTTGGGCGTGAATCCGAAGCGAAGCATGTAATACAGGAAAAAATCATGCAATGCATAAGGGCCAACCAAATCCTCGGTCTGCTGCGAGATTTTTCCCTGGGCATCCGGTGGAAGGAGCTCCGGGCTGATGGGAGTATCCAACACATCCTGCAAAACCTCCCGGGCCGGAGCAAATGCAGGACTTTGAGCCACAGCATCAATAATCCAGCGAATCAGCGTTTTCGGCACATCCCCATTGACACTGTACATACTCATGTGGTCGCCGTTATAGGTGCACCATCCCAAGGCCAATTCCGACAAATCTCCTGTGCCTACCACGATTCCTCCCACCACGCTGGCGTAATCCATCAGAATCTGGGTACGCTCCCTGGCCTGGGCGTTTTCAAAGGTGGCATTATGCACACTGCTGTCGTGTCCAATATCTCGGAAATGAAGAGTAACTGCCTCCCGGATATTAATTTCCTTTGCAGAAACACCCAAGGCGCGCATCAGTTCCCAAGCGTTGCGGTAGGTTCTGTCTGAGGTGCCAAAACAAGGCATGGTGACACAGTAAACATCCGTCGAGGGTCTCCCCAGTTGATGCATCGCTTCCACCGCCACCAAAAGTGCCAAGGTGGAGTCCAGACCGCCGGAAATGCCGATTACCGCGTTAGCACCGATAGTGGACAGGCGTTGCTTTAGTCCCGTCACCTGCATTTGGAAGATTTCCATGCACCGTTGATACCGCTGTTGCTTCTGGCTGGGCACAAAGGGCAATTTTCTCACAGGGTAAAGTGTGCCATCTCCCCGGAGGGCTTTTCTTTCGCAAAGATAGTTTATCTCCACATTCAGGTCACAAAACCGAGCGGCAGATTCCCGGAAAGTGGTATTTCTTACCCGGTCACTGTTTACCCGCCCCAAATCGCAATCCTGCAGGAACATATATTCCGTATCTAGCAGTTTTCCGTTTTCCTTCAGCAGCTTTCCGTTTTCCGCCACTAAGCTGTGGCCGGAAATCACCAAATCCGATGTAGACTCGGTATATCCGGCGGAGCAATAGGCATAAATGCATTTACAAGCGCCGGACTGATGGACCACTGCCTGTTCAATTTTTGCCCGCTTGCCCACAGTTTCATTGGATGCGGATAAATTGGCAATCACATTGGCACCGTTCAGTGTCATGCCGGAGGACACGGGAATGGGGCTGAGTAAATCCTCGCAAATCTCCACGCCCAAAACTGCACCCTCTCCCAGCGCGAATAACTGTCCGCAGCCCAATCGGGCATTGGATGCCGTTGTCCAGCCAAGGGTATCCGGAATCTCCACCGGCTCCGGCAGCTCCTCTCCGGAGGAAAACCAGCAATGCTCGCTAAATTCCCCATAATTGGGAATATAGGTCTTGGGAATCAGACCGTAAATTTGGCCGTTGCGAAAAACCGCAGCACAGTTAAACAGCTTATTGCGAAAACGAACCGGCAAGCCCAGCACCGTTGTCAGATTCGGATACTGACAGGATTCTGCCAGAATCTGCTTCATTCCTTCCTTTACCCCGTTCCACAGGGCATCCTGGAAAAATAAATCGCCGCAGGTATAGCCGGTCAACGCCAGTTCCGGAAACAGCAGTAAATCCGCCCTCTGTTCCTCGGCCTGGGCCATATAATGGCAAATATCCTGGGTGTTTTTCAAAACATCCCCAACCTTCACGCCGGGCACGGCACAGGCAATTCGAATAAAATCCAGCATAAAGCTCCCCCTCCGGGCACAAGATTACTGTTATCATAGCACATTCTTGCCAAAAAGCAAAGAAAATATAAAAAAGTTTTAGGGGCGGCAAATTGCCGCCCCTATGTATCGAATTTTGGTTTCCCTACAGGAACGTGTTCTGCAGTCAAGACAACTCCGGAGAACGCAGTTTTATTTTCCCATTGCCTTGCTGTGGACAAAATTTTTCCGACCTTCCTGGTAAATCTCGCAAATCAGCTTTTGAATCTTCAATGCTTCTCTGCCGCTGATGGGAGGTTCTCTTCCCTGCTCCACGCAATTGTAGAAATCTTCAATTTCCCGGATATGCTGGAAGCCCCAGTAGTCCTTGCCTCCCTCATACACCACATCGGGGTCAATCTTTGTTTCAATAGAAAGCACCCGTCCGTCATTAAAGAAAATTTCAGCCTTGTCGTAGTTCATGACCACCTTGCCGTTTTCGCAAAGAAGACGGATTTCAATGGGGTCATCACAGCCGTAATTGTTCATCGCCCAGAAGCCCAGGGTTGCGCCGTGCTTATACTGAATGAAGCCCTCACCGGTATCGTCTACCTCCATAATGGAGTGACCCCGGTTGGACAGGCTGGCCTGCACACTCTCAATTTCGTCATCAATAAACCAGTTTGCCAAATCCAGAGAATGAATGGCCTGGTCAATAATCACACCGCCGCCCTCTTTCTCCCAGGTGCCCTTCCAGTCGGAAAGGCTGTAATAGGAGTCGGGCTTGCTCCATGTCAGCACCACCCGGGCAGAAATCACCTTGCCCAAAGCGCCGTTTTCCAGATTCTCCTTTACCAGCTTGGCAGAGTCATTATATCTGCACTGGAAAATGATTCCGTACTTCAAATTCTTTTCTTCTGCCAGCTTTACATTGTAGAGAGCATCCTCCATGGTAATGCTCATGGGTTTCTCGCAAAGGACATTGACGCCCTGTTCCAAGGCATAGCGGGAAATGATGGGGTGCAGATAATGAGGAACGCAGATATGTACCACATCAATCAGTTCCGGCTTAATCAACTCTTTATAATCGTAATAAGCTGTTACATTATACTTTGCCGCAGCCCGGTCTGCTCTGTCCTTTTTGATATCGCAAACACCCACAAGCTGTGCATTCTTCAAATGATGGGCGCTGGTTGCATGCATGGTAAAAATATTACCGCAGCCAACAATGCCAACTCTCAGCATTGCTCTGTGCCTCCTTACTTCAAAATCAGGCCGCCGGCGGCTTCGATTTCCTTTTGCACCAGCTTCACAGAGGCAATGGCCTCACGAACCGTAGCAACGGACAAATCGTTCTTGCCCTGCAATCCCTCTACAAAGTATTTCAGCTCGTTGTAATAGCCGCCCAAGCTGGATACATTACCGCCGATGTCATTATCGCCCTGGAATTCCTCTGCCAGTTCCGGTACGATGGCGCCGCCTGCATTGGGGTAAACCGTCAGCACGCCGGCAGACAAAACCACAGTGGCCTTCTCAAATTTTACACGGAAATCGGCAGTAAAGGGGAAATCCACAGGATAGTTCCAGCCGGCTTCCACGCTGATGCTTACATTGTTGCCGTAGCCATAGAGGGCATTTATCTGCTGGATAACACCGTTTTCATCCCGGTATGCCTGTGCCTTCACTGTATCCGGTTCGCCCAGGATATAGCGCACATAGTCTACATCGTGAACGTGCATATCGATGGCAACGCCGCCGCTCTTTTCCACCTGGTGCAGCCAATTCTCCCATGCCCAGGTAGGCAGAGAGCTAAGCCGCCGGAACTGACCGTGGAGGACCTTGCCGTAAACGCCGGATTCCACAGCCTGCTTCAGCCATACATACTCGCTCCACTGGCGAATGACCTGACCGACCTGCACCTTCACGCCGGTTTCCTTTTCCGTAGCCAACAGCAGGTCCATTTCCTCCTGGCTGATGCAAATGGGCTTTTCCACAAAGACATTCTTCCCAGCCTTCATGGCCGCCACAGCATGGGCGGTGTGCAAATGGGTAGGCAGACAAATATCCACCACATCCACATCTGCCTTTTCAATCAGTTCCATGCCGGTTTCATAAATAGCAACGCCCTCGCCGGCCAGCTTATTTGCAAAATCCGGGCGCACATCCGCAACCGCAGTCACCTTTACGCCCAAAGAAGCCAACGCCTCGTAGCAGGCAGCATGCATACCGCCCATAAAGCCACAGCCAATCAATCCAACTCGAATCATTTTTATTCCTCCTTAAAAATTCTCATTCAGAATCCGCTCCATGGAAGCGGAGGTATTGTAAATAATCTGGTCAGAAGCATAACGATACTGGGGAATCATTTCACCGGCCGCCCATCCATCATAGCCGATTTCCCGGAACGCCTTCATCACCTCAGGCCAATTTACATCGCCGGAAAGCAAATCCACGAAGGCATTCAGCCCGCCGGGATTGGCGCGGTAGTCTTTGAAATGAACCTTTTTAATGCGATTTCCCAAAATCCGAATCCACTGCTCCGGATATCCGGTATATACCACATTGCCCACATCGAAGTAGGAGCCAACATAATCACTGCCCACCGCATCGATAAAGTTCCGCATTTCCATAGGAGATACCAGGAATTTATTCCAAACATTCTCCAAGCCAATCTGCACCCCATAGCTTTCAGCAACGGGTGCCAGCTTCTTCACCGCCTCCAGGGCGCGCTCATACACCACATCATAGGAAACCACCGGCCAGGTGGGGACAAACTCCACAGACACACTTCCGGGAATAATCAGAACGGTCTCTGCACCCAGCATTTTGGCACAGTAGAGCTGGCGAAGAATCATGTCGTGGGCTCTCTGGCGCTCCTGGGGGTCATCTGCCGTCAGGGAATCTGCCCAGCACAGGCCGCTGGACAAACTGGGGATTGCAATTCCCAATTCCTCCGCATAGGCCTTCAGGCTAAGCAGCTCTTCATCGGAAGAGGTCATGGTAATTTCCCCTTCGGTGCCCAAAGCCAGCTCAATGCCCGCAAACCCGGCATCCTTGGCAAGCTTCATTGCCTCCCGGTTGGTTTTTCCCACGAAGGACCAAATATTAATCGACTTTTTCATATGATTTATCCTCCTGTTCTGTTTACATGGGGTCATAATTATGATATAATGTATTTCAAAAGTAAGTAAGTAAATATTTTACACAAAACATATAAAATATTGCGCTTTTGGAAGGTGACTGCCCTATGTCTGCACGCTATACATCAACCAAGCTGAAAAATCTTATTCACATTACAGATATTGTAACCATTCACTATTACGAATTGGACAAGTCTTTTGTCTTTTCCGGCGAACGGCATGATTTTTGGGAAATGGTATATGTTGACAAGGGCAGTGTCTCTATCCAGGCAGAGCAGAGCCATCTGATTCTAAATCAAGGCGAAATTCTTTTCCACAAGCCCAACGAATTTCACGCCATTCGCTCCTACCGCTCCAGCCCCAATTTTTTTGTCATATCCTTTGTTTGCAAATCTGCCGCTATGCGCTATTTTGAAAATTACCGCTCTGCCCTGAACCGAAGCCTGAAGCCCTTTGTCAGCTCCATTATCACCGAAGCCCGCAACAGCTTCCATATTCCCAAAAATGATGTGAATCTAACCCGCCTCACCCGCCGCTCCCATGCCAAGGTCGGCAGCGAACAGCTCATCAAGACCTATATGGAGCAGTTGTTGATTCTGTTGGCCAGAGTCATTTTAGAGCAAAAAGAAAATTCCGTATTTCCTGCAAAGGAAAACACCCAATCCCAACTGATTTCTTCTGTCAAAGCCCATATTTCAAATAATTTAGGCTCTAAAATCACGCTGGACAGCCTTTCCCGGGTTACCGGTTATAGCAAATCCTACTTAAGCCGCAACTTCCATCAGCAGTGCGGAATGACCATCGGTGCGTATATCGCCGCTGAAAAAATACGCTATGCCAAAGAGCTGATACGCAATCACACCTACAATTTCACTCAAATTTCTGATATGCTGTCGTTTGATACGCCCCAATATTTTGCCAGCGTTTTCAAACAGGTAACCGGCATGACGCCCACAGAATTCAAACGTTCCTTAGACATCCGCTAACCCCTGCACAGACGACAAAGCCGCACAGCCAACGCTGTGCGGCTTTTCTTTTGTCCGTTCACGGTCGCAATCAACTATTTCAGAATCGTCATGTTGCCGCCGGCGGACGAGCTTCGCACAGCAGTGAAGAATATCGGCGCATTTATTCAAGGCAATGTATCATTTCTATACCCCAAAAAGGCTCGCCCAATCGAGCCTTTTTTATTTGTTGCCCTTCTTCCCCTTCTCTTGACTTGACCTTTGCCTTCTGCAGGCATATAATAGCCCTATCAAAACAGAAAGAAGTGGCATCTTTTGAACCAAAACCGACTGTCCCTAACGGAGGGACCTATTTGGAAAGCCATGTTGCTTTTTGCACTGCCTGTGTTTCTTGGCAATGTATTTCAGCAATTTTATAATGCCTTTGACTCCTGGTGCGTAGGAAATTATATTGGAGATAACGCTCTGGCCGCCGTCAGCTCCTCCGGAAGTCTTATCTTCCTGATGGTCAGTTTTTTCAACGGTCTGGCCATGGGTGCCGGTGTGGTCATTGCCCGTCTATACGGAGCAAAGGACTATTCCTCCATGCAAAAAATCATCCACACCGCCATTGCTTTCGGTTTGGTCACAGGGATTGGGCTAACCGCAATCGGCATCGCCCTAACCCCTATCATTTTAACGTGGATGGGCACGCCGACGGAGGTGCTCCCCCAGTCCATCAGCTATTTCCGCTGGTACTTTGCCGGGGCCATCTTTGTTGTAATGTATAATATCTTCGTTGGCATCCTTCATGCGGTGGGTGACAGTCGGCATCCACTATACTACTTAATGATTTCCACCGGTGTCAACATCGCCTTAGATATGCTTTTTGTGGCTGTGCTGGATTTCGGCGTGGGTGCCGCCGCCATCGCCACCACCATTTCCCAGGGTGTCAGTGCTCTACTGTGCTTTATGCATCTACTGCACATCGATGCTCCCTACCGAATCTCCCTTCGGGAAATCCGGTTTCACCGAAAAAGTCTGGAAGATATCATTCGATACGGATTACCCTCCGGCGTACAAAACAGCGTGATTTCTTTGGCAAATGTATTTGTGCAAAGCAATATCAACAGCTTTGGAAAAGCCGCCATGGCAGGCTGCGGCGCCTACTCCAAGCTGGAAGGCTTCGCGTTCCTGCCTGTTACCTGCTTTACTCAGGCTCTCTCCACCTTCGTCGGTCAGAATTTAGGCGCGCTCCGCCATGATCGGGTGAAAAAGGGTGTGGGCTTTGGCATTGCCTGTAGCTGCATCATAGCAGAGCTCATCGGCGCACTTTCCTATGTGTTTGCACCTCAGCTTATTGATTTCTTCTGCGATTCTCAAGAGGCCGTCACCTTTGGCACCCGGCATATGCAAACCATCTGTCTGTTTTACTTCCTGCTGGCATTTTCTCATTGCATCGCCGGCATTATGCGCGGCGCAGGCAAGCCCACAGTGCCTATGTTTACCATGCTTGCCTGCTGGTGTGTGCTGCGGGTGACCTACATCAGCATAGCCGTAAAGCATGTGCCCCAGTTGACCACCGTTTCTATGGCCTATCCGATCACTTGGGCCTGCAGTTCTGTGATATTTTTGATCTATTTTCTCAAAGCGGACTGGATACACAATTTCGACCGCAATCCGCAAAAGGCTTGACCGATTGGTCAAGCCTTTTTCATAAGCCTCCCTCTGACGAGGGAGGTGGCAAAACGAAGTTTTGACGGAGGGAGAGATTCTCTCCCCCAGCCACGGCTTTCGCCGTGTCAGCCCCCTCGTCAGAGGGGGCCTTTACTCAAAACAACGTCGTTATCCAATAAATCAATCCATAGACCACGCTGGCACTTACACCGTACACAATTACCGGACCTGCAATTGTAAACATCTTTGCGCCCACACTAAGGATAAAACCCTCTGCTTGTGTCAACTTAGGACCCATTAGTTTGCAAAAATATTTACATTAAAGCGGTGGTGTAGTATAATAAAATAAAGTGAGGTGTGTAGATATGTTGGCAATTCAAACATACCGTTTTCTGATTGGAACTAAAATCCCGTTTTCCGATTGTCCCGGAATTATTCAAAACTTTATGGAGCAACAAAACCTTCATTATAGTCGTTTCCTATACTATTTCGAAGATAACTACGGCGGTCTCCCGAAAATTATGAAGGACTGCCCTCATATTGGGTCAATGCGTTCACGCCTTAACTGCAATGGCGGTGAGCAGTTTTACTTATCCAACATTGACGAAGATACAGGTTGTACTGAAGCTGAGATCATATCTGCTGTACCTAAAATTCACCGCAGATACGGACTTAGCGAAGCCCATATCATCTATCAGGACATTGACTTTTTTGAGCAAAAAATCCCGGCTATTTTGCAAACTCCCGGAAACACCCCTTCCTGTATCAAGGGGTCCAGTATTACACTCTATCGTGATTCTGTTTTTCCCAGATGGAACAGCATCGACCTGAAAATTATTATCCACAACGGAACAAACACCTATGACCCTACTCCATATTTTGAAGCAATGCAGCAGCTTCTTCCCGGTGTGCGCTACATGGGGTTCGTAGAATGCTGCTTAACAAACGAAGAGCAATTTTTATATGAACACTTGAATGAGAGTGCTACTCCTCTGGTTCAAACTGCTTGCAACCATTTTGAAAAGCATCTTCCCGAGCGTATTGCCTCTACCCCTGCCACATTAGATACCCCCAGTCTTTCGGTCGCACCCGCATTAAAAAGGCTTGGTAAGCAGTACGGTTATTCCTATGTTAAGCATGAGCACGGATGTTTCTATGTCCAGAAACGAACAGAAAATGGGCACTATATTGTACTGGATATCGATGTCGGCCCTATGTTTAAGGGTGTTGGACTCTTAATCCGCTATGTGGGTGCAGGTTTTGACCATCGTGTCGGCTCCACATTCCGCTATCCGCAGGATCAAAATGATTTGGAAGAGTACTTGCTGCAAATATTTGAAGCTTTAGCTTCCGCGGAAAAAGATGTTATCCCGGCACTGGACACTCATTATCCCCCTACTCCGGATTGGTTTTTCTACATCTCATAAAATGCCGCCTGTTACAAAACAGGCGGCATTTTTACAGTCAAACCAAAGTTGTTATCCAATATATCAAGCCATAAACTACAGAAGCAGACACACCATAGACGATAACAGGTCCTGCAATTGTAAACATCTTTGCGCCCACGCCAAGGATGAACCCCTCCGTCTTAAATTCCACTGCCGGGGCGGCAATGGCATTGGCAAAGCCGGTGATGGGAACCAACGTACCTGCGCCGGCATGTTTTGCAATATCGTCATAAAGGCTAAGCCCCGTAAGCAGCGCCGATAATGCCACCAGCGACATGGCTGTGGCCGTGCCTGCGCTGTCCTTATCCAGACCCAAAGCCGCATAGCCGTTCATAGCCAATTGCCCCAGAACGCAAATCAATCCGCCAATCCAAAAAGCATTTAGACAGTCCTTCCACATAGGGGATTTTGGCATCATTTCCCCTACCAATCGACCGTATTCCTTTTCTGTCATTTCCATCCCTCCAAAGCAAGGTTGCCCAATTTTCAAGAATCTATGAACATTCCCACTTTGCCTTGCTTTTTTTCAAATTCGTGGATATACTAGATACAAGCCCTTGAAAGGAGTATTTTATGCCCTATTTTTACGGTTTTGATATGACTTATCTGTATTTGGTACTGCCTTGCGTCCTTTTATCCCTGATTGCCAGTGCTAAAGTGAATTCCACCTTCAATAAATATTCCCAAACCCTCTCCTTGCGCCGAATCACCGGTGCGGATGCCGCCCGGCGGGTACTCAGCGCCAACGGTGTCAGCAATGTGCGCATTGAGCGGGTCGGCGGTCATTTAAGTGACCACTATGACCCAAGAACCAATGTGATTCGTCTGTCCGACGGCGTCTATGACAGCGCCTCCGTCGCCGCCATCGGCGTTGCCTGCCATGAAGCCGGTCACGCTGTCCAGTATGCCCACCATTACGCCCCCATCAAGCTCCGGGCCGCCATTATTCCCATCACGAACATCGGCAGCAAATTGGCAATGCCCTTGATTTTACTGGGCCTGCTGTTAAGCTTCGGCGAATCGGTTTCCTATACCTTTGTGTATTTGGGTATCGCCTGCTTTGGCCTTTCCCTCGTTTTTCAGCTGGTGACCCTGCCGGTGGAGTTCAATGCCAGCCGCCGAGCCATGGAGGCCATTCGAAACGGAGATATCCTAACCGAAGAAGAACAGCGGGGCGCCCGAAAAACCCTCACCGCCGCAGCCATGACCTATGTAGCCGCCACCGCCGTTTCTCTGGCACAGCTTCTTCGGCTTCTGGTGCTGTTCGGCGGTAACCGGCGTCGGGATGACTAAATACTTCCCTTTTTCCGCCCCGGTATTGACAACCGGGGCGGATTCTTATATAATTCCAGAGTGTGAAAAGTATGAAAAGTGTGAAAGGAGATCGCTATGGCTGGCGGAAAGCACATTTTGGGCAAGCAGGCCTCCCAGCGGGTCTTTGGCACAGCCAAAGTCGGCGACCGTGGACAGATTGTGATTCCCAAGGAAGCCCGGGAATTTTTTGGCATTGAGCCGGGAGATACTCTGCTGATCCTCGGCAAGGAGAACACCGGTCTTATCGTTACCAAACCCGAAACCCTCAACGATCTGGCAACACGGATCTTTACCACCATAGAAAAAGAGGACTGAAACCATGGACAAAATCAACGCATTATATGAAAGCATGGGCATCTCCCCTGCTGTTTACGCATACGGAGAATCCGCCATTGGCCGGTTGCGGGAGCGTTTTGACGAAATCGACAAGGTAGCGGAATACAACCAGGCAAAGGTATTGGCCGCATTCCGAAAAAACCGGGTCAGCGCCACCTGCTTTGCCGCCTCCACCGGCTACGGCTACAACGACGAAGGCCGTGACAAGCTGGAACAGGTCTACGCAGACACCTTCGGCACAGAAGCTGCCCTGGTGCGCCCCCACATCACCTGCGGCACCCATGCTCTGACCATCGCCCTCAGCGCAAACCTGCTGCCGGGCGACGAGCTGCTCTCCCCCGTAGGTCTGCCCTACGACACACTGCAGGAGGTTATCGGCATCCGGCCCAGCCCCTGCTCACTGGCAGAGTACGGTGTTTCCTACCGGCAGGTGGACTTACTTCCCGGCGGTGAATTTGACTACGACGGCATCCGCGCCGCCATCAATGAAAAGACAAAGCTCATTACCATCCAGCGCTCCAAGGGTTATGCCACCCGTCCTACCTTCTCCGTTGCCCAAATTGGCCAGCTAATCGCTTTCTGCAAGGAAATTAAGCCGGACGTCATCGTCATGGTGGATAACTGCTACGGCGAATTTGTGGAAACATTGGAGCCCTCCGAAGTGGGTGCAGATATGATTGTAGGCAGCCTCATCAAGAATCCTGGCGGCGGTCTTGCTTCCTCCGGCGGTTACATTGCCGGCACACAAGCCTGCATCGACCGCTGCGCTTACCGCCTTTCCGCTCCCGGACTGGGCCAGGAAGTGGGCGCAAACTTTGGCCTTATGCCCCAGATGTATCAGGGCTTCTTCCTTGCCCCCACCGTCACCGCCAATGCGGAAAAGGGCGCGATCTTTGCCGCAAATCTTTACGAGCCACTGGGCTTTAAATGCGTTCCCAACGCCACCGAAAGCCGTCACGACATTATTCAGGCGGTGGAACTGGGCAGTGAGGAAGGCATGATTGCCTTCTGTAAGGGCATCCAGGCCGCCGCGCCGGTGGACAGCTTTGCCACCCCCATCCCCGGCGATATGCCCGGCTATGAATCTCAGGTAATCATGGCGGCCGGCGCATTCGTCCAGGGCAGCACCATGGAACTCTCTGCTGACGGCCCCATCCGTCCGCCTTACGCAGTTTACTTTCAGGGCGGTCTGACCTGGTCTCACGCAAAACTCGGTATCCTCATGAGCCTGCAAAAAATGGTAGATGCAGGACTCGTAAAAATATAATATTGGGAGGAAATTAATATGTCTTGGTTATTCTTTGCAATAGGTACCGCCATTTTGTGGGGTACTGCGGAACTGTTTTACAAAAAAGGCGCACAGCCCAACGAAAAGTATTCCCATCTGAAAATCTGTGTTTGGGTCGGCGTTGTTATGGGCGCTCACGCCATCTTCACCCTGCTGACCCAGGATATTAACTACAATCCCGTTAATATCCTCCGCTATCTCCCCGTTTCCCTGTTCTACATAATTTCCATGGCCTTTTCCTATTTTGGAATGCGGTTTTTGGAAGAATCCATTTCTGACCCCATTGAAAACACTGCCGGTGTCATTTGCGTCCTTCTGTTTGCTCTGTTCATGGGAGATGAATTCTCCTGGCTTACTTGGGTCGCTGTGGGTGTGATCGGTGTTGGTGTGGTGGGTGTCAGTTACCTGGAAAATCACGGCGAAACCACCAGAAAGAAAAGCTTCGGCAAGGCCCTGGCTCTGGTTTCTTTCATTATGCCCTTCCTGTATGCCCTGCTGGATGCCTTCGGCACCTTCCTTGATGACGCTTTCTTCCTGATTGAAGACGTTGCCAGCTCTCCTTTGGTAGACGTTACCGAGGACACCATTGAAGCCGTCGCCAACACCAGCTACGAGTTGACCTTTGCTCTGTTTGCTCTGGGCCTGTTCATTTTCATGAAGGCCAAGAAGGTCAAGTTCGGTCCTGTTCCCCAGCACAAGGATAAGATTCTTGCCGCCGTCTTCGAAACCGCAGGCCAGTTCACTTATGTTTACGCCCTCGGCGGTGTTGATGCTGTTGCTGCCCCTATTCTTTCCTCTGTTTGCGTTGTTTCTCTGCTGCTTTCCCGTATTTTCCTGAAAGAAAAGCTTTCCTGGAAAACCTACCTCTTTATTGCCGTTGTGATTATCGGTATTCTCTTGCTGGCGGTAAGCGAAGAACTCTAATCCAATATAACTGTTTTCGCCCACAGTTCAAAACTGTGGGCGAAAATCTTATTTGTTGGAAATTTTTCTTGCATTTTTTCTGCAAATATGCTAGGATATCAAAGATATAGAAAAGGCGATGAATGGGTCGTCCTGTACAGCAAGCACTTCTTTCAGCGAATGTGGAACGGTGGGAGCCACATAGGTGCAGTACCGGGCTTTCTCCCAGGAGCTGCGGCCTGAACCATGAGTAGGGTTTGCCGGGTGATTCCGTTAACTGTCTTAGGCGTGATTGCGCCGAAAGCTGCGCTGAATTTCAGCGAATTGCGGGTGGTACCGCGGAAGGAAGTCCTTTCGTCCCGATTTTGGGATGGAAGGATTATTTTTTTGCAGATAATCCGATAGGAGGATAAACATATGAAACAACAACTGGAACTGATCCGGCAGCAGGCCTTGGCCTCTTTGGAAGCTGCCGATACCCCTGCCGCCCTGGAAGAACTACGGGTCAAGTGGCTTGGAAAAAAAGGCGAACTGACTGCCGTTTTGAAAATGATGGGCAAACTCTCTGCCGAGGAGCGGCCCATTATGGGTCAGCTTGCCAACGCGGTCCGGGCAGAAATTGAGGAAACCTTAGAAAAGCGGAAATCTGCCATCCACGCGGCGGTACTGGAGGCAAAGCTGACATCAGAGGCCATTGATGTCACCATTCCCGGCCAGGAAGTGACTCTGGGCCACCAGCATCCCATGAATCAGGTGCTCCAGCAAATTAAAGACATTTTTGTGGGTCTGGGCTATCAAGTGGTAGACGGTCCGGAGGTAGAGCTGGCCAGATATAACTTTACCCGGCTGAATATTGAAGAAGGTCACCCCTCCCGGGATCGCAGCGACACCTTCTATTTTAACGATGACGACAGCATTTTGCTGCGCACCCAGACCAGCCCCATGCAGATTCGCTTTATGGAAAACAACAAGCCCCCCCTGTGTATGCTGGCTCCCGGTCGGGTATTCCGGAAGGACGAGGCTGACGCTACCCACTCCCCCATGTTCCACCAGATTGAAGGTCTGGTGGTGGATGAAAACATCACCATGGGCGACCTGAAGGGCGCACTGGTGGCCATTATGAAGAAGATTTACGGTGAGGAATCTGTGATGCGGTTCCGCCCCCACCACTTCCCCTTTACCGAGCCCAGCTGTGAAATGGATATGCAGTGCCATAAGTGCCACGGCACCGGCGAAGTAGACGGCAATGTGTGCTCTACCTGCCACGGCGAGGGCTGGATTGAACTGCTGGGTGCAGGCATGGTTCACCCGGAGGTGCTGAAAAATTGCGGCATCGACCCGGAAAAATACTCCGGCTTTGCCTTCGGCATGGGTCTGGAGCGGATGGCCATGGGCCGTATGCGTATCAATGACCTGCGGCTGATTTTTGACAACGATATTCGTTTCCTGAATCAATTCTAAGGAGGGATAAGCTATGAAACTCAACAGAAAATGGCTTCATGAGGAATTTGTGGATTTATCCCACATCTCCGACAGAGAATATGTGGAAAAGCTGACCGTTTTCGGCCAGAAGGTGGAAACCTGGGAACGTCTGGATGCGGAAATCAAAAATGTCAAGGTGGGCAAGGTGCTGTCCATTGTCCGGCACGAAAATTCTGACCATATGTGGGTCTGCCAGATTGACGTAGGCGAGGAAGCCCCTGTGCAGATTGTCACCGGCGCGCAAAATGTCCGTGAGGGCGATTTGGTGCCTGCCGCATTGCACAATTCCTATCTTCCCGGCGGCGTGCATATCACCAAAGGAAAGCTCCGGGGAGAGGTTTCCAACGGCATGCTCTGCTCCTTCGCAGAACTGGGCCTGACCCAGAACGACCTGCCTGATGCTTTCGCTGACGGCATCTGGATTTTGAATGACGAAGACTGCAAGCCCGGTGACGATATCAACACCGTCATCGGCAACAACGATACGGTGGTGGATTTTGAAATCACCAACAACCGCCCGGACTGCTATTCCATCATCGGTTTGGCAAGAGAATCTGCCGCCGCCTTCGGCCTGCCTATGAAACACCATGACCCGGTGGTTAAGGGCTCCGATGCCGGCTCTATCTTTGAAAAGCTGGATGTGGAAGTTCCTGCGGAAGCCCTTTGCAACCGCTACACCTCCCGGATGGTGGCCAATGTAAAAATCGCCCCCTCCCCCAAGTGGCTGCGTCAGCGCTTGCGCGCCAACGGCATCCGCCCCATCAACAACATCGTGGATATCACCAACTATGTGATGCTGGAATACGGTCAGCCCATGCACGCCTTTGACTACCGGTATGTTTCCTCCGGAAAAATTGTGGTTCGGGAGGCAGAGGCCGGTGAAACCCTTACCACGCTGGACGGCACAGTTCGGAATTTGAAGCCCGGTATGCTGGTCATTGCCGACGGTGACAAGGCCATCGGTCTAGCCGGCATTATGGGCGGCGAAAACTCCGAAATCAAGGAAGATACCACCATGGTAGTCTTTGAATCCGCTAATTTCAGCGGCACTTCCATTCGCCAGACCGCCTTGGCCTTGGGTATGCGTACCGACGCCTCCGGCAAGTTTGAAAAGCACCTTGACCCCATGATGACCGTTCCTGCTGTTCAGCGGGCCTGCGAATTGGTGGAGCTTCTCAATTGCGGTGATGTGCTTGACGGAACCATTGATATCGTCAACTATGTGCCTGATCCCAAAACGCTGACTCTGGAAGCGGAAAAAATCAACCGTCTGCTGGGCACGAACATTTCCAAAGAGGATATGGTGGAATATCTGAACCGCTTGGAGATTCCGGTAGAGGGAGATACCATCCAGGTTCCCTCCTTCCGTCCTGACCTGAATCTCATGGCAGATATCGCGGAGGAAATCGGTCGCTCCTACGGATACAACGAAATTCCCACCACCGCCTTTAAGACCTCTACCCAGGGCGGCTATACCCCCTATATGCTGGCAGAAAATCAAGCCGGTACTTTGTGCCGGAGCTTGGGATACAGTGAAATCATCACCTACTCCTTTGTTTCCCCCACCATTTTCGACCAGATTCGACTGCCGGAGGATTCTCCCCTGCGCAACTGTCTGCGGATTCAGAACCCTCTGGGCGAAGACACTTCTATTATGCGTACCATCGCCCTTCCCTCCATGCTGGACATTCTTAGCCGCAACAATGCCTATCACAACAAGTCTGCCAAGCTCTACGAATTGGCCAAAGTCTATTTGCCCAGCGAGGGACAAACCCTTCCCCAAGAACCCAAAATGCTGGTGCTGGGCACCTATGGAGCCAATGAGAACTTCTTTACCCTAAAGGGTGAACTGGAGGCTGTTTTGAAGGGACTGCGTATGCCCAAGGCAAGCTACACGGCAGTTAAGGACAATCCCTCTTATCATCCCGGTCGCTGTGCCATGGTATCAGTAAGCGGTGTGGAATTGGGCTATATGGGACAGGTGCATCCTCTGGTAGCCAAGAACTACGGCCTTGAGTGTGAGGTTTACTGCGCCGAGCTGAACTTCACCAAGCTAATGACTCTGCAACTGCCGGATGCCACCTATACCCCCCTGCCTAAGTATCCTGCAGTATCCCGGGATTTGGCTCTGGTCTGCCAGGAAGCGGTAACGGTGGCCCAGGTAGAAGATGTTATTACCGCCGCCGCAGGAAAGCTGCTGCGGGGCATCCAGCTGTTTGATATTTACCGGGGCACCGGCATCCCCGAGGGCAAAAAGAGCATGGCTTTCTCCCTGTCCTTGCGTGCCGATGACCGGACATTAACGGATGCAGACTCCGAGTCCGTGGTTTCCAAGGTGCTTTCTGCATTGAGTGAAAAGCTGGGGGCTACCCTGCGTTAAAACATCTGCTGCCAAAATTTTTCCTTTCGGGGCTTTACACCGAGGAAAAATTGGGCTATAATACTAATATTGTCATAAGGAGGTCGATACCATGACGGACAATAGCACATTAAAATTCACCATTCCCAACGATGACAAAGAGAATATGCGCCGCGCGCTCCGGACTGTATTCGATTCCCTGCAGGAAAAGGGCTACAACCCGGTGAACCAAATTGTCGGCTATCTTCTCACAGAAGACCCCACCTATATTACCAACTACAATAATGCCCGAAGCATGATTTGTAAGCTGGATCGGGATGAGCTGCTTCAGGAGCTGGTTCGTAGCTATTTGGCCTAATCCTACCCCGCCAAGAGGCTTTTGCCACGGCAAAAGCCTCTTTTTTGAACCCACAATTTCATACTCCCTCCGTCTTACAAGCCCCAATAAGAACATCTGCCAAGTTCTGGTAATTGCTTTCCAGCGGTTGACACAACGGTTACAAGATGTTACAATTTGATTACATTTTGCAAAGGAGGTAATCGAAATGGCTGATGAAAACGCAGTTCTTATGTATAAAGGCCATCCGCTGATGCGGAAGGACAATCTGATCTATTACGGTTCTATGGCTGATTCTCACATTGTCATGCTCCAGGTTCTGGAGGCCAAAAAGGTGAACGATTTGGATGTGGCAACCAAGGTTTCTGTGCAGCTTCAGCTCACCGACCCGGCGGCAAAAAGCCGTGACCGTGTGGTTAAGAAAAGCGAAAAAGACGGTCTGTATACCGCACTGGATGTTGGCTGTGTCTGGCTCCAGCGCGCACTGGCAGGCAAATGATTGATTTACAGTAAGACGGAGGGCATCGTATGAAAACTTCTACGCGTATTGTCAGCCTTGTGCTGGCACTTTTTCTTTTTATAGGCATTGGTTCCGTCCCGGCGCAGGCCGCCGGCAGACAGTTGAAAACAGGCATCGGCTTTGTGGATGCATCGGCACTGCGACTGCGCAGCGGTCCTTCCTCCTCCACCGCAACGTTAGACTACGCCTACGACGGCGAGGTTGTGGTGGTTTTAGAAAAGGTGGGGCTGTGGTATAAAGTCAATTACAATCTGCAAACCGGATATATGCACAGCGATTACCTGCAGTTCACCGCCCGGGAAAACGCAGAGCTGGGTTATGGCAGTGTAAACGGCGTGAATGTGAATATCCGCAGCGGTCCGGGTACCGGTTACCGTACCCTGACCCGGGCAAGCACCGGAGAGAAAGCCTATATCATCGGTATCAATCATCAATGGTTTAAGGTGATTTACGGCAACACCATCGGCTACATCCGCAGTGACTATTTGGAACTTACAGAAATCCCCTATGAAAATCGGGATTCTGCCAACAAACCCTTGTTCTTTGTGGGCGGCAAATCCACCGGCGTAGCTCCCAGTGCCTCTGCCCTGAAGCCGGCTACCGGTTCCGGCAGCAAGATTGTCGCCACCGCCAAGCAGTATTTGGGCGTTCCTTACGTCTGGGGTGGCAGTACCCCCAGTGGCTTTGACTGCTCCGGTTTTGTGCAGTATGTTTTTGCCAAGCACGGCATTTCCCTGCCTCGCACCAGCAAACAGCAGTGGACGGTAGGCACATCCATTTCCAAGGCTTCCCTGCAACCCGGCGACTTGGTGTTCTTTGCAAACACCTATACTTCCGGTGTTTCTCACTTGGGTATCTATATTGGAAACGGACAGTTTATCCATGCTTCTTCCAGTAAGGGTGTCATTATTTCTTCCATGAGCAACTCCTACTGGGACAACCACTACCACGGTAGCCGCCGTGTCCTATAAGCACCTTTTTTGGGCGTGCGATTGCACGCCCAATTTTTGTCGAAAAAAATAAGTTGCCAATTTTTTGGTTATCCTATATAATCATACTACAAAATCCACGAAAGGCGGTACAGGAAATATGCGTGACCCATCTCAAAACGAAAACCGATCTCCACGCAGAAAGCGCTCTGCACAGCGGGGCGTTTTGATTGCTGTCATCATTGTTTTGTGCATTATTTTGGCTGCGGCGGCGGCTTTTTTGATTCATCTTTTCCGTCAGGAGGATACCGCAACACCCACGGAGTCCACAGCACCCAGCACCAGCCAGACAGTCACAAATCCCACTACAAGCATCCCTCCCACCAACCCCCAGGTGACCCAGCCCCCCATTCCAGAGGAAGTCACCGCGTTGGTAAAGCAGGCGGATTTCATTGCCGCAGGCTACGATTACGAAAAAGCCATCTCCATGCTGACGGAATCGTCCTACTATTCTGAATATCCTCTGCTTTCGGAGCGTGTAGAAGCCTACCGCACCGCAGACAGTCAGCTTGTCACCTATTCCACGCCCCAGGACATTCCCCATGTATTCTTCCACTCGCTGATTGCAGATACTGACCGGGCCTTTGACGGTGACGGGGATGCCGCCGGATATAATATGAATATGACCACCATCAGTGAGTTTAATGCCATCTTAGAGCAAATGTATGAACGGGGCTATGTGCTGATCTCTCCTTATGATATGGCTCATGAGGTGACTGACGAATCCGGCACCCATTTCACCTACGGCAACATTCGACTTCCCGAGGGAAAAAAGCCCTTCCTTATGAGTCAGGATGACCTGAATTACTACAGCTATATGATTGGTACTGTGGTGGACAAGGTCAATGACGGAAAAGGCGCAAACCCCATTTTTGTGGACAAGGAAAATGACGGCTTTGCTCACAAACTGGTCATCGGGGAAGACGGCTATCCCACCTGTGAATATATGGATGCCCAAGGGAATATCACAACCGGTGATTACGACTTAGTTCCCCTGCTGGAACGTTTCATTCAAGCCCACCCGGACTTCTCCTACCACGGCGCAAGAGCCATCTTAGGTGTCACCGGCTTTGAAGGCGTATTTGGCTATCGCACCAAGCCCTCCTATGAAGCGGCTATGGGCAGCGAGGCCTATGCTAAGGAAGTGGCCGATGCCAAAGCCTTGGCTCAATGCCTGCGGGACAAGGGTTGGATCATTGCCAGCCATTCCTACGGTCACCTATCCTACGGCAGTGAGTGGAGAGACGGCAAATCGCAGCCGGTCTCAGCCTATCGGGTGGCCGCTGACTCTGACCGGTGGGAAAACACGGTACAGCCTATTGTTGGGGATACGGACGTGATTCTATACCCCTACGGTGCTGACATCCACACATGGCATAAGTATCCTGCTGACAACGAAAAATTCCGGGCTCTCTACGAAGACGGATACCGTTACTTCTTCAATGTGGACGGAAATGTTTGGAATCAGTTGGGAGATAACTATTTCCGTGGCGGCCGGCAAAACCTGGACGGCTACCGGATGTATCACAACCCGGAACTGTTATTAGACCTGTTTGATGCAAAATCTGTTTTCGACAGTGCCCGACCCACACCGGTGCCCGGTGGCAGCAGTATGTAACCAAATCTCCACAGCACCCTCCGATGCAAATGCATCGGAGGGTGTTTTTATAATTCGCATGAAAAATACACCACCGCACATACTAAGAAAAAATCAGCAAGGACGGTAAATGCCATGGCAAAAAACAAACGGGGAAAACAAAGCTTCTGTCTGCCGGAGCTTCCGGTGATCACCGCATGGGCCAGCGTAGCAGGAAAAAAGGAATCGGAAGGGCCTCTGGCACACAGCTTTGATATGACCTCCCAGGACACCTATTTTGGGCAAAAAACCTGGGAACAGGCGGAGAAGCAAATGCAAAAGAATGCATTGGAAATTCTGCTGAAAAAGGCCAATCTGACCAAACAGCAGTTAGGATTTGTATGCTCAGGCGACCTTTTGAACCAGTGTATCGGTTCTTCTTTTCCTCTGCGGAACACCGGTGTCCCCCATCTGGGGCTTTACGGCGCCTGCTCCACCATGGCAGAAAGTCTGCTTTTAGCTTCCATGGCTGTCAGCGGTGGCTTTTCAGACAAGGTGGTGGCTATGACTTCATCGCATTTTGCTTCTTCCGAGCGCCAGTACCGTTTTCCCTTGGGGTACGGCGGTCAGCGAACACCTACTGCCCAGTGGACCGTCACCGGCGCCGGAGCGGCCTTAGTGTGTTCCGCCGGAATCGGCCCCCGGATAGAAAGCTGTACCATTGGCACAGTCACAGACCTGGGTATTAAGGATGCCAATAATATGGGCTCGGCAATGGCGCCTGCAGCCTATGCCACTGTCCGGGCGCATTTTGAGGATATGGGTACCGCGCCGGAGGATTTTGATTTGATTGTCACCGGGGATTTGGGGCAATTGGGCAAGGACGTTCTTTTGGAGCTATCTAAGCGGGATGGCGTTTCTCTTGGCGGCAAGCTGACGGATTGCGGTACCACGGTTTTTGACCAAACCACCCAGGACGTCCACTCCGGAGGCTCCGGCTGTGGGTGCAGTGCCATCACCCTATGCGGACATTTGCTCAATCAGCTTAACACCGGGAAACTGAAACGGATTTTGTTCTGCGGTACCGGCGCGCTCCTTTCCCCCACCTCTACCCAACAGGGGCTTCCCATTCCCGGGGTGTGCCACGCCCTATCCATCATAGGAGGAAATTGATATGGATTATTTGAAAGCATTTGTTATCGGCGGCATCCTTTGCCTAATTGGGCAAATTCTCATTGATAAAACCAAGCTGACACCGGCACGGATTCTGGTGAGCTATGTGGTCATCGGTGTGTTGCTGGGTGCCATTGGGATTTATAAGCCCCTGGCAGAATTTGCCGGTGCCGGTGCTACTGTCCCGCTCACCGGCTTCGGCTACAATCTTTCCAAGGGTGTTCGGGAAGCTGTGGACAGCGACGGTTTTTTAGGCATTTTTACCGGAGGCCTTAAGGCGGCCGCCGGTGGCATTACCGCGGCTGTGGTCAGCGCCTTAATCGTAAGTCTTATTTTCAAAGCCAAGGATAAAGCGTAATTTTTTGGGGAAAGCTAGCTTCGCGGCAATGCCGCAAGTACAAATACGGAGGAATAATCATGAATAACCAGAACAAGAACAACCAGAACAATCAGAACCAGAATCAGAACAACCAGAACAATCAGAATCAGAACCAGAATCAGAATCAGAACAACCAGAACAACCGCTAAATGGCAACGGGCACGCAAGTATGCGTGCCCGTTTCTGTTAAATTGCTACGGAAACAAAACGCTGTGTCTGAAAGAAGTACAGCAGTGCCTCCTTGACCGGTCTTTCATAAATTCGCGATAATGCACCGGCATAGGCGCGAAGCTGCGGCGCATAGCAGTCAGCACGGGAAATTTGGGTTTGCTCAGTCACAAAATCTGTTTTGAAATCCACAACCGTAATGCCATCCGGTTCTATAAGGGCGCAGTCTACCACACCTTGTAACAGAATCCTCTCTCCGGACAGGGCCGGGTCATAGAAGCAGCCGTCCTCCAAAATGGAAAACTTAAATTCCCGCAAAACCGCAGGGGCTGTCTGCAATTTCTGTCCCAGAGACGTTTCAAAAAAGGCCGCAATTCTTTCACAGGGAATCACCTTTGCCTGCTCAGGTGTTAAAAGGCCGTCTTTTTCCATTCGCCGGACTTCTTCGGCAACGGACCGGGCATCCTTACACATGGCATAGGAAATATGCTCCATACAGGCATGGACTGCATTGCCGTAGGCTGTGGTGTCTTCCGCTCTTTCCACAAAGCTTGGCCGCCTCCAGCGAACATCTCTGGCCTTCGGTGTATGCTCTGCCGCTTCCGCATCCTTATCCCTTCCCTTTCGTTGGGTTGCCGTCTGTTTGGAGGGTGCCACCGTGGCCGCTTTATAAGGATACCGGAAGGAAAGTCCCCGGGCCAACCGGTCAGCCAATTGGTCAGGCTTTCCCTTTCTTTCTGTTTCCTCGCTGTGGCACGCGGATTCTTCCGGTGGGGAAACAACCCGAATATCCCACGGAATTACCCCAGGTGCTGTATGTTCGGGTTTTCCGCCCAAGGCAAACAGTGCGCCCGCTTCTGTCCGGCGCAGGGCCGCCATCAACACCCACTGACCGGGACATACCACATCCCTGCTCAGCAGTTCGGGATTGCTGATTCCCATCCGCAAAGCCAGCGTACACAGCTCCGATGCTAAATTTCCCGATGCGTAGGTCATAATCAACCGGTCTCTGGCTCTGGTCAGTGCCACATACAAGACCCGCATTTCTTCTGAAAGACTGTCCATGACTGTTTTTACTGCAATCGCCCGCTTGGCAATGGTGGGATACCGCACCCGATTTTCTTCGTCCACTGCAGAAAGTCCCAGACCCAATTCCTGGTCACAGAGTACCTGTGCCCGAACGCTTTCCCGGTTAAATTCTCTGGAAAGGCCGCATACCAGCACCACAGGAAATTCCAAGCCCTTGGACTTATGGATGCTCATCATGGTTACCGCTCCCACAGCGCTTTGCTCTCCGGCGGTCATCAGACCCTTTGCCTCCATGGAATCCAAAAAGTCCAAAAACTCTCCCAATCCACGCAGTTTTACCGATTCAAAATCCGATGCCAAGGCATAAAAGCTTTGAATATTCTCCCTGCGCATCTCTCCGTCGGGCATTGCCGAATAAAGGCTGTCCATCCGGGTAATGGAAAACACCGTTTCCAGAAGCTGGGTCAGAGATTGAGCAGATGCCGCCTTTCTCAACACCTTCAGACAATCCAAAAAATATACCGCTTTTGGAGAATCCGAGTTGCACAAGAGCGCATAGATACCGCTTTCACGGTCATCCTTGCGCAGTAAGGCCAAATCATCCGCTGTAAAGCAGAACACCCGACTGCTCAGCACCGCAAGCAACGGAATATCCTGCCGGGGGTTGCCGATAATCTGGAGCAAACAGCGCAAAAAGCTGATTTCCTCCGTTTGAAGTAAATCCTCTCCGCCGCCGCTGACACAGCGAATCCCCCGTTTTTCCAGTGCCCGAAGGTAGGTAGCCCCTACGCTTCCGGGAGAGCGCAGCAAGATGGCAATATCCTCCGGCCGGATTGGTCGCAGGCTCTCCCCCTGCCGGACAAAGTGCGTTCCGTCCAACAGCTGTACCACCCGTTGGGCAACCAGCTCCGATTCTTCCAAATAGGTGCTCTCCTGCACCTCCAGGGCAAGAAGCTCTACCTCCGGCTCTCCCAGAGAAATGTGGGGAATTCCTTCCTTCAGGGCTTCCTCCTGGCCATAATGTAAGCCGCCCACCGTTGGGGACATGCAATAGGAAAAAATATCATTGACACCCTGCAGCACACCGCCGCCGGAACGGAAATTATGAGAAAGCAGGACCTTTCTTCCCTGTCCGGGCGGTGCCTCCTCTGCCGGCAGATAATGCTTGTATTTATCCAGAAAAATCCCCGGGTCTGCCAACCGGAACTGATAGATAGACTGTTTCACATCTCCTACCATAAAGCAATTTTGCCGCTGCTGGGTCAGGGCAGAGAAAATGGCATCCTGTACCCCATTGGAGTCTTGATATTCATCCACCAGAATTTCCCGGAAACGACTGCCAATCTCCACAGCCGCCGCCGTGATTCTGTCACGGCGTTTTCCCACCAGAAGGTCTAAGGTGCGCTGTTCCAAATCGCCAAAATCCAGCACCCGGCGAAGCTTCTTCAGCCGTTCATAGGCTTCCCCAAACCGCTCCACCAGCTGTACCATACCTCTGACAGATGCACAGCAGCCTTGCATATCCGCCAACACCTGGGCACTGTCTCCGGAAAAGCTTTTCAGCTTTTTTTCCAGCCCTTTTTTACAGCTTTCCCGAACTGCCTTGATTTGCTCTGCCAAGTTCGTGTCTGTGCATTTCTTTGAAAAAGTCAGGCGTCCGTAATCGATTTGCCTGTTATTGTATACTTCATCCCAAGTGGCGGCACTGCGTAAGCGCTTGAGCTGATACACCGTGTCTGCCAAAAGGGCCGCCGGTTTTTCCATGCCGTCTGCCGCCGCGGCGTCTTGGGCACACCGATGCATGGCATCTATCTGCAAATCCAGATATCGGAATAAATCCTCTATCAAATAGTTTCCCCAGGGGGTTTTCCCTGCGTCCTCCACATTTTCCACCGCGGCATTTTCAACACACTGCTGTAACCACGCCTCCGGGTCAATATGGCATCGGGCGCTGTCGTAGACCTTCATCAGAATATCCGGCACCAGCCGGTCATCCCGGCCCAGTCCCTGGGTATCCAGAAAGGTTCGGAAGTCCGGGTTGCTGTCAATGGCTTCATAGGCCTCCTCCAACACCTGCATCATGGCCGTTTCCCGTAGTTCCCGACATTCATTTTCATCCGCTACCCGAAAATCTGCCGGCAGCTCCAGCCGATAGGCATACTCCCGCAAAATATCCGAGCAAAAGCCATGGACTGTGGAGATTTTCGCCAAATACAACCGTTGCATCTGCCGCTGCAGATGCCGGTTTTCAGGAAATGCGGCCATTTTCTCTGTCAGCTTAGCGGCAATTTTTCCTCTCAACTCTGCCGCCGCCGCTTTGGTGTAAGTAATCATCAGAAAATCGTCCAGATTGGCGGGATTGGTTTCATCCAGCAAATATCCCAGAAGCCGGTCAACCAGCACCTTGGTTTTGCCCGAACCGGCCGCCGCGGAAACCAGCAGCTTTCCGCCCCGGTCTTCCACAGCCTGCTGCTGTTGGCGCGTCAGTTTCTCAGCCATGGCGATCCTCCTTTCCGATTTCCTCCCAAAACCGCTGGGCGGTCATTGCCTTATAATTGCGCCGACCCTCCACGGTATTTTTGTGGCATATGGCTCCGTAGGGACAGAACCCACAGGCATCGTGGGACGTTCCCCGGGTATAGGGATTTGGCTCTACATTTCCGGAGGCAATCTCCTCCACCATGTTCCCTAAAATGCGAAACACATGCCGCTCCAGCATTTGTAATTGGTTCCGGTCCGCCAAATCGCCGGACAGGGTGCCGTCCTTTTTCCAGGAACAGCAGAGTCTTCCGGTATTTTCCGGGTCCATGGCCTGCAGTACCGCTTCCTCTTGAAGCAAAAGTCCCTTTCTCTTCCATTCCTTACCGCGGATGAGATTGACCTCTTCCTGGGAAAGCCTTCCGTCGGCTGTTACCATAGGTACCCGCGCCGGGAAATACTGCACCCCGGCGGCAATGGGGCTATCTCCCAGAAAATCTCCCTTTTCCAGCGCAAACAGATACAGCAGCATTTGCAGTCCCACGCCGTTAAACACATCGCAGTAGTCAAAATCTTTTTTGCCTGTCTTGTAATCTACTACCCGAAAATAATTTTTTCCGTTTTCCTGCCACACATCCACCCGGTCCACAAAGCCCCGCAGAACTGCGTTCATGCTTTTGGCAGGTATGGAAATGGCCGGCAAGCTACCATCCTTGCCAAAGGAAAGCTCAAACGCCTTGGGGATAAACTTAGCATCCTTCAGCTCCTGCCACAGTTCCTTCACCACAAGCTCCAATTCCCGGCGGTTTCGCCGGAACAGATAGGTCAGCCTTTGGGAATCCAGCATAGAAAACCGCTCTGCTTCGTATGCCTCGGCATAATCTATGGCAATGTCCAAGGTTTCTTCCAGACTAACTTCATGGAAACCGCCCCGAGCCATCACTTCCCTGGCCGTCTGCTCCAGGACAGCATGGACATAAGTACCAAACTCCGCCGGGTCTACTGTTGCTTCCTTACGTTCCTTGGCTCGCATTCCGTACTTGAGAAAATAGGACATTCGGCACTCTGCCTGCCTGTCCACCTGAGAGGCAGACAAATGCAATGTGTCGCCGTACAGCGCTTTCATTCCATCTGCCGATATCCGTCCTCGCTGGAAGTTCAGCCGTTTTTTGGCTTTTTGGTAAAATGATTCCACACCCAGCGCCCGGGCCGTTTCCTCCTCCCCCCAGCGATGCAGGAAGATGCCCGTTTCCTCCGGGTCTACCGTTTCCGGTCCCCAAATATGGGCAAAAGTCTCCTCTCCACCAGAAAGCTGGGTCAGCCGTCGGCAAACATAGGAGGGCTGACCGCCGGAATAACAGAGGGTAACCGATTCCCTTGCGCCGCAGAACACGCCGTAAATTTCGGCAAATTCCGCCTGCAAGCCCTCCAGCGCACCGCCGGTCAGCGGCACACCCAAAGTCCGCAAGGCTACCCGTTCCTGGTCGGACAGAATTCCTGTACTGCCACCGTAGCCGGGAAGTTTTCCTTCCTCTGCACCCAGCACAAATAAGTGCTTTTCCTGCTGACAGCGCATGGCATTCACCGGCCCTACGGTCACTGCATCCAGCACCGGTGGAATGGTTCCCACATCATACTGGCTCAGTAACAACCGCATCAGCCGCAGGAAGGCATCGCTCTCCCAAACCGTATTGCCCAGTACATCGTAAAGCTGCTCCAATGCGCCCAGAAGAATCTCCCAAAGCTGGTTGAAAACCTGCGCACTGGGATTATCCCCGGCCGCATCCGCTTCTTCCGCCATGGACTTTAACTGCTGGGCAAAGCGAATCTCCTCCAAAAAACCGTACAGCGCCTGAACCTGCTGCGCCAGATTTTTAGCGGCATGAAACTCCTCGGATAAATGACGTAACGGCTCTATCGCCTGCTGTCTGGCGGCATTTAACTGCTCCAATTCGGTTTTTGCAGAGGTTGTCCATACCTCGCCCAAGCCCCGGGGGTGATTTTCCCAAGGCTCCAGCCAGCGTTTTCCCCGAATTCCCCAAATAATGGCATAATTTTCAATTTTATCGCAAATTTCCCGGTCCGGCATGGACAGCCCCGAGCGAAGATACCGCAAAACATCCCGCCGGTCAAATCCCCCCAAAGCGGCCTCCAACGCAGAAAGTATAGCGGTCATCACACGTTTTTGAAGAACATCTTCTGTGCCGGATTCATACATGGGAATATTGCACCGGTGGAACCACAGCCGCAAGAAGCTCCGGTAAGCCGCCATATCCGTGCATACCACGCTGATATCCCGATAGCGACAGCCACTGCGCACCAGCTCCATGATTTTTTCCGCAGCAATTTGCACCTCATGAAAGGCAGATTCTGCCCGGCACACCGTCAGACAGTTAGGCGCAGATTTCTCTGGCAACGGCCCTTGAAACATTCCTTTGGTAACCTGTGCCAAGGGGATATCCTCCGGAGAAACGACCCGGACTTCCACCTCTACACCGGCACGGCGGGCACACTGCAGTAGCTGTGAGGCCGTATCTCCTGCTTTCTCAAAGGCCAAGGCATCCGAATTTACCCGGTCGCAGTTCAGTCCCACCGTGACCGACGGGCTCACCCGAATCAGATGCTCCAGAATAGCCAAATGCTGCCGGGTAAAGTCCGGAAATCCGTCAATATAAAAAACATGCTCCTGACCAAAGGTGCTCTCGTTTAACGCCTGCAACAGCCAATTCATCAAATCCCGGGGGTCCCGTTTCCCCTGGGCGCACAGACCGTCATACCCCTCCAATAGCAAGGAAAGCTCCTCCAGCTTTTGGGACAGGCTTCCCTCTGTCTGGGATGCCGCCAAGGCCAAATCCTTGGCGCTGATACAGCATCGCTTAAATTCATCCACCGCGTCCACCATGGCGCTCAAAAATTCCGGCTTGGTCTCAACAGATGCATAGGCCTTTAATTGGCTGTGAAGCTGTCGGGCCGCGGCGGCCATAGCGACAATCCGCCCTCCCTCATCTATACAGGCCATAGGGGCACTGCCCAGACTTTCCGCTACGCGGCGGGCCAGCCGTGGGAAGGACAACACCTCTGCAAAACGGCTGGCAGTATCTCCGGCGGCAGCACAAAGACGCCGCTCCGTATCATGGCTGATAAGCTCCGGCACCATCAATATCCCACCGGGCTTTCCCTGGCGGACATCCGATGCGATTTGCTTCAATATTTCCTTTTGCACAGATACCCAGTCCGTACCCAATAAAAGTTTCAGCATTGCGTCACCGCCTCTCTTTTTTAGGTATCATATCACAGATTCCGTCCAAAAAACAGGGTCTATTTCCTGAAAAACAATATTTTGCAAAAAAATTCCGACACCCGCGGTGTCGGAATTTCTCCTTATCCTTTGAAAAACAAATTTTGCAGCCAACCAATGCAGTCCAACAGGAAAAAGCGGATTTCATATCCGGGCTCTGCCTGCAACGCACCGGAAAGAGAATCCGAAAAACCGGCACCGGCGGCTGTATCCGCAAAGCCCTCCCCGGCAGCGCTCAGACACAACGAGGGAAACACCACGCACCACCAATTTTTCCCCTGCCCCTCTCCAATGGTCACTCTTAGGGAATGATAAACCCCTGCCGGCAGAGAGAAGGTATCATAGTCGCGGGTGGGAAATTCCTCCCTAGTCAGGGTTACCTTCGCCCGGTCTGCCACACCGGCATCGGCTAACACCCCATTGGCAGTATTCTCCAGTTGGCTAAGTAACCCGTTTAATGCCTCTCTGGCAGTTTCCACATCTGCGGTTTCCGGCAGGCGTTGCTGTAAGCAATCCATCAGCGCATCCCGAACCTGCAGTTTGATTCTTTGGTCCTCTTGGGAATCCGATGCCCCTACTACATGAAGCCGAATCAGGCCATCACTTAGGGTCTGCCGGTCTTTAATCACCGTTGCGCACCAAATCAGCGCAAGGATAAGTAAAGAGAAGGTCAATATCTTTGCAATTTTCTTCATAAAAAACACCGTCCATACAGGAATAAGCCCAGTATGGACGGATTTTTACAGAATTATACAGGCTTGGCAATAAAAACCTTGGGATAGTTTTCTTTCAGCATATTGCAAATCACCGCCGCGTATTCAAACTCGGTGACAATGGCAAACACCGCAGAGCCGGAGCCGGTCATCTGCTGACCCACAGAGCCATAGGAATTGAAAATGGATTTAATATAATTCAGCTCCAAATGCTCCTCGGTCACCACCGGGTCGAAAACATTACACAAATTCTCCGCGACCTTTCCCAAATCCCCGGAAAGCAACGCGCTTTCCATCGCCAGATGGTTGGGCCGTCTGGCAATCTCCTTTTCGTCCAGCTTCCGGTACAGTTCCGGAGTGGAGGCAGAAAAATCCGGCTTGCAAACTACGAAAACGCAGTCGGGCATATCCGGCAATTTTCTCAGCCGGTCTCCTCTGCCCTCTACCATGGCCGTACCGCCAACGGTGCAAAAGGGAACATCACTGCCCACACTTGCGCCCAGCTCCGCCAGTGCGCCGATGGAAAAGGGCTCGCCGTAATGCTTATTCAGTGCCCGGAGCACCGCCGCCGCATCGGCACTGCCGCCGCCCAGTCCTGCCTGACAGGGAATCCGCTTGGTAATACGGATTTCCAGTCCCTCAGGGTCTTTCTCAATCGCATCCAAAAATACCCTGGCAGCCTTCCACGCCAGATTTTTTTCATCTGTGGGAATCCCTTCCATGTCGCATTTCAGACACCAGGGCTTTCCAGTGCCGACATCGATTTCCACATCGTCACGCAGAGAAACGGTCTGCATAACGCTTTTTAAATCATGATATCCGTCCGGACGTTTTCCCAACACGTCCAGCGTTAAATTCACCTTGGCAAATGCCGGTTCAAAAAGTGTGGTCATTTGTGTTCCTCCCAATATTTTTTCTTATTATACCGAATCTGCCGGCTTTTTGCAACAGCGCACACCCATTTTTTATGGACAAGGTATAATTTTCGCCGGTGTGGGGATTCTATGGATAGCCAAAATTAGGAATGGAGGTACTTCTATGGATACTATAGCATTGATTCTGTCCATTATTGGCTCTCTGAACTGGGGGCTGGTCGGCATTTTCCAGTTTGACCTTGTGGCTTGGCTCTTTGGCGGCCAGGGCGCCCTCATCAGCCGGATCGTCTATACCTTGGTTGGTTTGGCCGGTCTGTGGTGCATCACCTTGCTGTTTCGCAAGGGTCAGCGCGTGGACGGAGAATAAACCCATACAGAAAAAAGCGGCAGCGCCTAAACGCTGCCGCTTTTACTGTTACTGTTCTTCCTTGGGTGTCCGTACGCGGACAATGCAGGTATAGGTCTTTTCTTCATAAGTACCGGTAATCTTGATGCCGGCCGAATCGGTATCCGCTGCACCGGTGATTCGGCTGCCGTCGATGGTGACAAAGCCCTCTTCGCTGGCAACCCACTGGACATCCATCTTCACACCCTCACTGTCGGTCAGGGTCAAGGAGAAGGTTTCGCCCACCTTAATGGTCACATCGGTTTTATTCATTTTCAGTGCATCCTCGGTTTCCGTTCCGGGCTCGGGAGCCTGGAAACGAACACGCACTGTACAGCTTACCGTCTGGTCGCCGATGGTGGCGTGAACCGTGGTGTCACCGTAATCCACACCGGTAACCTTTCCGTCCACCACTGTAGCAACTTCCGGGTCATCTACTGTCCAGGTAATGTCGGAAGGTTTAATGCCATTGGTTTCCTTAAACAGTGTCCAGCTTTCACCGGCCTTGGTCAAGGTAAAGTCTTTCCGGTTCAGCTTCAACTCGAATCCGTCAGGCACGGTCACTTCCGGCACTGTGGGCTCTGTGGTGGGGCCAACCGGCTCAAAGGTGCAGACGATCTTGCATTCTGCTTTGATCTCACCGCAGGTCACGGTGATAATCGCCTCGCCACCGCCTACTGCGGTAATATTTGCGGCAATGATCAATTTGCCGTCGTCGTCCACATCGGTAATAATGCCGGCATCTCTGACGATGGCCACCTGCTCATTGGAAGAAACGAAGGCGACTTTATCGGTGGTGTTATAGGGCCCGATTTTCACCTCCAGCTGCCAGGACATTCCGGCCTCGGTAAGTTGAATGGTCTTGCCGCCCAGTTCGATGCTGGTACAGGGTACCGTCACCGGTGCACTGGGATTGGTACTGCTGGAGGGTGTCTTGTCCCCGGTCTCCTGAGAGATGCCGGGATTTTCGGGGGTAGGCTCTGTTCTGGGGAACAGGAACCGGACACCGATATAGCCAAGGACTGCAATAATTGCAATCAGCAGCAGCAAAACCACCACAACCAAGCCCTTATTGGTGCTTTCCCGGTCTGCGTTCTGGGCCGCAATCGTACCCTTTCCTTTTTTATTGCGCCGGCGCACATTGGCCTTGGAGAAACGGCCGCCCTTTACATAGGTATATGCACCGGATTCCTCCCCCTGGGCAATATCCGCGCCGGTCTGCTCCGTCGTATTTTTGGCGCAACCGCAAATGGGACACACAGATGCCGTCTCCGGATATGTGGTTCCGCAAACATCACAAATTACCTTGCTCATAAAAAACCTCCGCTCCGGCGCAATTTCTCGCGCCCATCATTCTCAGTATTGGGGCTTTCTCACCGGAAAGCCATCTGTCGGCCTTTTCCCCCATCAGAAAAACACAGGAAAAGCACCAATCCTCCCTTATCTTTACTGAGTCGCAGTTATTATAGCACACCCGCTCGATTTATGCAAGTGCGCAAACCGCGCCAAATCTGCTGTTTTCCCCGGAAGATATGTATTTTTACCTTTTTCGCCCCAATGTTCCATGTAAAATCCTTGGAAATAGTGTTGCATTTTTACCGATTTTATTTTATCATATATGGGTACACGATATAAGGAGGTGTTGGATGTGTCCGAACCGAAATTGATTTCTCCTCTGTTGGATGGTTTCATGATGGGCGACCCTATCAGCGACCACGACGGTGTTCGTTGCTGTCCTGCCATGCATACAGAATCCAACGATAAATATATTGTCAAAATCATTTCTGTCCCCGCATCTCAAACCAAGCTGGATGCTCTGCTTCTGGCAGGCGCATTCCGAGACAGTGCCTCTGCTTTGGATTATTTCCGGGATTTGGCCGAGGACGTGGTGGAAGAGGCTGTGGTTTTGCAACGGCTGTCCCGGTTAGAGGGCTTTATTCCCTATCATAATTGGCAGGTTGTTCCCATGGACGACGGTGAAATCGGATACGAGATTTACCTCTCCGGTCAATACCGTGTTACTCTGGAGCGGCAGTTCCGTCATGAACCCATGACCCATTTGGCGGCCGTCAATCTGGGACTGGATATGTGCGCCGCTCTGGCAGTGTGCCGCCGCAGCGGTTATCTGTATGTGGATTTGAAGCCGGATAATATTTACGTTTCTGAGGACCAGGAATATCGCATCGGCGATTTGGGCTTTATTCCTCTGTCCTCATTGGAGTACGCTTCTTTGCCGGAGCGGTATCTCAGTACATATACCCCGCCGGAAATTACAGATGCCTATTCCGCGCTGAACAGCACCATGGATATTTATGCCGCCGGACTGATTCTGTATCAAGCCTACAACGGCGGTGTGCTTCCCTTTGAAGGCCGGGCACCGGAAACACCGCTGTCCGCCCCCCAGTATGCCGACTCGGAAATGGCGCAAATTATCCTAAAGGCCTGTGACCCCAATCCCGAGGTCCGCTGGCAGGACCCCCTGCAAATGGGGCAGGCCCTTGTCAATTATATGCAAAGTCACAGCGTGAACGCCACTCCCATTATTGCACCCGCGCAGCCCCAAATGCCGGAAGTGCTGATGGACGACCCCATCCCCGAAGAAACGGAAGGTGAGCCTTCCACCCACGAAATTCTTGCCGAGGTGGATGAAGCCCTGGAATCTGTCGGTGTTTCCCCGGAGGAAATTCAAGCCCTGGAAACGTGCCAGGAAGAAGCTCCTGAAGCATCCAAACCGGTGGAGGAAACCGCAGAAGAAAATTTCGAAGAATCCGAGCAGGTGGAGGAAACTGAAGAAGAACCTTCCGAAGAATCCGAGCAGGTGGAGGAAGCCGAAGAAGAAATTGCCGAAGAATCCGAGCCGGCAGAGGAAGCCGCGGAAGAACATTCGCCGGCAGACTACACTTCTGAAGCCGCCGTGATACAGGAGGAGCTGGGGGTCACCCAGGAGGTTTCACAAATTCTGGCGCAGGCAGAGGATTTGATTGCCCATGAACTGCCGGAGCCGGTTGTGGTGCCGGAGCCTATTGATGTTCCCATTCCCGAAATTCCCCAGCCGGAACCTGCCCCCGAGGAAAATATCTCCGACCGGAACGAATCCAGCGCAGTGGAAGAATCCGGCGCAGCGGAAGAACCCGTTCAGGAGGCTTTCGTCGCTTTGGAAGAACCGGAAGACATCTCCCCCGCTTTGCCCCGAAAGAAACGCCGGGGTTGGATTATGGCGCTGGTCTGCTTGGCGGTACTGGCCGGCCTGGCCTTTGGCGGGTATCTGTATTACCAAAACATTTATCTGCAAACCGTATTGGGCATCTCCCTTGACGGTTATGAGGATAGACTGACCGTTTCTTTGAATACGGAAATTGACGACGAGCTGCTGACCATTTCCTGCACAGATACCTACGGTGATACCAGAAAGCAGGGTGTCATTGGCGGTAAGGCCCATTTTGAAGGTCTAAACCCGGATACACGGTATGACATTCAAGTAGAAATCAGCGGATTTCATAAACTCATTGGCGCCACCTCCGGTGTGCATATCACATCCAAGCAAACCTCCATTGTGGGCATCAATGCAGTAACCGGTGCTGAAAACGGCACAGTCATTCTCAATTTCACCGTACAGGGCCCGGAAACCGGCGAATGGAAGGTGATTTACAGCACCGAGGGCGAGGAAGAAAAATCCACGGTTTTCACCGGCCACATGGTCACTATCAGCGGCCTGACCGTCGGCAAGGAATATGTGTTCCGGATTGCGCCGACTGCTGCGCTGTATATCGTAGGAACAGATACTGTCACCTACACTGCATCCAACCTTGTCTTTGCGGAGAATCTTCAGATTCTCGGCTTCCACAATGGCGCTCTGACTGCTGCCTGGGCCGCACCCGAGGGCGTGCAGGTGGATTCTTGGGTGGTTCGTTGCTACAACAGCATGGGCTATGATAAAACCGTTACTGTTTCTGACACCAAGGCTACATTTGAAGACTTGGATGTCAGCAGTGCCTATACTGTGGAAGTAAATGCTGCCGGCATGACCCAGGGAACCCGTACTTATGTTTCCGCCAATTCCGTCACCGTTCCCACCATTGAGGTGGATGCCTCTTCCCGGAATGTTCTGAATATCCGCTGGGATTTTGAAGGAACTGCTCCGGCAAACGGATGGCTGCTGATGTATAGCACCAACGGAAGCACACAGCAATTTGTCCTTCCCTGCGCTACCAATTCTGCAACGCTTTCCCCCCAGATTCCCGGCTGTCAATACAGTTTCTCCCTGCAAACCGCCGACGGCAATACTGTATTCGGGGGAACCTATACCTATGATGCCCCGGCCGCCGAGGTGTTTTCCGGCTACTTATTAAGCGCAAGCGATATGGACTTCCGTATGTGCAAAACCCCGGAAAATCCCGAATGGACACAGCACGATGTTCCCGAAGCAGACTACAAAACCACCTTTACCGTGGGAGAAAGCGCTTCCTTTGCTGTACGGCTCAATCATGAATACAATACTTCCCCCGACGAAATCGTTACGCTGTTCGTCATTCGCGATAGCGAGGGAAATATTGTTAGCAACGAAACCCAGCAAAGAACCTGGACTTCCATGTGGTACCGGGGCTTTGGGCGAATCAACATTCCTCTGATGCCCAGCACTCCGGGCACATACACCGTGGATATTTATTTCAACGGTGCTTCTGTCACCAGTCAAGCCTTTACGGTAATCTAACATTTGACGGCAGCCGAAAACCGGCTGCCGTTTCTTGTTTTCCGGCAATTTCCATTGCACCAGAGGATTCCCTATGGTATGATAAAACCAACTCCCATACATAGGAAAGGAGGTTTCTGCCATGCGGGCAAAAAGCCATCGGCTCTTGGGCGAAGCCTTGGTTCAACAATATTTTACCGGACTTCCCCGGTCCTATATTCGTATGTTTCTTGCCGGATGTGTCCAGCCGGACAAAAATCCTGCCACCTATCTGAAAGGCTCTTTACGGCAAAGCTTTCTTCGGGGCCACAATTTCAGCAACGCAAAGCGGTATATGTGCCGCATCCTCTCCCGATTGGAACAGCCACGCCGCTGGAATCATCTGGATTATTATACATTGGGCAAACTGATTCACTACACAGCAGATGCCTTTACCGCCGCCCACGCAGACCGTTTTGACGGCAACCTGCTTCAGCACCGTCAATACGAATGTCAGCTCCACCGCTATTTTCAAGGTCATCTGGCATTACACCCCGAAAAATGGCATTGTGTGTATCCATCTGTTATGAAAAACATCTGTTATTACCATCGGCAGTACCGAAAGCTGCCTCCCTCTGTCAGCGCTGACACGGATTACTGTATCGGTGTATCCATCCTGATTGTCGGAATGTTGACTGCAAGGCAAACTGCCACAAAGGTCCCTGCCCTATAAAGCAGTATTTCTCCCTTGATTTTTAAGAAAAAGGACTTTTTTTCCATTTTGCTCTTGCAATATTCCACGTACCGTGGTATACTGTCCGTAGCTACTGGATAGGAGACTTATTATGCTTCATTTTGCTGCACAGTTCTACTTTAGCTACTATTACTTTTTTACCCAGAAAAAGTAATAGCGATTTGTGCTGCAAGTTTATTCCGTAGACTGCAAAAAGTATTTTCAAGCGCTGCACAGTTCGCACCTGTGCGGCGCTGTTTTTGTTAGGAGCTGTTTGTTATGATTGCAATTTTGAAACACGGTACTACCCCAGAGCAAACCCAGCATCTGGTGCAATGGCTGAAACAGATAAATCTGGATGTCCATATTTCAGAAGGTCAGGAGGTCACCATCCTTGGTCTGATTGGCGACACCAGCCGGGTGGATATGGAACTGCTGGGCAGTCTGGAAATCGTAGAAACCGTCAAGCGTGTTTCTGAGCCCTTTAAGCAGGCTAACCGGAAATTCCACCCCAAGGATACCGTTGTGGAGGTGGGCAATGTCAAAATCGGCGGCGGCCATTTTGCCACCATTGCCGGCCCTTGCAGTGTGGAATCCCAGGAGCAAATTATTGAGGTTGCCACCGCTGTCAAAGAAGCCGGTGCTCATATCCTCCGGGGCGGTGCGTTCAAGCCCCGTACCTCTCCGTACGCCTTTCAGGGCATGAAGGACGAGGGTATCAAACTGCTTTTGCAGGCGAAGGCCGCTACAGGGCTTCCCATTATCACAGAAATTATGAACATCAACACGCTGGATCTGTTTGACGATGTGGACATTATCCAGGTCGGTGCCCGGAATATGCAGAATTTTGACCTGCTGAAGGAATTGGGAAAAACAAAGAAGCCCATTTTGCTGAAACGAGGCCTTGCCAATACGCTGCAGGAGCTTTTGATGAGCGCAGAGTACATTATGAGCGAAGGAAACGAAAATGTCATCCTCTGTGAGCGGGGTATCCGTACCTTTGAGACCTACACCCGGAACACATTGGATTTATCCGCTATTTCTGTGCTTCATGAGCTAAGCCATCTGCCGGTGATTATTGACCCCAGCCATGCCACCGGCAAAGCCAAGCTGGTGCCCCCCATGGCCGCCGCCGCCACTGCCGCAGGGGCAGACGGCATTATGGTGGAGGTTCACAATAACCCTGCCTGCGCCCTGTGTGACGGTGCTCAATCCCTGACCCCGGACCAGTTTGCAGAGCTGAATTTGAAAATCAAAAAAATCCGGGAGGTCATCCAATGAAAGTAGGGATTCTGGGACTGGGGTTAATTGGCGGCTCTATGGCAAGAGCCTACGCCAAATCCGGCCATCAGGTGTTTGCCTGCGAGCGGGATGAAACCATACTGTCCTTTGCCCAGCTAAGCGGCGTTGTTGAGGCATCGCTGACCGAGGAAACAATAGGCCAGTGCGATCTGCTTTTGCTGGCTATTTATCCGGATGGCTCTGCCACCTATTTAGAAAACCATGCCCATCTGATTTCTAAGAACGCCTTGGTTTTGGACCTTTGCGGCATTAAGGAAGAAATCTGCCGTCGGTGCTTCCCCTTGGCAGAAAAGTACGGATTTACCTTTGTGGGTGGGCATCCCATGGCTGGCTCTCACAATTCCGGCTTTAAGTACAGCCGCTCCAATTTATTTCAGGGCGCACCTATGGTGCTCGTCCCCCCCCGCTTTGACGATATTTCCCTTTTGGACAGAGTCAAGCAAGCCCTTTCTCCCTGTAATTTCGGGGCATTTTCCATCTGTACTGCCCAGGAACATGACAAACTGATTGCTTTCACCTCCCAAATGCCCCACATTCTAAGCAACGCCTTTATCAAATCCCCCACTGCCCTGGAGCATAAGGGTTTCTCTGCCGGCAGTTATAAGGATTTGACCCGTGTGGCCTGGCTGAATCCTGAAATGTGGGCGGAGCTGTGCATGGAAAACCGGGAAAATGTGCTGTTTGAGCTGGATACTTATTTAGAGGGCCTGCAACGCTATCGCAACGCTTTGGCACAGCAGGACATGGATACCTTAACTGCACTGCTGGACGAAGGCCGCCGGCGAAAAGAGGAGGTAGACGGATGAAAACCATCCCCATCCACACTTCAAAATATTACGAGGTAAAAATCGGTGCCGGATTGCTGGGCTCCTTGGGTGAGGAAACTGCCAAGGTATGCAAGGCAAAGACTGCCGCCATTATCAGCGATTCCACCGTCTGGCCGCTGTACGGCCAGCAAACAGAAAAAAGCTTGGCCGCGGCAGGCTTTCGTACCGTAAGCTATGTCTTTCCTGCCGGAGAAGCCAGTAAAAACGGCAATGTTTATCTGAACATTCTCAATTTTTTAGCAGAAAACAGGCTGACCCGCTCTGACTGTCTGATTGCCTTAGGCGGCGGCGTGGTCGGCGATATGACCGGCTTTGTGGCCGCTACCTATCTGCGGGGCATTGCTTATATCCAGGTTCCTACCACACTCCTTGCCGCCGTGGATTCCTCTGTGGGCGGCAAAACTGCCATCGACCTGCCTGCCGGAAAGAATCTGGTAGGGTCGTTCTGCCAGCCAAAGCTGGTGCTGTGTGATGTAGATACCCTGAAGACTTTGCCGGAGGATATTTTCCGTGACGGCTGTGCAGAGGTCATCAAATACGGAATTCTCTACGACCCGGAGCTGTTTTCCCACCTCATGGAAAAAGGTCTGTCCTTTGACCGGGATGCGGTCATTGCCCGGTGCGTAGAGCACAAGCGCAATGTGGTCATTGCCGACGAATTTGACCGGGGCGAACGGATGAAACTGAACCTGGGACACACCATCGGCCACGGCGTAGAGGCAAACAGTCAATTTACCCTCTCCCACGGTAAGAGCGTAGCCATCGGTATGGCCATTGTCAGCCGTGCCGCCGCCGCGCTGGGTATCTGTTCTTCCCCAACCCGGGACAAAATTTTAACCCTCATTGCCCATTTTGGATTGCCCATTCATGCGGACTGCTCCCCGGAGGCCATATTCACCTGCGCCCTGTCGGACAAAAAGCGTTCCGGTGACACGGTAAATCTGATTGTTCCCCAGGCCATCGGTGAGTGTATTCACCGCCCCACCCCCGTCAGTGAACTAAAATCCTTTATTGAAGCAGGATTGTAATATGGATATTACCATTACCCCTCAACACCTTTCCGGCACAGTTGCCGCAATCCCCTCCAAATCCCAAGCCCATCGGCTGCTGATTTGTGCCGCCTTTGCAGACTGTCCCACTACTCTATATTGCCCCGACACCAACCGGGATATTGAAGCCACCGCCGACTGTCTTCGGGCATTGGGGGCAACCATCCGGCGAACTGCTACCGGTTATTTTGTAGCCCCCTGCGAAAATCTGCCTGCAGAAGCGGTGCTTGACTGCTGTGAAAGCGGCTCTACATTGCGGTTTATGCTGCCCATTGCCGGTGCTTTGGGTGTTAAGGCCACTTTTTTGATGGCCGGACGGCTCCCCCAGCGCCCCCTCTCCCCTCTCTGGGAGGAAATGGATCGGATGGGCTGTGATTTGTGCCGCCCCACCGAGAAAACAATTCTCTGCCAGGGAAAGCTCCGTCCGGGACATTACCAAATTGACGGCGGCGTTTCCAGTCAGTTTATTACCGGTCTGATGCTGGCCCTGTCCTTACTGGATAAGGAAAGTGCCTTGGAAATAACCGGAACGGTAGAATCCAAGCCTTATATCGAAATGACCCGGCAGGCCATGGCGCTGTTTGGCGTAAATCCCGAATATTTGGGCACACAGCGATTCCTCTCTCCGGGAGAATTGACGGTGGAGGGAGATTGGAGCAATGCGGCTTTCTTCCTGGCCGCCAAGGCATTGGGCAGTGAGATTGAAGTAACCAATTTATCTGACACGTCTGCCCAGGGTGACCGGGCAGTTGCGCAGCTGCTTCCCCTTTTGGAAACCGGTTGTCCCACTGTTTCCGCCGCAAATATTCCGGACTTGGTGCCTATTTTAGCAGTGGTAGCCGGTGCCCGGCAGGGCGCGGTGTTTACGGATATTCGCCGCCTGCGCCTAAAGGAAACCGACCGGGTGGCTACCGTATCTGCCATGCTAAGTGCCCTTGGGGCAAGGGTAGAAACCACAGAAAACACCTTGAAAGTGTTTCCGGCTGATTATCACGGCTGCACCATTGATGCCGCCAACGACCACCGCATCGCTATGGCTGCCGCCATTGCCGCCACAATCGCCAGCGGCCCTGTCACCATTTTGGGCGCAGAGGCTGTCAACAAATCTTATCCCAAATTCTGGGAAGAATACCGCCGTTTAGGAGGAATATTATGAGCAGTACCTACGGTGAACGTGTAAAGCTTTCAATTTTCGGTCAGTCCCATGGCGCCGCCATTGGCATGACCCTGGACGGGATTCCTGCAGGCTTACCGGTAGATTTTGAAGCCCTGCAAGCCTTTTTGAATCGCCGCGCCCCCGGGCAAAATGAATTCTCCACCCCCAGAAAGGAAGCCGACGCACCGGAATTTCTTTCTGGTATCGTAGACGGATTTACCTGCGGCGCTCCCATAGCCGCAATGATTCGCAATACCAATACCCGCTCTGCCGATTATTCCGAGCTGAAGGATTGTCCCCGTCCCGGCCATGCGGATTTTGCCGCCCAAATGAAATACGGCGGCTATCAGGACGTCTCCGGCGGCGGACATTTTTCCGGTCGGCTGACCGCACCGCTGTGCATTGCCGGCGGTCTGTGCAAGCAGTGGCTTGCACAGAAAGGAATTGCCATTGGAGCACATTTGAAAATGATTGCCGGAATTTATGACGAACCTGTGCAACTAGACCCCTGTCAACCGGATTTTCAACGCATTCGTAAAGATTTCCCGGTGGTAAATCCGGAAGCCGGGGCAAAAATGCGCCAGGCCATTGCCGAGGCAAAAGCAAACGGTGACAGCGTTGGCGGTATTATTGAATGTATGGTCACCGGTCTGCCGGCCGGCTTGGGTGAGCCGATGTTTGGCGGCATGGAAGGCCGCATTGCCCAAATTGTTTATGGCATCCCGGCTGTCAAAGGCGTGGAATTCGGTGCAGGCTTTGGTGCCGCGGCCATGCGGGGAAGCCAGCATAACGACAGCTTCTGCATCGCTGACGGTGCTGTCCGCACAGAAACCAATCACGCCGGCGGCATTCTGGGAGGCATTACCACCGGGATGCCTTTGGTATTCCGGGTCGCTGTAAAGCCCACCCCATCCATTGCGCAACCGCAGAAAAGCGTTTCCATCAGCAAGCAGGTGGAAACTGTGCTTCAGGTAAAGGGCCGGCATGACCCTTGTATCGCCCCCAGAGCGGTGCCTGTGGTAGAGGCCGCCGCCGCCATTGCGATTTTTGACGCACTTCTTTCCGGAGTGTAATCAGATTAGGAGGTACATTATGGATATTTCAGAATTACGAGGTCAAATTGACCAAATTGACGATGAACTTGTAAAGCTGTTTTCCCAGCGAATGGCCGTGTCCGCCCAGATTGCGGATTTTAAGAAAGAAAACAATCTGCCGATTTTTGTTCCTGCCCGGGAGCGGGAAAAAATGGCAGATGTAGCCGAAAAAGCCGGCCCGGATATGGCCAATTATACCCGGGTACTGTATTCCATGCTCTTTGAGCTAAGCCGCAGCTATCAGAGCAAGAAAACCAGCGCCCTATCCCCTTTGTACGACAAAATCACTGCGGCCATTAATTCCACCCCACAGCTATTCCCCCAGCAGGCCATGGTGGCGTGTCAGGGTGTTGAAGGAGCTTTTTCTCAGATAGCCTGTGAAAAGATATTTAAGGCACCCATGATTATGTACTTCAAGAATTTTGAGGGTGTCTTTAGCGCTATCGAAAAGGGACTGTGCCAATACGGCATCCTGCCCATTGAAAATTCCACCGCCGGCAGTGTGAAAAAGGTTTACGACCTGATGATTCAGCACAATTTTTCCATTGTCCGCAGCTTCCGGCTGAAGATTGACCACAATTTGCTTGCCAATCCCGGTGCTTCCGTCAGCTCCATTCGGGAGATTTACTCCCATGAGCAGGCCATCAATCAGTGCAGTGATTATCTTGCGACCTTACAGAATGTCAAGGTCATTCCCGTGGAAAACACCGCGGTAGCAGCCGAGATGGTAGCCAAGTCCGGGCGCACCGATGTGGCGGCCTTGGCCAGCAGAAACTGTGCGGAGCTTTACGGACTGAAATGTCTTGCCGGCTCTATTCAGGATAAGGGTAACAACCACACCCGGTTCATTTGCATCAGCAAACAGCTGGAAATTTACCCCGGTGCGGATAAAACCAGCATTATGATGGTCTTGAACCACCGCCCCGGCGCACTTTACAAGGTTTTGGCCCGGCTGTATGTGCTGGGTATCAATGTAACCAAGCTGGAATCCCGCCCTCTGCCGGACCGGGACTTTGAGTTCATGTTCTACTTCGACTTGGACACATCCATTTACTCCGAGGAATTTGTCCAGCTTATGTGCGAATTGGATGACTTCTGCGAAGAATTTAAGTATCTGGGAAGCTTCAGTGAGGTAGTGTGATGAAATTTGGCCTGTTAGGCGAAACCCTGGGGCATAGCTATTCTCCTCAGATTCACCGTCTTTTAGGAGACACTCCCTATGACCTGTATGAAAAAGCACCGGATGCTTTGGAAGATTTCTTGAAAAATGGGGATTTTACAGGATTAAACGTGACCATTCCCTATAAGAAAGCAGTCATCCCCTACTGCACTGAGCTGACCCCCAGAGCAAAGGCTCTTGGCTGTGTCAACACCCTTGTCCGCAGAAGCGACGGCAGTTTAATCGGTCACAATACGGATTATTTCGGATTTGAAACCATGGTCAGCCATGCCGGAATTTCGGTCAGCGGCAAAAAGGTACTGGTTTTGGGTAGCGGCGGTGCATCCAACACCGCTGTGGCGGTGTTAAACCAATTAGGTGCCCGGGTGGTGGTCATCTCCCGCAGCGGAGAAAACAACTACGGAAATTTACAGCTTCACGCCGATGCATCCGTCATCGTCAATACCACGCCGGTGGGTATGTACCCCAAAACAGGCGTTTCCCCCATAGACCTGGATTTTTTCCCCCAGTTAGAAGCCGTGCTGGATGTTATCTACAATCCCACAAAGACCCAGCTTTTGTTGGATGCCCAAAAACGGGGGCTCATTGCCTGCAACGGCATGCGGATGTTGGTTGCCCAGGCCAAAGAAAGTGCCGAGTGGTTTCTGGGGCATCCTCTGCCCGATGAACGGATTCCCTCCATCTACGGAAAATTAAAGGGGCAAATGGAAAATATTGTTCTGATTGGCATGCCCGGCAGCGGAAAAACCACCGTCGGTAGGCTTCTTGCCGAGAAAACCGGCCGCCCCTTTGTGGATGCGGATGCGGCCATTGTTGGGGCCGCCGGGAAATCCATACCGGAAATCTTTCGTGATGACGGTGAAGCGGCCTTCCGGGCCCTGGAAACCCAGGTTCTGGGGCAGCTCGGGAAACAGTCGGGACAGATTCTTGCCACCGGCGGCGGTTGCGTTACCCGTCCGGAAAACTACGATTTGCTCCATCAAAACGGCAGCGTTTTCTGCTTGGAACGGTCCATAGAACAACTGCCAACGGAGGGCCGCCCCCTGTCGCAAGCCACGACTCTGGAGCAAATGTATCAACAGCGCAAGCCCATGTATCAGCACTTTGCAGATTTTCATGTATCCAACAACGGCAGTGCTGAAGAAACAGCAGAGGCTATTTTAACCCTTTGGGAGGCGAATCTATGAAAATCCTTGTCATTAACGGACCGAATATCAATATGCTGGGCATCCGTGAGCCCGGGATTTACGGAAAGCAGAGCTTTTCCGATTTGCTAGCCTTGATTGACCGGACCGCAAGGGAAGAAAATTTGGAAATTACCCAGTTTCAGTCCAACCATGAGGGAGAAATCGTGGATAAAATTCAGTCCTGCTATGGCTGTGTGGACGGAATCGTCATCAATCCGGCGGCTTACACCCATACCTCCGTGGCCATTCTGGATGCCTTAAAAGCCGTTTCCATCCCTGCGGTGGAGGTACATATTTCCAATGTAGATGCCCGGGAGCCATTCCGGCAGATTTCCTATGCTGGAATGTACTGCGAAAAAACCATAAAAGGCTTGGGCTTTGAGGGATACCGTCAGGCAATTCTCTACTTAAAGGAAACCTACGGCTAATATGCAAAAGCGGCTGTCTTTGCGACAGCCGCTTTTTAAATTATACTTCTTCCAAAATTTTTTCCAAGGCCGCAAGGCGCAAGCTGGTACAGAAAACACGCATTGCCTTTTCCAGTTCTTCCACAGGGGGCAGGCTGGGGGCAATCCGAATCATGGAGTCCATCGGGTCTACTCCATAGGGGTAGGTCGCACCGGCCTCTGTCATAACCACGCCGGCCTGACGGCACAGCTCCAGAGTTCTCTTGGCCGTTCCCGGCATAGCCGCCACGCAGACAAAGTAACCGCCATTGGGGTGGTGCCAGTGGGCAATGCCCTTGTTGGTGAGCTGAGCGCGGAGCATCTTTAACACCATTTCAAATTTAGGTGCCATAATTTCCCCGTGCTTTTTCATCAGCTCCAGAGTATGGGCCCGATCCTTAAGATAAAGCACATGGCGCAGCTGGTTGATTTTATCGTAGGAAATGGTCTGAACGGAAATCAGCTTTAGATGGTATGCAATGTTTTCCTCTGAAGAGGCCATCACAGAAATACCGGCACCGGGGAAGGTGATTTTGGAGGTGGAAGCAAATTCGTAGGGCATATTGGGCCTGCCTGCCTCAGCGCAAGCGGAAATGATATCTCGGAAAGGCTCAAATTCCCCGGTAAATTCATGCACACAGTAGGCATTATCCCACATAATCACGAAATCGGGAGCGGCAGGCTTCAGCTTGGCAAATCGCTCCACCGTCTCTGGAGAGTAGGTATAGCCCTGGGGATTAGAGAATTTCGGAACGCACCAAATCCCCTTTACTGCAGAATCCTGAACCAGCTCCTCCACCAAATCCATGTCCGGGCCATCCGGTGTCATAGGCACTGTAATCAGCTCGAACCCAAAGCTTTCGGTGATTCGGAAATGCCGGTCATACCCGGGTGACGGGCACAGGAATTTAATACTTTCTTCCTTGCACCATGGCCGGGGACTGTCCGGCAGGCCGTGAGTATAGGCCCGGGCAATCAGGTCATGCATTAGGCTCAAGCTGGCATTTCCCCCTACGAAGGTCTGAGAGGGTTTGCATCCCAGCACATCTGCCCAATACGCTCTGGCACAGGGCAAGCCTGCCAAATCGCCATAGTTCCGGCTGTCTACGCCGTCAATCATGCACTGCTGAGGCTCTGTCAGCACCGTCAGCAAATCGCTGACTAAGTCCAGCTGCAGCTTGCTGGGCTTTCCTCTAGACATATCCAGCTTCAAGTTTTCCGCTTTTAGCTGCGCATAGCGGCTTAGCAACATTTCCTTTTCTGCAAGAAGCTCTTCTCTCGCTCTGCAAGAATACGTGGCCACATCCATCATCCTTTCCTTAAAAAACCCGTTAAATTGGGGTTATTATACGATATAAAAACAAAAAATGCAATATGGACATGCCCGAAATTTCATTTTATCGATGATTTTTGCAAAATTATCCCCATTGCACAAAATGTTCGCCTGTTTTCCGGGAAATTTATGAAAATTCACCCTTGCATTTTTCCTGTCTATGGCATAGAATTTATGGTGTATAAGTATCTTTCAGCAACACCCTTCCTGTTTTTGACATTACATCATATTCCCACCGGAAAGGATGCGCCAATATGAGTGAACTGATTAATATCCCTGAAATTTTCGGCACCGATGTGTTTAACGATGCTACTATGAAGCAGCGTTTGGATGCGCAAACCTACAGTGCCTGGAAAAATTGTATCAACACCGGCACACCGTTGCCGTTGGATGTGGCCAACAACATTGCAGAGGCTATGAAAATTTGGGCCATCGAAAAGGGCGCGACCCACTATACCCATTGGTTCCAGCCCATGACCGGCATCACCGCAGAAAAGCACGATTCCTTTATCACCCCCACCGGAGACGGCAATGTGATGATGGAATTTTCCGGCAAGGAGTTGGTCCGGGGCGAACCTGACGCCAGCTCCTTCCCCAACGGCGGTCTGCGTACCACCTTTGAGGCCCGGGGCTACACTGCTTGGGACCCCACTTCCTTTGCCTTTGTGCGAGACGGTAGCTTATATATTCCCACCTGCTTCTTCTCCTATACCGGAGAATCTTTGGACCAGAAAACCCCCTTGCTGCGTTCTCTGGAGGAGGTTTCCCGGGAAGCCTTGCGTATCCTTCGTCTTTTCGGCGATACGCAAACCCAGCGTGTCATCTCCTCTGTGGGTGCAGAGCAAGAGTATTTCATCATCCCTCGCTCCATGTATGCCCAACGGGAAGACCTGCGGCTTACCGGCCGTACCCTGTTCGGTGCCCGTCCTCCCAAGGGACAGGAAATGGACGACCATTATTTCGGCACCATCCGCACCCGCATTTCCAGCTTTATGAAAGATTTGGACGAACAGCTATGGCGGTTAGGAATCCTATCCAAAACCAAACACAATGAGGCCGCCCCCTGTCAGCATGAAATGGCTCCAATCTATTCCGATGCCACCAACGCCTGTGATGCCAATCAGCTGGTCATGTCCATTATGAAAAAGTGTGCCGCCAAGCATGACCTGGTTTGTCTGTTGCATGAAAAACCCTTCGAGGGTGTCAATGGCTCCGGCAAGCACAATAACTGGAGCTTGAGCACAGACACCGGCAAAAACCTCTTTAAGCCCGGAAAAACACCTAGGCAGAACGCCCAGTTCCTCGTATTCTTGGCCGCTTTTATCCAGGGCGTAGATGAATATCAGGATTTTCTCCGCTGCTCTGTGGCTTCTGCAGGTAACGACCACCGTTTGGGCGCGAATGAAGCACCGCCGGCCATTGTGTCTATTTTCCTGGGAGACGAACTGAACGCCGTTGTCCGTTCCATTATTGACGGCACTAACTACACTGACCCGGAAAAGAGCATTATGCGGGTAGGTGTGGACGTAATGCCTGCCATCCCCCGGGATACGACAGACCGTAACCGTACCAGCCCTCTGGCCTTTACCGGTAATAAATTTGAGTTCCGTATGCTGGGTTCTTCTCAGTCCGTTGCCGAGCCGAATATTGCCCTGAATACCATCATGGCAGAGGAATTGAAAAAATACGCAGATATTCTGGAGCAGGCAAAGGATTTCGAACAAACCCTTCACGAGCTGGTATGTAAGGCCTTCACGGAGCATCAGCGTATCATTTTCGACGGTAACGGCTACTCCGAGGATTGGGCCAAGGAAGCTGCCCGCCGGGGCTTAAGCAATCTGCGTTCCACCGCAGAAGCACTTCCTGCTTACCTGGCCCAGAAAAACATCGATTTGGTCACAAAGCACGGCATTTTTACAGAAGCAGAATACCGGGCCCGGTATGAAATCCATTTGGAATCCTACTGCAAGCTGATTAACATCGAGGCCCGAACCAGTGTGGATATGGTCATGCAGCAAATCCTTCCTGCGGCATTGCGCTACAGCGCTGACCTTGCCAAGGGAATTCAGCGTAAAGCAGACCTGGGCATTTCCCACGCCGCAGAAACAGCCCTGCTGCAGCAGCTCTCCAGCCATACGGATGCCCTGTATCAGCAATGTGAAATTCTTAAAAAGGATTTGGCCGCTGTGCCTAACACCGGCAACCAGACTGCCGCGGACTATTTCCATAACACGATTGTGTGTGATATGAACGCCCTTCGGGCAGATGCAGATATTTTGGAACAGCTCACGGATAAATCCTACTGGCCTTATCCCACTTATTCCGATATCCTGTTCTACTAATAAAAAACCTTAATCAATACACTGTAGGGTGAGGCTTGCTCCCCCCGATAAGGGAAAAGCACAACCGCAGCACCATTGATTGGTGCTGCGGTTAACTATTCGACAAATTGAAATAGGCATAAAAAAAAGGATAGCTATTGTAACTGCAACAGTGTTGTAATTCCACCCAGAAAATAACATATCAAAATGAACCAAAATACGCACTTACAGCACACTTGTAGTTTGGCAGATAATGATTTATCCTTGCCTAATAAATACAGAAAAATTTGAATAGGCAAGAAGAATATAAATGTTCCAATTGCATTTCCAATCCACGATTCAATTTTGACATTTGCCTTATCTAATATCGATACAACCAAGAACTCTATCCCAACAATGGATAGTAATATTGAATATTTTCTTTTCATGCAGCTATGCTCCATTCGTCAAATTGGAATTTACTGAACACGTAATATTATCATATCACAATTTATTGATCAAAACAAGGGTTCAAGCATCCCCGGTGCGTTTACGGCACAAATGCGAAACTTACAAAAAAGGACCGTCCAGGGAGACGGTCCTTACAAATAGTAGCGGTGGGAGCAGCTAGCGCCCTACGAATTATCCGGCAACGACATCACCGATTTGCCCGAGGTTCTTTTTAGTTCCAGCCTGCATTTTCGGATTCTGCTTTTTTACCACGGTGCAGCAGAGCGTCCACTACTTGCTTCGCGCTGACACCTTCATAAAGTACCGCATAGGCTGCATGAACAATGGGCATTTCCACCCTCTGCCGGCAGCAAAGCTCCCAGGCCGATTTGGCAGCATAATAGCCTTCCACTACAGCTCCGACTTCCTGCATAGCTTCCTCCGGCGTTTTCCCTTGACCGATCAAAATGCCTGCCCGGCGATTCCGAGAGTGCATAGAAGTACAGGTTACAATCAGATCGCCCACACCGGCAAGACCTGCAAAAGTCTCTTTTTTCGCGCCCATAGCAACACCCAGCCGTGCAATTTCCGTCAATCCCCGGGTCATGAGCATAGCCTTGGTATTGCCTCCATAGCCCAAACCGTCACTGATTCCGGCGCACAGGGCAATCACATTTTTCAGTGCTGCGCCCAACTCCGCACCTATGGCATCCGGGCTGGTATATATCCGGAAGGCATCAGACATAAAGGCATCCTGCACAAATTCCGCCATTTCCCTGCTCTCACAGGCCGCTAGGCAGGCGGTCGGCAGATCCAGCGCCACTTCCTCAGCATGGCTGGGACCGGTAAGGACAACAACCTTATGTCCGGTTTCCTCCTCCACCACCTGGCTCATGCGAAGCTGTGTCCCGTTTTCAATACCCTTCGCCACAGAAACGACAACTGCCTCTTTACCAATATAAGGTGCCACACCCCGGCATACACTGCGCAGCGGGAAAGAAGGACTTGCAATCACTACCATTTCACAACCCGCTGCACAGGCATAGTCACCACTGATTTTCAACCCCTCCGGCAGCAGCACACCGGGAAGCCGGGGATTCACCCGTTCCGCAACCATCTGTGGAATCAGTTCCTTTTCAAAAGTCCACAGAACCACATCGTGTCCGTTCTTATGCAAACAGATTGCCAGTGCAGTGCCCCAGGCACCGCTTCCAATTACCGCCGCCCTCATTTGTTCAAATCCCTATGAATCAGATGTACCTTGGACTCAGTACCCTTGCACAGTCTGATGATATTTTCTCTGTGCATAAAAATCGCCAAGGCACCAAGGAATATACCGCCGACCATAACCCACGGCTCCTTGATATACAAAATCACAAACCCCGCTATAAAGGTCACGGCACCAAGAACGGAGCCGAGAGAAACATACCGGGTAATTCCAAAGGCAACAGCAAACACCACAATCAGCGCAATACCAATACGCCAATCCAACACCATGGCCACCGTCAAACCGCACAAAATCCCTTTTCCGCCCCGAAAACCCAACAGCGCCGGAAAATCGTGCCCCAGGGACACGCAAACAGCCCCCAGCATCAAACCCTCTTTATAGTGACCGTAGGGCAGCAAAACCAAGCCGGCCATATAACAGGCCAAAATGGTTTTTGCCACATCCACTAAAATAACCAGCAGTGTGCTCCAGCCGCCGTAGCTCCGGAAAAAGTTTGTCAGGCCTGCATTGCCGCTTCCGTGCTTTCGCACATCATCGTCTGCTACCAATGAGGAAATACAAACGGAGCCGTTTAGATTTCCCAGTAAATAGGCAGCCAGCGCCGCAACTAAAATTGGAAATACCATTGCTTATTCCTCCTTATCGCCCTTCTGCCGGATGGTAAGGCGCACAGGTGTGCCCTGCAGGCCAAAGACCTCCCGTATCTGATTCTCTAAATACCGCTGATATGAGAAGTGGAACAGCCGGGCATCGTTGCAAAAAATCACAAAATGCGGGGGCTTTGTGCTGGCTTGTGTCATATAGTAAATCTTCAAGCGGCGGCCCTTGTCCGTGGGAGGCTGGACACGGGCTGTGGCATCTGCCAAAACGCTGTTCAGCGCGCCGGTGGTGATGCGGCTGGTGTTTTGGGCGTGGACATCCTGTATCACCTGAAACAGCTTGTCCACCCGCTGTCCTGTCAAAGCTGACAGGAAAACCACCGGTGCATAGAGCATATAGCTCAAACCGTTGCGCACATCTGCCTCTTTATCCCGCATGGTGTTGGTTTCCTTATCCTCCACTGCATCCCATTTGTTCACAACAATGATTGCCGCCTTACCGGCTTCGTGAACCAGCCCGGCAATCTTGGTATCCTGCTCAGTAACGCCGTCATTGGCATCCACGAGAATCAGGCAAACATCCGAGCGCTCAATGGCGCTGATGGTACGCATATTGGAGAATTTCTCAATCTGGTCATCCACCTTGCTCTTTCTGCGCATACCGGCGGTATCAATAAAGCAATACTTGCCGGTTTCGTTTTCAAAATAGCTGTCGATGGCATCCCGGGTCGTGCCTGCCACATTGGAAACGATAACCCGTTCTTCTCCCAAAATCCGGTTCAGCAAACTGGACTTTCCCACATTGGGCTTGCCAACAATGGCCACCTTAATGACCTCATCTGTTTCGTCTTCATCTTCCTCGGGGGGGATGTTTTCCAGCACCCAATCCAGCATATCTCCGGTGCCGTGGCCGTGGACCGCAGAGACTTCAAACAGGTCACCAATGCCAAGAGAATAAAACTCATACACATCCGGATTCACCGCACCGATAGAATCACACTTATTGACCGCCAGGGCAACGGGCTTTCCGGACTTTCGCAGCATGGTTGCCACGTCCTGGTCCGCCGCCGTCACACCGCTGCGAACATCCGCAACCATAATAATCGCATCTGCCAATTCGATGCCGATTTCCGCCTGTCTGCGCATAAACTTCAGCATATCGCTATCGGTATTGGGTTCGATTCCGCCGGTATCCACCAGGGAAAACTGTCTTCCGCACCACTCACAGTCGCCGTAAATGCGGTCTCTGGTCACACCGGGGGTATCCTCTACGATAGAGGTGCGCTGACCTGTCAGCTTATTAAACAGCATGGACTTGCCCACATTGGGTCTGCCAACAATTGCAATCAACGGCTTCGCCATGTTGACCACTCCTTTCTGAAAAAGCTCTTTGTTATTATGGCACAATTTCCCTATAAATGCAACGAAAACCTGCGCCAGTTTATATTTTATTTACATACCTGCCATAAGGAAAAAGAGGAAGGCGAAAGCCTTCCTCTTACATTTCCTGCCTTAGTCAGCCTTGGCGGCCAGGACCTGACGGCCATTGTAGGAGCCGCAAGCTTTGCAAGCTCTGTGGGGCACTACGGGCTCACCGCACTTGGGGCAAACAGACACACTGGGGGCGGACAGCTTCCAGTTGCCGCCACGGCGCTTATCGCGACGGGCCTTGGAGACTTTACACTTAGGGACAGCCATGGATGACACCTCCTTGGTATAACTGCTTTTCTTGGCAGCATCTTTAGGTTACTTATCGAGAAGCTGCCGTAAAGCAGCGAAACGGGGATCCAACTCTTTCTGGCAACCGCAGGGACCTTCATTCAGATTCTTGCCGCATTTACAGCACAGTCCCTGACAATCATCCTTACACAGCAGCTTGGAGTCCAGATTCAAAACAAATACCGTCCGAACGATATCCTCCAAATCTGCGCTGTCGCCCTCCAAAGGGAATACCCATTCATCTTCGTTTTCTTCATTGGTAAGCTCTGTCACCAGCACCACATCAATGGGAAATTCCACATATCTGTGAAAATCACCGGCACAGCGGTCGCAAACGCCATGGATGGTGGTGTGGATAGACCCGGTCATTACCAGTACGCCGGCTGTATTGCGAACAACACCGCTGGCTTGCACCGGTTCTGTAACAGGGTAACATTCTCCGTATTGAAGATCCCGCAGATCCACACTGGTAGTAAAGGGTACGCTTTGTCCGGGGCAGTCTATGATTTTCGACAGACCCAGCAACATAGTATCCCCCTCCACACAGTCATGCTTAGATATTATAATGTGTTCTGCTCATTTTGTCAAACATTATTTTTGGAACCTTCCGGTTTTTTCTCGGGTTTTTCAGGTTAGGGCCTAATTTCCCATGCTTTGATTTGACTGGCCTTTTCATACAGCCGCAGGTAGCTTTCATATCGGGTCGCTTCCAAATCCCCTGCACGCACTGCCGCTGTTACTGCACAGCCCGGTTCTGCCCGATGGGAACAGTCGTGGAACTGGCATTCCCCTAAATAAGCTCCAAAATCCGGAAACGCATACTGCAGATTTTCCTTCAGAATGGTTTCCATCTGGTCCGTATCAAAGGAGGAAAAGCCCGGGGTATCTGCCACATAGGTATCCTCATCCAGCCGGTATAGCTCCACATGCCGGGTAGTATGGCGTCCCCGACCCAGTTTCTCCGATACCTGGGCCGTTGGCAGCGCCAATTGGGGGCAAAGCCGGTTCAGCATACTGCTCTTACCCACGCCGGAATTTCCGGTAAAGGCCGTCAGCTTTCCCGAAATCACCTGGCGAAGTGCCTCCACACCCTCACCGGTTTCCGCACTGGCCCGGATGACAGGAAACCCGGCATGCTCATAAATCCGAACCAAATCCACCGCCGGGTCTATATCGCATTTATTCACACACAGAAACACCGGAACCGACTGCTCGCCGGCAATGGCCGCCACCCGGTCAATCAAGAAAGGCTCTGTAACCGGATTCGTATTGGCGGCAAAAATCACCAGAGCGTCGATATTTGCCACCGCAGGCCGGATAAAACGGTTGGTTCTGGGCAACACCCTTTCCACCATGCCTTTGCCATGCTCCACAGAGATTTCCACCATATCTCCGGTATACGGGGTCATCCCGTCCTTGCGCAAAATACCTCTGGCTCTGCAGGAAACAGTCCCCTCCCGGGTCTGGACATCATAAAAACCGCTTAATGACCGAAGAATCCGGCCTGTCTGCATATTACTCATTGAAGTCCACTTCTATCGTCCAGCAATTTTCGTCACTTCCGTTGATTTTTGCCACGAAGTCCATCACGCCTTTTCCTGTCACACTAAACTGGGTACGGACAGTCCCTACGGGAATCTCCCGTTCCTGAAGCATTTCCTCACCCTGCCAAATACTGACAACGTAAGTTTCTGTCATATCCTCCGGGAGTGGAACGGTAATTACTTTACTGACCAGCTCCGGGTCTACCGTAGGAATGGGCGGCTCCGTGGGTGCGGTGGTTTCATTCTGCACCGGGCCAAGGGATATCTGAAGCACAATCTGGGTGGTTACATCTATCTCCGTGCCGGCCGCCTCAGACTGGTTGATGACCGTGCCCTTGATTTTATTGCTTTGCACCTCTTCAAATACTACATTTTGAAAACCGTTGTTGTTTAACAGCGCTTCTGCAGTTTTTGAGGACTGACCGTAAACATTGGGTACCTTTCCCATACTGGATTCCTTGCCGGTACTGATCCAGATTTCTACAACTTGGTCATCTTTTAGTGTCTCATCCTTAACCGGGTCTGTCCGGGTGACCCGACCAGCCGCAATGGTAGCGCTGGATTCGGTATGCACCTTAATATTTCCCGCTTTAATGCCCAAAACATCGGTCAAAAAGTTCTTGGCCGCAGTTTCCTCCAAATCCACCAGGTCCTCCATCACCAGCGCCTCCGGCTCCGGTCCCAAACTGACGTAAATGGTAATAATGCCGCCCTTTGCAATTTTTGTTCCGGCCTTTGGGTTTTGATGGTAAATCTGCCCCTTGGCATAATCCTCATGATACCGTTTGTCTCCCAGCCGAACCACCACATCGGTAAGATTCAGTTCTTCCTGGGTCTTTCCCAAAAGACTCGGCACTTGCACCACGTCCTTTTGGGAGCCAAAATTTCCGTTTATCATAGCAATGACAAAAATCACTACCGCCACCAACGCAACCAGCGCACAGGCCACAATGGCAACGGTGGCAACCTTATTGCCACGATCCTCTTCTTCTACGATGATTTCCCGCCTATGCTTTCTAACCGGCTTTGACACCGGTTTTTCCGAATGCGTCTTGGGTGTCGGTGCTTTTGCCGCTACCTTCTGGGCAACATTTTGCGGCAAGGGCATGGTTTCATCTATCTTGCGGGACATATTGGAAAGCTTTGCCCCTGCATCCATATCCGTAATGGGATTATTGTAATCAAAAAGCATCGCCGGATTCTTCCGGAATTCATCCATGTCCGCCAAAAAGTGGGATGCGGCTGCATAACGGTCCGCCGGATTCTTTGACATTGCTTTCATGATAATCTGTTCCAGGCCGCCGGGGATATTGGGATTCAGCGTAGACGGCATTGCTACATTGCCGTTAATATGCTGAATGGCCACCGCCACCGGGGATTCTCCGTCATAGGGCGGGCGGCCGGTCATCATTTCATACATCACAACCCCAAGGGAATAGATATCGCTGCGGCTGTCTACTCTGCCACCCTTTGCCTGTTCAGGGGAAATATAGTGAACAGAACCCAGCGCCTCCTTGGTCAACGTATTGCTTTTGGACATGACCCGGGCGATACCGAAATCGGCCACCTTTACAGAGCCGTTTTTCAGCACCATCACATTATGGGGCTTAATATCCCGGTGGACAACGCCCCGACCGTGGGCATGGTCCAGAGCCTTACCAATCTGGATTGCAAAATGAAGGGTTTCCTTCCAGTTTAAGACGCCCTTTTTCTCCATATACTGTTTTAGGGTGATGCCGTCAATCAGCTCCATTACAATATAGTCTGCCGCATCCGAGGTGGACACATCGTATACAGACACAATATTGGGATGAGAGAACATGGCAACTGCTTGGCTTTCTGCATGAAAACGGCGGCGGAATTCCTCGTCCTGAATATAATCATCCTTTAAGATTTTAATGGCTACCAGTCGATTCAGCTTATGGCAACGCGCTTTATAAACCACAGCCATACCGCCTACGCCCAGCACTTCCAATATTTCATACCGGTTATCCAGTAACCGGCCTATGTATTTATCCATATCCATAAAAGAATCTCCTCTCCTGGGACATCAAATCATTACCAGCACGCTGGTAACATTGTCCGGTGCGCCGCGGTTTTTTGCAATCTCCAGCAGACGCTGACAGCAAAGCTGTTTGTTGGTACCGTGAACTACCTCAAACAAAAGCTCCTGCTCGTCCAACAAATTGGAAAGTCCGTCGCTGCACAAAAGCAAGGTATCTCCCCGCTCCACATCCAAATGGAACAAATCGCACGCCACCACCGGCTCTGTGCCAATGGCCCGGGTAATGAAATTTTTTCCCGGGTAGTTTCTTGCCATTTCCGGTGTCAGCTCTCCCCGTTCCACCATTAACTGTACCAGGGAATGGTCTGTTGTCAGACAGCGGATTCCCTCCCGGTTAATGCGATATGCCCGGCTGTCTCCCACATTTACAACTGTGGTCTGCCTATCCTGAATCAACGCCGCCACTAAGGTGGTGCCCATGCCGGAAAATACTTCAAATTGCTGAGATTGGTCATACACAGTATAATTTGCCAATTTTACTGCGCCTTCCAGCATCTGGTCAATCTGTTCCTGGTCCATACCGGTAGTCCATGTTCTGCGAATCTCATCCACAAACACTTCTACCGCCAGGGTGCTGGCCACATTTCCGGATTTTGCACCGCCCATGCCGTCACAAACCACGCATAACACAGTGTTTTTATCCAACTGTTCGATTTGATATGCATCTTGATTTTGACTCCGGACACAGCCCGGGTCTGTTAAGCCCCAGCTTTGCATAGGAACCACTCCTTTCCGCAGGAAATCTGCGTTCTTTATCCATTAGACTTTTCTTTGTGATATTTTCTTCTAAGCTGACCGCAGGAAGCATCAATATCGCCGCCCAGAGTTCTCCGGACAGTAGCGGTAACGCCGCCCTCCTCCAGACATTTTTGAAACCGGAGCACTGCATTGCGGCTGCTGGGCTTGAAAGGGCTTTCCTCCACCCGGTTCAAAGGAATCAGGTTAAAATGGGCAGGCAGTCCCTTCAGCCGGCGCAGCAGCTCCTGCGCATCCTGTAAAGAATCGTTGACACCGTCAATCATTGCGTACTCAAAGGAGATACGCCGGTTGGTGGCTTCATAATAGCGGCGGCAGGCCTCTATCAGTTCCTCCGTAGGGTACGCCTTATTTACCGGCATGATGGTATTGCGCACCGCATCATTGGGCGCATGGAGGGATATGGACAAGGTTAGCTGCAGCTTTCGCTTGGCCAGCTCCTCAATCTTCGGCACCAGTCCGCAGGTTGACAGGCTGATATGCCGCATAGAGATATTCATGCCGTCCTGACTGTTCACCAGTTCCAGGAACCGCATCACATTGTCAAAATTATCCAGCGGCTCACCGATACCCATCAGCACAATATGGGAAACAGGCAGGCCCGATTCGATTTGTGTAAACAAAACCTGGTCCAGCATTTCAAAGGGTTCCAGCCGGCGCACCAAGCCACCCAGGGTGGATGCACAAAAGGCACAGCCCATAGGGCAACCCACCTCTGTGGAAATACATACGGTATTTCCGTAGTGATAGCGCATCAGCACGGTTTCCACACAGTTTCCGTCAGACAGCTGCCAGAGATATTTTATCGTGCCGTCCCGCTGGGATTCCTGCTTGCGCACCACCTGAGGCGCGCAGATAGGATATCTCTGCTCCAACAGATTCCGCAATTGCTTAGGCAAATTGGTCATCTGCTCATAGCTGCGGACACCGCTGTGAAGCCAGGTATAGATTTGCTTTGCCCGAAAGGAGGGCTGTCCCAATCCCTTCAGCACAGCGCCGATTTCCGACTGGGTCATAGACTTCAGATTCTCGCTCATAGTTTCCTCCGCAAGCGGCAGATAAAAAAGCCGTCTGTGTCATATTCCCCCGGTATCAAAGTCAGCATTCCCGTGGTGTTTTTGGGAAAGGTCTCCGGCAGGTCCAAGGGCTCTGGGTAAAAATCCTCATGCTCTTTCAAAAACTGCTCCACAACACCCTCATTTTCCTCCCGCACCAAGGTGCAGGTGGAATACAGCAGCACGCCGCCGGGCTTTACATAGTTTGCCTGATTGTTTAATATCTGCAACTGTAGCGCAGGAAGCTGTTTCATATCCTCCGGGTTTTTGTAGCGGATATCCGGCTTCTTGCGAATGATTCCATAACCGGAGCAGGGCACATCTGCCAAAACTGCGTCCATTCTCTCATGCCACTGGGGCTGATATTGAGTCGCATCCTGAACCTGCGCCTGAATTTGTTCCAGGCCAAGGCGTTTCGCCCCATTTTCAATCAGCACCGCTTTGTGAGGATGTACGTCACAGGAGGTAATGATACCTTTGCCCTCCGTGGCAATGGCCGCGGAAAAACTCTTGCCCCCAGGGGCGGCACAACAATCCAAAACCATATCTCCGGCACGCAAACCGGCGCACAGAACACTAAGCTTTGCGGCAGGGTCCTGCACGTAGAACAGGCCCTCCCTAAAAGACGGCAGTTTTTCCAAATTTCCGGTGGCTGTCAGCACCAGGCAGTCCGGCATCCACGGATGGGGCTTTGCCGATACTCCCTCCTGCTCCAGCCGGGGAAAAAGCGCTTGGACGGAAATTTTCAGCGTATTCACCTGCACCACCGTATCCGGTGCTGCATTATTGGCCGCCAGCATCGCTTCCAGCCGTTTTTCGCCCACATAGTCTTTCAATAAATCGATGAGCGCTTTGGGATGACTGTACTTATCCTCCAAGGATGTGGGTTCTTTCAGCGTACCCTTGGTGCGCACGGCATTGCGCAAAACACCATTGACCAGTCCCACAGCAAAACGCTGCTTCGGGCAGTATTTTTTTACTAAGGTTACGGATTCATTGACTGCCGCGGCATGGGGAATTTTATCCATCTGATAAATCTGATACAGCCCCAGATGGAGGATATCCCGTACAACAGGGTGTAAATCTTTGATTTTTCCCGTCAGCAGTTGTTTCAAATAAAAATCCAAATATCCTCTGTTTTGCAACACGCCGTAGCACACTCTGGCGGCTAAAGCCGCATCCCTTCGGTCCAGACGGTCCCGGGTAATATACTCCTTCAGTACGCCATTGGACCAAGCTCCGTTTTTACGGCAGGCAATCAGCGCATCCAGCGCAGTTTTTCGGGCACTCACAGCGGTATCTCCAAAGGATGTCCCCGGAAATAATCCGGCGCAGACATTCGCTTACCGCCCTCTGCCTGCAACTCCCGGATTTCCACCGCACCCTCGCCGCAGGCAATCTTCAAGCCGGTTTTTGTCAGCTCCAAAATTGTCCCGGGTTCACCGGAACCGCTGACTACGGCTGTGGCATGAATTTTGAACATGGTATCTCCCAACCGGGCGGTGGCTACCGGCCAGGGATGCAGACCGCGCACATGGTTGTGCACCTGTTGGGCACTGCGGCTCCAATCGATGGGAGACATGGACTTATCCAGCATGGGCGCATAGGTGGCAAGGCTTCCGTCTTGCGCAGTTCGGGAAACCTCGCCTACAAACAACCGCTCCATGGTCTTGCTCAGCAATTCCGCGCCCAACACCGCCAGCCGGTTTAACAGCTCTCCAGCGGTTTCATCAGGGGCAATGGGCGTTTTGGAAACATCAATGATGTCACCGGCATCCATTTCCCGGCACAAATACATAGCCGTTACGCCGGTTTCTGTCAAGCCGTCCAGCACTGCCCACTGATAGGGTGCAGAGCCCCGGTAGGCCGGCAAAATGCTGGCGTGAATATTGATACAGCCCTTGGGCGGAATATCCAGCACCTTCTGGGGCAGGATTCTTCCGTAGGCCACCACGGCAATCACATCAGGTGCCATCGCCCGCAACTGTTCAACCGTGGCTTCCTCCCGGAAATTCTCCGGCTGAAACACAGGAATCTCATGCTGGAGTGCCACTTCTTTTACCGGTGAATACACCAGCTTCATTCCCCGACCCTTGGGACGGTCTGGCTGGGTATATACCCCAACCACATCAAATCCGTCAGCAAGAAGCTGTTTCAAACAGGTCGCCGCAATGTCCGGCGTGCCCATGAACACAATTTTCAATACAATCCCTCCGGATGTTTACTCTTCCTCCGCTTGCAGTTCCTCTTCCGTTAAGAACCGCTCCATCACCTGGGTATAGAGGATTCCGTCTAAATGGTCCAGCTCATGGCAAAAACAGCGGCCAATCAATTCCTCGCCCTCTGCCTCAAACCATTCACCGTAGCGGTCCTGAGCCCGCACCTTGGCATAGTAGGGCCTTTTTACCAAACCGTACCGTCCCGGCACACTAAGGCAGCCCTCTGCCCCCTCCTGCTCACCGTCGGTTTCCAGCAAGGTAGGATTCACCAGCTCCAGAATTTCCTCACCGGTATCCACAATGACCACCCGGCGCAAAATTCCTACCTGGGGTGCGGCTAAGCCAACGCCGTTGGCCTCCACCAAGGTCTCTTTCATATCGTCCAGCAGCTTATGTAGCCGCCAATCAAACTTTTCCACCGGTTTGCAAACTTTATGCAACGCCGATTCTTCCTCTGTCAAAATTTTTCTGATTCCCATAGCGCTCCTTCTTTCATTCCTCAAATCCGTTTACATCGGCAAAGGCAGTTACGCCCCGGTTTTCCTTATCCAACGCAAATTGCCGCAGTAAGTGGGCAATCAGCCCCCGCAAGGCGCGGGTCATGGCACAGCGCAAGGTCAACCGATAGCGGTAGGTATAGTTAATTTTAGGCACGGCGCAAGGGGCAGGCCCCAGCACCTGGCAGGTTTCTGTTTCGTAAGATGCCCCTTTCAGGCAGGCCAACAGGCTGTCCCGGAATTTTACCGCACCACGGAAAACCTGCCCCTCCTCCTGTCCCAAAAAGGTTACAGAAGCCAAATCGCCAAAGGGCGGACAGTTCTGAACTCTCCGCAGTCCGATTTCCAGCTCATAGAAGCTGTCATAATCCTGCTTGGCCGCCAGGGTAATCACCGGATGCTCCGGTACCATCGTTTGTATCACCGCTTGACCGGCGGTCTGTCCCCGGCCGGCACGGCCCACCACCTGAGTCAGCATATTAAAGGTGGTTTCTGCCGCCCGGTAGGAACCGGAATACAGGCTTAAATCCGCATCCAGCACACCAACCAGCGTTACATCCGGCAAATTGAGTCCCTTGGCAACCATTTGCGTTCCAAGAAGCACCGATACACGGTGCTGCTTAAAATGGTCCAATATCTTTTCATGGGTATTGACCGCATTGACGGTATCCGTATCCATCCGGTCAATCTCCATCTCCGGAAACAGCGTAAGGAGCTCCTGTTGTGCTTTTTGCGTACCTGCGCCCACGGTTTTCATCGGGCCGCCGCAGGTTGGACAGCGGGACATCACACTGCGGGAAAAACCGCAGTAATGGCACATAAGGCGCCCATTGGCGCTGTGATAAGTCAGTTTTGCGCTACAGCGAGGACATTCCGGCGCCTCCCGGCAGTCCACACAAACCAGACTGCGGCTATTGCCCCGGCGGTTCAGAAACAAAATGGTTTGCTTCCCCTTGGCCACAGTATCCGCGATGGCTTCCGTCAGATAACGGCTGAAAATCAGGTCATTGCCTGCCTTCAGCTCCTGGCGCATATCCACAATCTCCACCTTGGGCAAAGGACGTCCGTTATATCGGTTCTTTAATGTATAAAGCCGGTAATCTCCCTTTTGGGCCCGGTACATGGTTTCCACGGAGGGCGTTGCCGAACCCAGCAACACCAACGCATTTTCCTTCCAGCCACGCCATAATGCGATTTCCTTGGCATGATACCGGGGAGTATTTTCTGATTGATAGGTGTGTTCCTGCTCCTCATCCATAATGATAAGCCCTAATTGGGGCGCAGGCGCAAACACACCGCTGCGGGTGCCTACAATCACCCGGGCATCGCCGGTTCGGATTCGTTTCCACTGGTCATACCGCTCTCCGGCGGACAAACTGCTGTGCTGAACCGCTACCAAATTCCCGAAATAGGCGGCCAGCAGGCTTAAAAGCTGGGGTGTCAATGCGATTTCCGGCACCAAAAGCATGGCACTTTTCCCCTGGTCCAGGCAGTGGCGAATCAGCTTTAGATACACCGCTGTTTTTCCCGAACCGGTAACGCCGTATAGCAGGGCTGTGCCGGGTTTGGGCGCATCCATCTGCTCCACCAAGCCTGCAAAAGCCACCTGCTGCTCCTCGTTTAGCTGCAAAGGACCATCCAGCTTTGCCGGTTTTATCTCCCGACAGCGAAGCACCTGCCTGTCTGTCAAGGCAAGATACCCAAGGCTGGCCAGCCGCTTTACCGTAGACACGCTAGCGCCGGTATAATAGCACAATTCCTTCACGGACACAGAGCCGATGCTGCACATCAGCTCCAATACCGAGCGTTGCATGGCCGCAGACTTTGGTCTTTGGGAGGCAAAGGCCATAGCTTCCTCTGCCGGGACAGCCAAAGTAGCAATCTTCTCGGTTTTATCTCCCACATTCTGAAAATAGTCGGTTTCTCCCCGAATCCACTTTTTCCCGGTAAGATATCCAATTGCCGACTGAAAGGCTTCCTCGTCTGTTGCCAGCGAACGCAGTACAGCTTCTTCTCCACGGCCGCCCAAGGACTGCAATAAATTGAGCATTGCCAACGCATCCGCCCGACGGCATCCTTTTTCCTGCCAGGAGCGGTCATCCGTCAGATGGTAGGTGTTTTGCTTGCGAAACCACAAAGCGCCGGGAAGCATTGCCCGCAGGCAATCGTAAAAGCTGCAAAAATAACGTTCCCGCATAAATGCCGCCAAACGCAGCATTTGTCGGGACAGGAGAGGTTCTTCGTCTAAACAGGCATCCACGGTTTTTAAGCCTTCCGCCGACCCCTCCGCTACCTCCAGTACGATTCCCTCCGTTTTTCGGTTTCCTCTTCCGAAGGGAACGGTCACCCGGATTCCCGCCACCGGCGCCATGCCTTGGGGAATCCCATAGGAATAGGGCTTATCGATGGCAAAAGGTGCCGCAGAGACAGCAATTTTTGCAATCATAAAGCCCCTCCTGTCTTACTTCTTATACTCTTCCTTTAAGCCGGCAGTCAGCTTGCCTTCTGCCACTTCCTGAATTGCCATGGTCACCGGTTTTTGCGGCAGTTCTTCGTTAAATTCCTCCGCCTCCTGGGCAATCTGGCGAGCGCGTTGTGCCACCACATTGACCAACAGATAACGGCTCTGAACGTTTTTCAGCAAATTTGCAACAGGGGGGTAAAGCATATCCATTTCCTCCATTATTCTCCATCGCAGTGTTCTGCAATGATTCTCAAAATTTCATTGGCGCAGGCCTCTACCCGGTCATTAATGACGGTGTAGTCATATTTCTTACCTTGCTCCATCTCCCATCGGGCCCGGGCAAGTCGCAGCTGAATCTGTGTTTCCTCCGTGTCTCCCCGACCCCGAAGCCGTTGCTCCAGCGCCTGCAAAGACGGCGGTGCAATGAAAATCAGCACTGCATCCTTTCGCTTTGCCCGGACAGCAAAGGCACCGTTGGGCTCAATGTCTAAAATAACACTGCCGGTTTCCAGTTTTTCATTCAGCTGCAATTCCGGCGTTCCGTAGAAGTTGTCCATGTGGGCGTCATATTCCAAGAACGCATTTTGGGCAATCATTTCTTCAAACCGGTACTTTGTCACAAAATAATAGCTCTCTCCGTCCACCTCACCGGGGCGGGGCGCTCTGGTGGTTGCAGAAACAGAAAACCGCAAATCCTTTCGGGCATCCATTACCTGCTTCAGCACCGTGCTTTTTCCCACGCCGGAAGCACCGGAGATTACAAACAGTTTTCCTTTTGACATTCCTGTACCTCCACTTCCCTGTCCTGCTTTCCCTGCCACCGCGCGGAAATCATTTCCGGTGTCAGAGCAGACAGGATGACATGGTCAGTATCCATTAAAATCACCGCTTTGGTTTTATGTCCGTAAGAAGCGTCAATCAGCATTCCCCGTTCCCGGGCCTCCTGCACCACACGCTTAATGGGCGCAGAATCCGGGTCCACCACCGCCAGAATCCGTCCGGCGGCCAGCATACTGCCAAAGCCTATATTGATCAGTTTCATCCTATCATCCTATTCAATATTCTGGGTCTGCTCCCGAATTTTTTCCAATTCTGCCTTAATGTCCACCACAATGCGGGCTAAGCGTACATCTGTGCATTTTGAGCCGATGGTATTTGCCTCCCGGTTCATTTCCTGCAGAAGGAAATCCAGTTTCCGGCCCACAGCACCGCCGCCGTCCAGCATGGTGTTCATCTGCTGCAGGTGACTGCGCAGGCGAACGGTTTCCTCATCCACCGCCACCTTGTCCGCAAAAATCGCCGCTTCTGTCAAAATCCGGCTTTCATCAATATTGGCAGATGCCAATACCTCCCGGAGCTTATTCTCCAGACGGGTGCGATAGTCAACGACAGTTTGCGTATTTCCTGCCTCCACCTGGGCGACCATTTCCAAAATAGCCTGTCCGCGTTTACGCAAATCCCCGTCCAGGGCAACGCCCTCGGTACTGCGCATGGCATCGTAGTTTTTCAGCGCCACACCGACTGCCTGCAGCAGGTCTTGCTGAAGCTGCTGTTCATCCACCTCACTGCGTTCCAGAGTGAATACCTCCGGCATCTTGGAAAGCAGGGATACGCTGATATCATTGGTGACAGGATATTCCCGCACCATCTGCTCCATGGCGGCAAGATACCCTTCCAACACCACCTTATTTAAGGAGATGGTGGTATCCTCTGCCGATTCCGACTTCATGGAAATATATACATCCACTTTACCCCGGGATACGGCGGCCTTCACCGCCTGCTTGACGGCATCCTCAGCAAAGGACACCGCCCGGGGCAGTTTTACTGTACAATCCAAATACCGATTGTTGACAGAACGAATCTCTACGGTAAACTCCCGTCCGTTCACTGTTTCCACGGCCCGGCCGTAGCCGGTCATACTCTTAATCAAAGTCATTATCTCCTCTTATTTGCGTTTCCGGTGCAATCTCTCCGGAGACTCCTGTAATGGTATGCGCAAATGCGCACGATTCCCATGATTTTTTACGATGGGTTGCCGATGGCTGTGACTTCGGCATAGACACTGTAGATTCCCACTGCACCTACACCCTTAAAGGTTCCGGAATTCACCTGCACCAGCGCCTTATAGGTGTCGGCGCCTGCTTGGGCATCGGCAAAATCCACCTGTACCCGCAAATTCTCCGCAGTCAACGCATCTATCTGGGCCTTGGGGCCTCGAACCACCACTGCCATCTCCATGGTCACAATATTCGCCTTCATTCCGGGAGGCACATTCTTTGCCTGGATATTGGAAACCTTTATGGATTTGCTGACCAGGTTGGAAAATTCAATTTTCACGGAAACTGTATCTTTTCCTGTAAGATTTTCCACGCCCTCGGGTAATTTGATTTCAAATTCCTTGGTGGTATTCTCCGGAATTTCTCCCAGACGGATTTCTCCCAACGAGAGGCTGTCCCCCAAATCGTCCAGCTGCTGCTGTGTGCCGGAAACCTGGATGGTCTTCAAATCCTGCTGAATGACCGTATTGGTTTCTGTGGCACCGCCGCCGTAAACCACATTCACAACCAGTTGAATTTCCTTATAACGGCGGATTTTCAGGGACAGATTCACCTCGGAGACATCGGTCATAATCCGTTCGGAAACAACCGGCTCACCATCCTTATTGCAAAGGGTATAGGCATATTTCTGATTGATAGGTTCGGTTTTTCCTTCCAAATCCACCAGGATTTTGGCTATTTTAATCTGGTCAACGACAGATGCCGGCCCGGTAACCGTGATAAACTGATGGTCAAGCACCATATTTTCTTTATCGGTTTGATACCCCTCCGGGACCGTTCCCACATACTGGGGCACTACCGGCACTTCCACAGTTTTTCTTTCCGCAATGGTAAGGGTAATAAACTGAGGCAGCTTGCTTAAAATCTCAATGGAATTATCCGGAACATTTCCCGGATAGGTAATAGAATAACTTAGTTGCTGTTCGCCGGTTTCATAAATTTTGGCAAGGTCTGCAATGAGCGTAATATTTGCGCTGTTAAGGTATGCCAAATCACTGCGGTTTCCCAGTAGCTTCAAGGTCACCTTGGGTGTTTCATCCTCCATGACCATCAATCCGTTTTCATGGAGCACCGTCTCATTGTTCAGCACCACAGGGATATTATAATAGGTTTCCTCCCACTCCGGGCTCACCACCGTAATGACATAAGTCCAAAGCCCAAAGGCAATGGCAAAAGACAGCAGGGCATAGAGAATCTTCTTTTTCATTTATGCTCCTCCTTGTCTTTTCTCTGCAGTTTCTGCCGCAGGCGAACGACCAAATTCCCCTCCCGGTCAGTTTCCTCCGGGCAAAGCTCATTGGTCAGCAGCCGCTCCAATGTTTGCGGTGCCAAATGCCGCTTCAGCATACCGCCCACAGCAACAGAAATAGTACCTGTTTCCTCTGATACAATCACAACCACCGCATCCGAAACCTCGCTGACACCCACACCGGCCCGGTGCCGTGTTCCCAAATCCGCACTAAGCCGATTGCTGCTGGACAAGGGCAATACACATCCGGCGGCGGCCACACGGCCGTTACGGACAAGCATTGCACCGTCGTGAAGTGCGGCCTTGGGGAAAAACACATTTCGGATCAGCTGTTCGGATACCTGACCGTCGATTTTTGTACCGGTCTTATAATATTCTTCCAGAGGATTATCTCTTACAAACACAATCAAAGCGCCTACCCGCTCCCGGCTCATAACCTCACAGGCCCCAACCGTCTGGGCGATAATGGAAGCCATTTCCGCTTCCTGCTTTCCATTTCCCAGGAACTTGCTAAAGCGCATATTGCCCAAATGGTCCAGCATCCTGCGCAGCTCCGGTTGGAAAAGTACAACCAACGCAATCAATCCAACCTGAAGAAACTGATTTGTAATAAAGCTAAGGGTATACAGCTCCCACGCCTCAGTCAAGCCTGCCACAATAAAAATGGTCACAATGGCCTTCGCCACCCGGGCTGTGCCGGTGGTGCGAATCAGAGGCAGTGCTTTATACAGCAGAAAAGCAACGATCAAGATATCCAAATAATCTGACCACTGCATTTTTGTCCATTGTTGGAGAATACTCTGAATGCTGTCCATAACTTCCACCCCTACCCTTTTTCTATCCGTGAAGGCGCTTTCTGCGCTGATTGCATACCAATCCTATTATCCGTTCTATTATAGCGGATTCCTGCTCTGATAGCAATAGAAAACCAAAAAATTTTTACATCTCATCCCTATTCTTTGGGAAAATTTTGACGTAATACCGCATTTTGTGCGGCAGATGCATCATATCCAAAACTGATTCGCACCGTACCGGTGTCCAGAGTCCCTGCGCTTTCATGGGCTAAGGGCGCACAATGCAGGCCGGCCCGCACCGCAATGCCCCGCTGGGCTAATTTCTGGGCAAAACTTTCACAATCCTCCCGGGGCAAAAAAGAAACTGTGGAAGCCTGATGTTCCCCGGAAAATACCGTGTAGCCCATTGCCTGCAAATCCGCAATGCATTGTACTGCCGCCCGATGCTCACGGTGATACAGATTTTCTATGCCGGTTTTTTGCAAATACCGCAGTCCTGCATCCAGCCCGGCAATGCCGGGTACATTTAATGTGCCGGCCTCCAGTCGGTCCGGCAAATACTCCGGCATATCCGGATTCTGCGAATCACTCCCCGTACCTCCGGCAACCAGAGGCTTTGGTTCTCCCCGGCAAAGCAAGATTCCCGTGCCCTGCGGGCCTAAAAGCCCCTTGTGTCCGGGCATCGCTATAAAGTCTGCCCCCAATGTTTCCAATTGCACCGGCAGTGTTCCGGCAGATTGGGCCGCATCCACCACAAAGGGCACGCCGTAGGCCCGGCACATATCGGCCAGTATTTCCACCGGAAGAATGTAGCCGAACACATTGGAAACATGGGTAAACACCGCCGCATCCACACCGGAGCGCAGAGCCTTTTCAAATTCCTCCACCATACTCTCCCAATGAAACAGCCTGCGGCCCGCTACGATTACCTTCGCCCCCAACAAATGCAAGGGACGGGTGACAGCATTGTGCTCAAACCCGGAGATGACAACTCTTCCTCCGGCCGCTACCAACGAGCGGATGGCAATATTTAAGCCATGGGTGCAGTTGGAGGTGAATACCACTTGTTCCGGCTGGCAGCCGAAAAGTGCCGCCGCAGTTTCCCGGCACCGGTATACTGTTTTCGCCGCCGCCATGGCCGCAGGATATCCTCCCCGCCCCGGATTGGCGCACTGGACCATGGCCTCCGCCACCGCCTGCCGGACTGCCGGCGGTTTCCGGAAAGAGGTTGCCCCATAATCCAAATATATCATAATACTCGCTCCTCCGGCCGACCGCTGCCGGTAATGGCATAGCATTTGCCGTATGCCACCTGTTTCTGTTTTAGCTGCTCCACGGCGGTCAATATCTCACTGCCCCGTACCCGCAGGCAATAGCTACAGCCCCGTTCTGAAAGAATTTTCGGCGTTCTTTGCAAGCTGCAGGGAATTCCCGCCCGCTTCAAAACCGCCTCTCCCTTTTGTCCAAAGGTCACTGACCGAAATGTGATTAACCATTCTTTATCCATTTCTATCCCTCCCGCAACAGTCTATGCAGGTTCTGTCGAAAGGGTGTAATTACAACAAAAAGGGTACATCCTAGAATGTACCCTCTTTTGCTGTTTTCAGAAGGCAGACCGCATGGCAGGCCATCCCCTCCATATTTCCTGTAAAGCCCAGGCCCTCTTCCGTGGTGGCCTTTACATTGACACAGCTTTTCTCTATTTGCAGAGCAGTGGCAATATTTTGCTCCATCTGACCGATATAGTCCTTCAGCTTTGGGCGCTGGGCCAGCACGGTCACATCCAGATTGCCGATATCATAACCTGCATCCTTCACCATACTTCCCACAATTTTCAGCAGCTCCAGAGAGTCCGCTCCTTTGTATTTCGGGTCTGTGTCCGGAAAATGCCGCCCAATATCCCCCAGCGCCGCCGCACCCAGCAGAGCATCCGATACCGCATGAAGCAAAACATCCGCATCGGAATGGCCCAGCAGGCCCATGGAAAAGGGAATTTCCACGCCGCCCAGAATAAGCGCCCGGTTTTGTGCAAAGCGATGCACATCATATCCGTGTCCGATTCTCATTTTTCCTCCTCCAATAATAGCGCTGCAATTTTCAAGTCCATGGGCGTTGTGACCTTAATATTTCGCTCATCGCCCTCCACAATTTTTACGGACATTCCCAGCCGCTCCACCGCCGAGCAATCGTCGGTGATGGATGCACCATCCCGCTGTGCCTTTTTCAGCGCACCCTTTAACAGGTCCCGGTCAAAAACCTGGGGTGTCTGCACCGCCTGCAAGGTGCTTCTGTCCGGCGTGTGGCTTACCATACCTCCGGCGACCGCCTTAACGGTATCCTTTACCGGAATTGCCGGTGCCGCCGCCCCATAGGTATGGGCCGCCCGGACGGTTCTGTCGATAACTTGGCAGGAAATCAGCGGCCTTGCCCCGTCCTGTACCGCAACCAAACGGGCTTTGGGAGACAAGGCCTGAATGCCCCGGGCAACGGATGCCTGCCGGTTGTCGCCGCCCGCAACCACCGCCTGCACCTTAGAAAAATCATGGCACAGGCTCATAACGGGAATTAAAAGGTCCTCTCTGGTGACCACAACGATTTCCCGGATCGCATCGCAATTTTGAAAGGCCCGTACCGTATGCACAATCATCGGTTCACCCCCCAGAGGTGCCATTACCTTATCAATCCCACCCATCCGGGAAGCGTTCCCTGCTGCCACAATGACGGCACCGCAATATTTCAGCGGTAACGCCGCCCGGACAGCCCGGGTCAATTTGGATACATTCATAATTACAGCTCCATAATCATTTTCTTGAAGTGGTTGCCCCGGACCATAAAATTCTTAAACTGGTCAAAGGCCGCACTGGCCGGGCTCATGAGTACCACGTCCCCGGGCTGAGCCGCCGACACAGCTGCGTAAACCGCACTGTCAAAATCTCCGCAATCTACAATTTCCGGCTTTTCTCCGGGGCACTTCTCCACCGCGGCACGAATCAGCGGACCGGTGGCACCCCCAAGAAACAGCTTTTTAACGTGGGCGCAAATTTCCGGACCTAGGACATCATAGGGAATGTGCTTATCATAGCCTCCGGCAATCAAAATCACTTTCTCCGGGAAGCTTCGCAGTCCGGCAATGGTACGGCTGGGAGATGAGGCAATGGAATCGTTATAATATCGCACCCCATCTTTGACCCGCACCAGTTCAATCCGATGCTCCACGCCCCCAAAGGTTCTGGCTACCCGGGACACGGTTTCATCAGAAACCAAGCCCTCCACCGCGGCAATGGCGGCCATATAGTTTTCCACATTATGGACACCGGGCAGTAAAATTTCCTCTGTCTTCAGCACCGGCTTCCCTCTGCGGCAGATTGTCCCCCGGTTCAGGCAGACATCCCCTGTCCCCAAACGGGAGAAGGTCTTGGTTATGCCGTTGCCCAAAAATTCGGATGTAATTGCATTATCCCCGTTGATGACTAAAATATTGTCCTCGTTCTGGAATCGGAAAATATTCTTTTTTGCCTCCACATACTCCTGCATATCCTTATGGACATCCAGATGATTGGGGGATAGATTGGTGACCACCGCCACCTTGGGACTGCGTTTCATATCCATGAGCTGGAAGGAGCTTAGCTCCACCACAGCATAATCGGTTTCTTTCATTTGCGGAGTCAAAGATAGCAGGGGCGTTCCGATATTGCCCCCCAGCCACACCGTCTTTCCTTCCGCCTTCAGCATTTCGGAAATCAATGTTGTGGTGGTGGTTTTTCCGTCAGAGCCGGTCACTGCCAGAATCGGGCAGGGGCAGACCTCGAAAAACACTTCCATTTCACTGGTAATTTCTGCGCCCTTTTGACGCAAGGCTTCCAAAGCAGGATTGTTTGGATGCATCCCCGGTGTACGGAACACCAAGTCCGCCTGCAAATTTTGAAGATATCCCTCTCCCACCTGCAGTCGACAGCCTAAGCCCTCCAGTGCCAATACCTCCGGCTCTAAATGCTCACGCTCCGTCCGGTCACAGCCCACAACTTGACAACCGTATTCCAACAACAGCCGCACCAAGGGCCGATTGCTGACCCCCAAGCCAAAAACAGCGACTCGTTTTTCTTTCACTGATGTAAAATAAGCCTGAAATGCATTCATCATAATTCCATCCTCATTCCAATACTGGGATATGTTTATAGTATATCCTTTCTAATAAGAATTTGCAAGAGATTTGACATTTGACCTGCTTTGGGGTACAATATTTCCGCGACCAGGTTGGACAGCCGCGGGCAGATACCGAAAGGTACTGCGTGAGGAAAGTCCGGGCTTCACAGGGCAAGGATAACGGGTAACGCCCGCCGAGGGTGACCTCAGGACAAGTGCAACAGAGAGATGTAGCCTCACTCAGGGTTCCCGTTAAAGCTGCGCAGGCGGCTTTAATGGGAAGAGGAGGTTTCGCATATAGTGTGACTTTTGCCGTTTGCGGCAAAAGGAGCGTTTATATGCGCAAACCGACGAGGTCATAGTGAAAAGGTGGGGTAAGAGCCCACCCGGCCCATGGAAACATGGGTTTTACGATGTAAACTCTATCCCGAAGCAACGCCGTGGAGGAACATAAGGTCTGCCCGACCGTTCCGAGGAGGCGGCTGGATTCCGTGAGCAATTGCGGAACTAGATAGATGGCTGTCAAGACAGAACCCGGCTTATAGACCTGCGTCGCAGCAAAAAAGCACCGCTAAATAGCGGTGCTTTTTATTGCTTAACCGGAATTCTCCCACGGAACTTACTCCTCAACAGTCCAACTGTACTAATAACAAGCAGTAATATGCTGATAATTTGGGATGTAGACAGGTGGTACCATATACCCCGGACTGCATCGCCCCTGAGCATTTCCAGAAAAAACCGGCATATTGCATACAAACCCAAATATAAAAAAATTAATTGCGTAACCCGTTTCATTCTCTTTTCATACCACACAAGAAAACAGCATATGCCCAAATTTCCCAGTGCTTCTAATATCTGCACAGGGAAATATCCTTGCTCAGGTGAAAGACCTAACACAGAGTTGGGGTAATACAGCGCAAAGGGGCCCTCATAAGCAAAGCCATGGCAACAACCGGCCAGCACACAGCCGATCCGTCCTATGGCATGCCCCAATGGGACAAAAGGTACCACAGAACGTTCAATTAGATTTAGCTTGCAACCGGCAACACGAATGCCTAAAAATGCTCCTGCAATACCGCCAATCAGACCGCCATAAAATACAATACCGCTGCCTAAAAAGCCAAAATCTCCTCTTAGAATGAACTCCCATATCTTTTCAGGCGGATAAGTTACAAAAACATAGAGCAAACTACCGCCAAGCAAAGCAAACCCCAATGCAAAAGCCCCAACAATGAAGATATCCTCTATAATCAATCCTTTTGGTTTTCCCTTTCGCATTGCCATAATCGCTGTCAGAACAAACCCAATTGTTAGACACAAGCCGTATGTACCAATCGTGCGGCCAAAAATATGAATATACGGATACATGGTATTCCCCTACAAAAAAATAGTGAATTCCCTGTCGGCATGCAAAAGCACAATACCGACAGGGATCTTTTATGGACGAGATTAGAAAGAGCCGGCAGCGCCAGCCAGAGCGCCTACACAAGCAACGCAGGCAATGTATAGCAACAGGCCAAGAACTGTACCAATAATAGACAGAACCAGACCGGCTACTGCGCACTTAGCACCATTCTTCTTGCCAATAGCGCCCAGGATGATACCAATGATACCGACCAGAGCAGACATCCAAGTACCACCCAAGCAGGACCACACAACACTGATGATACCCAAGACTAAAGAAGCAATACCCATTTTTTATCTCCTTTCTTCTATATCTCTTCTGTAATTCTTTGATAAAAGATATTACATACACATCTTACCGCATTTTGCGGTATTTGTCAATACAACAATTTGCGGTGTGGTATCCTATCCGCGAGGTGATAATTATGTACCGGCGCATCCGAGATTTACGTGAAGACAGAGACCTCAAGCAAAGGCAACTTGCTGACTTTCTGTGTTGTTCTCAACAGGTTTACAGCAACTATGAGCTGGGACAGCGTGATATTCCTACCGACGTTTTGATAAAACTCTCTAATTTCTACAACGTTTCCGTGGATTATCTCCTGGGTCTCACAGCCAATCCCAAAAGGAACAAGTAAGCACCGCTCCTGCGAGCGGTGCTTTTATTGTATAAAGGAAACCACGCGTTAGACGCGTGGTTTCCTTTATACAAAAATCCCCCGAGCCAAAGCTCGGGGGATGATTTGCTTTTCAGCTATAAATCTTACTCGTAGATTTCGGTAACAACGCCGGAACCGACGGTACGGCCACCCTCACGGATAGCGAAACGCAGACCCTTCTCGATAGCGATGGGAGTGATCAGCTCAACGTTCATAATAACGTTATCGCCGGGCATGCACATCTCAACGCCTTCGGGCAGGCTGATGATACCGGTCACGTCAGTGGTACGGAAGTAGAACTGGGGACGGTAGTTGTTGAAGAAGGGAGTATGACGGCCGCCTTCTTCCTTGGACAGGACGTAAACCTGGCCAGCAAACTTGGTCAGAGGCTTGATGGAGCCGGGCTTGCACAGAACCTGACCACGCTCGATGTTCTTCTTGTCGATACCACGCAGCAGAGCGCCGATGTTGTCGCCGGCTTCTGCGTAGTCCAGCAGCTTGTGGAACATTTCGATATCGGTAACGGTGGTTTCCTGCTTGTCTTCACGCAGGCCGACGATTTCGACCTTGTCGTTCTTGTTGACCTGACCACGCTCCACACGACCGGTAGCAACAGTACCACGGCCGGAGATGGTGAACACGTCTTCAACAGGCATCAGGAAGGGCTGGTCAGCCTTACGGTCGGGAGTGGGGATATACTCGTCAACAGCGTTCATCAGTTCCTTGATGCAAGCAAACTCAGGAGCGTTCACGTCGTTGGACTCAGAAATCAGGGCGTTCAGAGCAGAGCCCTTGCCGATGGGAATGTCGTCGCCGGGGAACTCGTAGAAGCTCAAGGTCTCACGGATTTCCATTTCGACCAGCTCCAACAGCTCTTCGTCGTCAACCAGGTCAGCCTTGTTCATAAACACAACGATAGCGGGCACGCCAACCTGACGGGCCAGCAACAGGTGCTCCTTGGTCTGAGCCATGGGGCCGTCGGTGGAAGCGATAACCAGGATAGCGCCGTCCATCTGAGCAGCACCGGTAATCATGTTCTTGATATAGTCGGCGTGGCCCGGGCAGTCAACGTGAGCATAGTGACGTGCGTCAGTCTGATACTCAACGTGAGCGGTGTTAATCGTGATACCACGAGCCTTTTCCTCGGGAGCCTTATCGATGGAAGCATAGTCCTCGAAATCAGCGTAGCCCTGCATGGACAGGTACTTGGTGATTGCAGCGGTCAGAGTGGTCTTGCCGTGGTCAACGTGGCCGATAGTGCCAATGTTAACATGGGGCTTGGTTCTTTCAAATTTTGCCTTTGCCATTTGAAAAATTCCTCCTGTTTTTGATAATGTTAATTCGTTTTTTCACATTTTATTTCTTGCGCTTCCGCACATCGTATACATAATACTACACTTTGGCCAGAAACACAAGAGAAATTTTAATTTTTTACGCCAAATTAGTCCTTACCCCGGGCTTTGATGATTTCATCCGTCAAAGACTTGGGCAGTTCGGTGTTGTGGCTGGGCTCCATGGCATAGTTGCCGCGGCCCTGGGTCTTGGAACGCAGGTCGGTAGCATAGCCAAACATCTGAGACAGAGGCACATTGGCGTCAATCTGGACAGCACCGGTACGGGTAATCTGGCCCAGAATGTTACCGCGGCGAGCAGTAATGTCACCGATAACGGTGCCCATATACTCATCAGGAACCGTAACGGAAACCTTCATGATGGGCTCCAGGATGGCAGGATTTGCCTTCTTGCAGGCTTCCTTGAAAGCCATAGAACCGGCAATCTTAAATGCCATTTCAGAGGAGTCAACTTCATGGTAGGAACCGTCGAACAGAGTGACCTTTACGTCAACAACGGGGTAACCGGCCAGAACACCGGCCTCCATCGCACCCTGAATACCCTGATCAACAGCAGGGATATATTCCTTGGGGATGGCACCGCCAACCACTGCGTTGACGAACTCGTAACCCTTGCCAGGCTCGTTGGGCTCCACACGGATTTTGACATGACCGTATTGGCCCTTACCGCCGGACTGACGGGCATACTTGGTATCCTGCTCCACTTCCTTACGGATGGTTTCCTTATAGGCAACCTGGGGTGCACCGACATTGGCTTCCACCTTGAACTCACGCAGCAGTCGGTCCACAATGATTTCCAGATGCAATTCGCCCATACCGGCAATAATGGTCTGACCGGTTTCCTGATCGGTGTAGGTCCGGAAAGTGGGGTCTTCTTCTGCCAGCTTGCTCAGGGCAATGCCCATCTTTTCCTGGCCTGCCTTGGTCTTGGGCTCGATAGCAACGGAAATAACCGGCTCGGGGAAGACCATGGATTCCAGAACAATGGGATGATCCTCATCGCAGAAGGTATCGCCGGTGGTTGTGTTCTTCACACCCACGGCGGCAGCAATATCGCCGGCATAGACGATATCAATATCTTCCCGGTGATTGGAGTGCATCTGCAGAATACGGCCCAAACGCTCCTTGGTGCCCTTTGTGCAGTTCAGAACGGTGCTGCCCTTCTCCAGCGTACCGGAGTACACACGGAAATAGCACAGCTTGCCCACATAGGGGTCGGTAGCAATCTTAAAGGCCAGTGCGGAGAAAGGTGCCTCATCGGAGGCAGGACGGAAGTCCTCTTCCTCTGTGTCGGGGTTTACGCCCTTAATGCCCTTCTTATCCAGGGGGCTGGGCATATAATCCACAACCGCATCCAGCACCTGCTGAACACCCTTATTCTTATAAGAGGTGCCGCAAACCACGGGAACCATCTCATTGGCGATGGTAGCCTTACGGATAACCGCCTTAATCATGTCCACAGGGACTTCTTCCCCTTCCAGATACATCATAGCGATGTCATCGTCAAAGGAAGACACGGCATCCATCAGCTTTTCCCGGTATTCCTCGGCCAGGGCCATCATATCCTCGGGGATTTCTTCTACACGGACATCCTTACCCAGGTCATCATAGAATACATTTGCCTTCATTTCCACCAGGTCGATGTTACCCTTGAAGAAAGCTTCAGAGCCGATGGGCAGCTGAATGGGAACAGCGTTGCACTTCAGACGGTCATCAATCATGGACAGAACGCGGTAGAAATCCGCACCCATAATGTCCATCTTGTTGACATAGATCATACGGGGGACCTTATACTCGTCGGCCTGACGCCAAACGGTTTCGGTCTGGGGTTCGACACCGCCCTTGGCGCACAGAACGGTCACAGCACCGTCCAGAACGCGGAGGCTACGCTCGACTTCCACAGTGAAGTCCACGTGACCCGGGGTGTCGATGATATTCAGCCGGCAACCCTTCCAGAAACAGGTAGTTGCGGCAGAAGTGATGGTAATACCACGCTCCTGCTCCTGGGCCATCCAGTCCATGGTGGCAGAGCCGTCATGGGTCTCACCGATTTTATAATTCTTACCGGTGTAGAAAAGGATACGTTCGGAAGTGGTGGTCTTACCGGCATCAATGTGTGCCATGATGCCAAAATTTCTGGTATTTTCCAGAGAATACTGTCTAGCCATTGGGTTTCTCCTTCATTACCAACGGAAATGGGCGAATGCCTTATTGGCTTCGGCCATCTTGTGGACGTCTTCGCGCTTCTTTACGGATGCGCCGGTATTGTTTGCAGCATCCAGGATTTCAGCAGCCAGCCGCTCCTTCATGGTGTTTTCACTACGGTTGCGGCTATACAGGGTGATCCAACGCAGACCCAGGGTCTGACGGCGGTCAGCACGAACTTCGATGGGCACCTGGTAGGTAGCACCACCAACACGGCGAGCCTTCAGCTCCACTGCGGGCATGATGTTTTCCATTGCCTGCTGGAATACTTCCAGGCCGTTCTTGCCGGTCTTGTTCTCTACGATTTCAAATGCGCCATAGACGACCTTCTGGGCAATACCCTTCTTGCCATCCAGCATGACGCTGTTTACGAGCTTGGTAACCAGAACGGAGTTATACTGAGGATCCGGAAGGACCTCTCTTTTGGGAACATTACCTCTTCTGGGCACTTTGCTTCCCTCCTTCATAATATAATGATTTCATCGGTACTCGAAAGTGTTTACTTTCGTGGTGCCTGGCCAGAGGTCTTTACATACATATATAAAAACGCTTTGGCAAGGCCTTGCCTTGCGAACGGGCGTGGGAAATGTCAATTTCGGTTCGGCTAAGAATTACTTCTTGCCAGCCTTGGGACGCTTTGCACCGTACTTGGAGCGAGACTGCATCCGGTTCTGCACGCCCTGGGTATCCAGAGTGCCGCGGATGATGTGGTAACGCACACCGGGAAGGTCCTTAACACGACCGCCGCGGATCAGCACCACAGAGTGCTCCTGCAGGTTATGGCCAACACCGGGAATATAAGCGGAAACTTCCATACCGTTGGTCAGACGCACACGGGCGATCTTACGCAGAGCGGAGTTCGGCTTCTTGGGGGTGGTGGTACGGACAGCAGTGCAAACACCGCGCTTCTGGGGGGAAGGCAGAGTTGTCGCCTTGTTCTCCAGAGTGTTCAGTCCTCTCTGCAGAGCAGGAGCGGTGGACTTGTAGGTGACCTGCTGACGGCCATTTTTTACCAGCTGATTAAAAGTAGGCATCAATTTTCTCCTTTCTTTTGTTCTCACCACTTGGGTGGGTATCTATTCCACGGGAAACTCCCGATAGAATCCACTTCATTCGACCACTGCCGCTGCCGCTGCGCCTACCTCAATTCCGCAGGCGCGACCCAGCTCTGCCATACTGCAGACCCAGGCATATTGGATATGATTGTCCCGGCACATGGCCTCAATAGGTTCTGTGAGGGCAGGGTCCGCATTTTCTGCTAAAATTACCTGATTTGCCCGTCCGGCGCGCAGCGCTTTTTGAATCTGCTTCGCACCAACCACGACGTTTCGGCATTGTAAATCAGCAAGAATATTAGAACTCTGGGCCTCTGAGGGCATACTTTCATTCATACAGGATTATATTATAAACATAATTTCAAAAAAGTCAACAGAAATTATCATTATTTTCCGCTTTTCCCATGGAAGAACTTATGTTTTTCCGCCAACCGGGCTCATAAGAAGCAGGGCGTGCTGCAAAAGCAGCACGCCCTTTGGAATGATCGATTATTCGCCTTCAATGGCAGCCGCCTCGGCAGCCACTCTGCTGGCAGGGGTCTCCCCCTCCTGATAGTCACGATAAGCCATCAGGCCGGAGCCGGCAGGAATCAGCTTACCGATAATGACGTTCTCCTTCAGACCCACCAGACGGTCCACCTTGCCCTTAATGGCGGCATCGGTCAGCACCTTGGTGGTTTCCTGGAAGGATGCAGCAGACAGGAAGGAATCCGTAGCCAGAGAAGCCTTGGTAATACCCAACAGCATAGCAGAAGCCTCTGCCAGCTTCAGTTCTTCCTCACCGGCATCGATACGGGCCTGTACCGCGGCATTGGCATCTTCAAACTCAAAGGTGTCAATGACCGTACCGGTCAGCAGTGCAGTATCACCTGGGTCTTCCACCCGCACCTTGCGCATCATCTGACGGATGATGACCTCAATGTGCTTATCATTGATTTCAACGCCCTGTTGACGGTACACAGCCTGAACAGACTGCACCAGATAATCCTGAACTGCCTCTACACCGGAAATCCGCAGGACATCCTGGGGATACAGCGCACCGTCTGTAATGGGCTCACCCTTCTGAACCTGCTTGCCGTGGGTGACCTTCAGGCCTACGGAGTAGGGCACCTGGTACACCTTCACCTCGCCGTCGTCTGCCGTCACGGTGATGTTACGCAGAGCGGTACGGTGGGTTTCATCCACACTGACAATACCGGTAATTTCAGAAATGGTTGCCATCTTCTTGGGACGGCGGGACTCAAACAGTTCTTCAACTCTGGGCAGACCCTGGGTGATATCGTCACCCGCAACGCCGCCGGAGTGGAAGGTACGCATGGTCAGCTGGGTACCGGGTTCGCCGATGGACTGGGCTGCAATGATACCGACAGCCTCGCCCAAATCCACTTCCTTGGAAGTAGCCAGGTTCATGCCGTAGCACTTGGCGCAAACACCGCTTCTGGAGCGACAGCCCAGCACAGTGCGGATATAAATCTTATCCACGCCGGCCTGCTCAAACTTAGCGGCATCTTCGGGCATCATCATAACATCCTTGGAGTGGAGCAGCTCGCCGGTAACAGGATGCAGTACATCCCGGACAGGATAGCGGCCGCGAATCCGATTTCCAAAGGAATCCACAATATCGCCGTTCTTGTCATACACAGCGCCCACCCAAATACCGTTGGCAGTGCCGCAGTTGTGCTCCCGGATAATCACATCCTGGGAAACGTCCACCATACGGCGGGTCAGGTAACCGGAGTCGGCGGTACGAAGCGCCGTATCGGTCATACCCTTACGGGCGCCTCTGGAGGAAATAAAGTATTCCAGAACGCTCAGGCCTTCACGGAAGTTTGCCTTAACCGGAATCTCAATGGTACGGCCTGCAGTATCCGCCATCAAACCACGCATACCGGCCAGCTGACGAATCTGTGCCATGCTGCCACGGGCACCGGAATCCGCCATCATATAGATGGGGTTAAACTCGTCCAGATTTCCCTGGAGAGCGCCGGTTACGTCGGCAGTGGTCTTCTCCCACTGCTGGACCACCAAGCGGTACCGCTCCTCATTGGTGATAAAGCCCTGGCGGTAGAACTGTTCAATCTCCACCACCTTGTTTTCTGCTTCCTTCACCAACTCATACTTGATTTCGGGCACCACCATATCCGCAATGGATACGGAAATTGCGCCCTTTGTGGAATATTTGTAGCCCAAGGCCTTGATTTTATCCAGCATTTCGGTGGCCACAGTAAAGCCATGCTTGCGGATACATTTGTCAATAATTTTTCCCAGCTGCTTCTTGCCCACCAGGAAATCCACTTCCAAATCAAAGGCATGCTGGGGGTCGTTCCGGTCCACAAAGCCCAAATCCTGGGGAATGGGCTCGTTGTAAATCAGTCGGCCCACCGTAGCGTCGATGATGCGATAGCACATCTGGCCGTCAATTTCCTTACCGTAGCGAACACGGATGGGGGCGTGCAAGCCAATGGTGCCGTCGGCATAAGCCGCAACCGCTTCTTCCACACTGGAGTAGTTGTGAATCGGGCGGAACTTGGCGATGGCCTTGCCTTCATTCTTGGCAATCTTGTTGGCCGCCACAAAGGCATCTGCATCCACTACCTGTCCTGCAGGCAGGTCCGTATCGCCGGCATCGGTGACAAACACCTCTTCTGCGCCCTTTTCTGCCTTGCCCAGTCTGGTGTAGGTCAGATAGTAAGCACCCAAAATCATATCCTGGGTAGGCACGGTAACGGGCTTTCCGTCCTGAGGACGGAGCAGGTTATTGGCAGACAGCATCAACAGTCTGGCTTCTGCCTGAGCTTCGGCAGACAGAGGTACGTGAATAGCCATCTGGTCACCGTCAAAGTCCGCGTTAAAAGCGGTACAGCAAAGAGGATGGAGCTTCAGTGCCCGGCCCTCTACCAGAATGGGTTCAAAGGCCTGAATACCCAGGCGGTGCAGTGTAGGCGCACGGTTGAGCATAACAGGACGGTCCTTGATAATCTCATCCAGAGCATCCCAAACCTCGGTCTTGCCCTTATCAATCATCTTCTTAGCGGACTTGATGTTATTTGCCAGGCCGTCGGCTACCAGCTTCTTCATGACAAAGGGCCGGAACAGCTCAATGGCCATTTCCTTGGGCACGCCGCACTGATACAGCTTCAGCTCAGGGCCGACAACGATAACACTACGGCCGGAATAGTCAACACGCTTACCCAGCAGGTTCTGACGGAAGCGGCCCTGCTTACCCTTGAGCATATCGCTCAAGGATTTCAGCGCCCGGTTGTTGGCACCGGTAACTGCCCGGCCGCGCCGGCCGTTGTCAATCAGTGCGTCCACCGCTTCCTGGAGCATCCGCTTCTCGTTGCGCACGATAATGTCAGGGGCGTTCAGCTGAATCAGCCGCTTCAACCGGTTATTCCGGTTGATTACACGGCGATACAGGTCGTTTAAGTCAGAGGTGGCAAACCGGCCGCCGTCCAGCTGAATCATGGGACGGATATCCGGAGGGATAACAGGCAGCACATCCATAACCATCCAAGCAGGATTGTTGCCGGATTCCCGGAATGCTTCCACAACCTCCAGCCGCTTGACCAGACGGAGCTTTTTCTGGGAGGATGCGGTCTTCAGTTCCTCACGCAGCTGAACAGACAGCTCTTCCAAATCAATCTGCTCCAAAAGTTCCTTGATGGCTTCAGCACCCATGCCGGCTTTGAAGTCATCTTCGTACTTCTCCCGCATATCCCGGTATTCCTTCTCGGTGAGCACCTGGTTCTTTGCCAGGGGCACATCACCGGGGTCGGTAACAATATAGGAAGCGAAATACAGAACCTTTTCCAGCACCTTGGGGCTGATATCCAGAATCAGGCCCATCCGGGAAGGGATTCCCTTAAAGTACCAGATATGGCTGCAGGGTGCGGCCAACTCAATATGGCCCATCCGCTCCCGGCGAACCTTTGCCTTGGTAACCTCTACGCCGCAGCGGTCACAGACCTTACCCTTATACTTAATCTTCTTATACTTTCCGCAATGACACTCCCAGTCCTTGGTGGGTCCGAAAATCTTTTCACAGTAAAGGCCGTCCCGCTCGGGCTTGAGTGTGCGGTAGTTGATGGTCTCGGGCTTCTTGACCTCGCCGTGAGACCACTGCCGGATCATTTCCGGCGATGCAATGCCAATTTTAATGGCATCAAAGGTGGCATCTGCCATGACTTCGCCTCCTTATTCTTCATCCATGTCGGCATCCTCTTCCAAGTCGCCGAACACGTCCATAATATCCTCAGGGCCATCGGTATCGATGTTGTAGCCGGACTCCAGAACCTCATCTGCATCCACAACCACATTGCTTTCCACTTCTGCGGCGTAAATCAAATCGTCCTCTTCACTTTCGTCCTTCAGCTCAATTTCGTTGCCCTCTTCATCCAGCACCCGGATATCCAGACACAAAGCCTGCAGTTCCTTCACCAGAACCTTGAAGGATTCCGGCACGCCGGGCTTGGGAATGTTAGTGCCCTTGACAATGGCTTCATAGGTCTTGACACGGCCGGTCACATCGTCGGACTTGACCGTCAGGATTTCCTGCAGGGTATACGCAGCACCGTAAGCCTCCAGGGCCCAAACTTCCATTTCGCCGAAACGCTGACCGCCGAACTGGGCCTTGCCGCCCAAGGGCTGCTGGGTAACCAGTGCGTACGGACCGGTGCTACGGGCATGAATCTTATCGTCAACCAGATGGTGCAGCTTCAGATAGTAGGGATAACCAACCGTTACCAGATTATCGAAGGGCTCACCGGTACGGCCGTCATACAATACGGTCTTGCCGTCTTCCCGCAGACCTGCCAGCTTCAGCGTATCCCGGATATCCTTTTCGTTGGCACCGTCAAATACAGGGGTGGCAACCTTCCAGCCCAGTGCTTTGGCGGCATAACCCAGGTGGACTTCCAAAACCTGACCGATATTCATACGGGAAGGCACACCCAAGGGGTTCAGCACCACATCCAGGGGAGTACCGTCGGGCAGGAAGGGCATATCTTCCTCGGGAAGCACTCTGGAAACAACGCCCTTATTACCGTGACGGCCGGCCATCTTATCGCCCACGGAAATCTTCCGCTTCTGGGCAATATAAACACGGACGGACTTGGTAACGCCGGGAGCCAGTTCATCGGAATTTTCCTTGGTGAACACCTTAACATCCACAACAATGCCGCTTTCGCCATGGGGCACCTTCAAAGAGGTATCCCGAACCTCTCTGGCCTTTTCGCCAAAGATGGCCCGCAGCAACCGTTCTTCGGGGGTCAGCTCTGTTTCGCCCTTAGGCGTAACTTTACCCACCAGGTAATCACCGGCACGAACCTCTGCACCGATGCGGATGATACCGTTTTCATCCAAATCCTTCAGGGTATCCTCACCCACATTGGGAATATCCCGGGTAATTTCTTCCGGTCCCAGCTTGGTATCCCGAGCCTCGGTTTCATGCTCCTCAATATGAATGGAGGTAAAGACATCTTCCTTTACCAGCCGCTCATTCAGCAAAATAGCGTCTTCGTAGTTGTAGCCTTCCCAGGTCACAAAGCCAATCAGCACGTTCTTGCCCAAAGCGATTTCGCCGCCGGCGCAGGAAGGACCGTCTGCAATAATCTGCTCGGTATCCACCCGTTCACCCACTTCCACAATGGGCCGCTGGTTGATACAGGTGCCGGCATTGCTGCGGGCAAACTTGGTCAGGCGCACTGTTTCTGTTTCCCCGTCGTCATACCGCAGAGAAATCTCGTCAGCCGAAACTGCGGTAATCACACCGGGCTTCTTGGCCTTCAGACAGACCTCAGAATCCACAGCCGCCTTATGCTCGATACCGGTGGCAACGATGGGAGGCTCCGTGGTCAGCAGAGGCACAGCCTGCCGCTGCATGTTTGCACCCATCAGTGCACGGTTTGCGTCGTCGTTTTGCAGGAAGGGAATGAAGGAAGTGGCAATGGAAATCATCATTCTGGGAGAAACGTCAATGTAATCAATGACTTCCCGGTCCACTTCGATAATCTCATTGCGGTGACGGCAGGTAATACGGGCGTTGGCCAGGCAGCCGTTTTCGTCCAGAGGCTCATTGGCCTGTCCGATATAGAAATCGTCTTCCACATCCGCAGTCATGTATTCCACAATCTCGGTAACCCGGCCGGTGGCCTTATCCACCTTCCGGTAGGGTGCTTCCACGAAGCCGAATTCATTGATTTTTGCGAAGGTGGCCAAATAGTTAATCAAACCGATGTTGGGACCTTCCGGCGTCTCAATGGGGCACATACGGCCATAGTGGGTATAGTGAATATCACGCACATCAAAGGATGCACGCTCCCGGCTCAGACCGCCGGGGCCCAGGGCAGAAAGTCTGCGCTTGTGGGTCAGCTCTGCCAGGGGGTTATTCTGGTCCATAAACTGGGACAGGGGGCTGGAGCCGAAGAACTCTTTAATCACAGCCGTTACAGGCCGAATATTAATCAGGCTCTGGGGTGTTACTGCATCCAAATCCTGCACCGTCATCCGCTCGCGAATGACCCGGTCCAGCCGGCTAAAGCCGATACGGAACTGATTCTGCAGCAGCTCGCCCACGCAACGCAGACGGCGGTTGCCCAGATGGTCAATGTCATCGGCAGTGCCGATACCCATAGCCACACAGTTCAGATAGTTAATGGAGGCCATGATATCGTCCACAATGATGTGGTTAGGAATCAAAGCATCGTATTTCTCCGCAATGGCATCCTTCCAACCGTCGGCAGGAACTGTCTCCAGCATTTCCTTCAGCACGCTGAAGCGAACCTTTTCTCTAATGCCATACTCTGCCGGGTCAAAGTCCACAAACCGGGACATATCCACCATGTAGTTAGAGAAAATCTTGACCTTCTGATCTCCCACCTTGACTACGGCTTCATTGACACCCTTGTCAGACAGTTGGTGTGCCATATCCCGGGTGATAAAATCGCCGGGCATTGCCAGAATCTCACCGGTCATGGGGTCTACAATGGGCTCTGCCAGCTCCTGACCGGACAAACGGGGCCACAGCTCCATCTTCCGGTTGAACTTATAACGGCCTACCTTGCTCACATCATACCGGTGGGCATCAAACAGCAAGCCTTCCAAATGTGCCACAGCAGTCTCCACCGTGGGAGGCTCACCGGGGCGCAAACGGCGGTAAATTTCCAGCAAGGATTCTTCCCGGGTCTTGCAGGAATCCTTTTCCAATGTGGAAAGAATCCGCACATCCTCACCGAACATAGCCTTGATTTTCTCGTCGGTATCCACACCCAAAGCCCGAATCAGGCAAGTAATGGGCAGTTTCCGGTTCTTATCAATCCGAACCCAGAATACGTCGGAATTATCGGTTTCATACTCCAGCCAGGCGCCGCGGTAAGGAATTACCGTAGCGGTATAGGTGTGTTGATCTGCCTTGTCCACCTCATGACCGTAGTACATACCGGGGCTACGGACAATCTGGGAAACAATGACCCGCTCCGCACCGTTGATGACAAAGGTACCGCCATTGGTCATCACAGGGAAATCACCCATGAAGATTTCCTGTTCCTTGATTTCATCGGTTTCGGTGTTGCGCAGACGTACACGCACCTTGATGGGCTTGGCATAGGTAGCATCCCGCTCCTTGCACTCCTCAATGGTATACTTTGGCTTGTCATCCATGGAGTAATCCAGGAAGCTCAGCTCCAATTTACCGGAGAAATCGGTAATTGTGCCCACATCCTTGAACACTTCCCGCAGGCCCTCATCCAAGAACCATTTGTAGGAGTCCTTCTGAATCTCCAGCATATTGGGAATCTGAAGGATCTCATCGTACTTTGCGTAGGACTTACGCATGGTCTTGCCGAACATTACGTCCTTGACCATTGACATATCGATCATCACAGCCTTTCTTTCCGCTTTCGCCTGAATGTGTGTTGCTTATAACTTGATACGCACGGAGCAGTTGTCACTTTCGCGTTTTTCCATACTTGACAGCCATCTCCTTCTGTGATAGAATACCCATGTTGGGATAAAGTGCATAAAAGGGCATACTATCACAGTATGGAATACCATTTTACACCATCTAAAATCGTTTGTCAATGAATATTTTTTAATTCTGCGGGGTATTTGCCCCGTTTTTTCTTTTATTTAGCCAGATACGCAAAAGGGGCGTGTTGCAAACTGCTTGCAGCACGCCCTAAAACTATGGACTGTCTACATCCTGCGGATGTAGGGGCGGTCATTGACCGCCCGCGGGCGACTAATAATCGCCCCTACAATTCTATCGAACTCTTTTCATGTTTTGTAACATGCCTTTTTAGAAAATCAAACAGAGGCATATCCGTAGCTGTTGACCAGCGCATCCAGCTTTCTTCCCTGCTTGCAGTAAGGGCAGTCCCGGGAATCAAAGCTCTCGTAGTCCGGCAAATCGTTGATGCTGTATACCGACCGCACCGGATATCCCAGCACCTCGTCCACCGCCCGGTAAATGGCCGCCACCCCGGCAATATGTCCTCCGTAGTAGCCCACCGCTTCGATACTGCGTTTCGCAGTAAAACCGGTGGTAACCGATGCCATCAGAATCAAAACGTGCTTATCCCGAATCATTGCCTGAACATTATCCCGAAATACGATTTGCGAATTGGTATTGTACTCCGGCTCCAGAACATAGATGGTCTGGTGCTGATTGATGGTATGGAAACCGCTTCTGGTCAGTTCTTCTGCAACAAAAGCCCCCAGCACTGCCGTGCCGTCCAGACACAGAATGGTATCTACCGGGGTATTATTGATAAAATGGGACACCAGCTCATGGGCGCTGTCCTTGGCCTCACTGACCCGGGTCTTCTGATAGGTAATATCAATATAATAATTAATGTGGCTGTGATTGGTGGCAAAATGTCCCCGGGCAATCCGCAAAGGGGCTTTTCCGTACTGAATGGGCAGTTCTTTCAATTCAATCATGTGATAACCTCCGTTGTTTGGGATAAAAAAGAAAAGCGTTTTCATCACCCGGCAGAAGCGTTTTCGCCGGATGCATAAAAAACGCTTTTTTTCATTATACCTTACCTTGCGGTAAAATAGCAAGAGAAAAGCTTTCGTTATCTCATCCAAATTTCAAGGGTTCTTATTGTTGATTTTGACGAAGTTTCAAATCCTGTTCCTGCCGCAAAAACTGACGTGCAATGATTTTACAAATCTCCCTGCGGCGAATCATTTCATGAATCTGGGAAAAAGTGACCCACTTCACCCCGTCGGTTTCCCCCTCCTGCAGGACAATGTCCGCCAAAGGCGTTTGCCGCTTCAGACAGTAAAAATGGTAATGGGCATGTCCGTCCCGGCCTGCACCCAAAAATTCAAACTCCTCAGGATTTGCCGAAATTCCGGTTTCCTCAAACAATTCCCGGGCAATGGCCATTCGGCTCTGCTCTCCTGCGCGAACCGCGCCGCCGGAATTTTCCCAAGTCCCGGCGAAGCTCTTCTGGGGTGCCCGACGGGTCATCAGAATATTCCCCCGGCCGTCATATACCCAAACGCAAACCACAAGGCCATATTCGCCCTTTTTCCAGGGAGTACCCCTGCGATGCACTTTTCCGGTTAAATTCCCTTGGGCATCATATACATCATTATATTCCATGGTATTTCCTTCTTCCAACGCTTTTGACCATTTTATCATATATCCGCCGCAAAAGCAACGATGTAAGGACGGAGCTTTTCGCCCCGTCCTTACAAATATCAGTCTAATGTTTTCGCCTTGTCCCGATAGGCGCTTTGCAACGGACTGTCGGTATTGGCTTCGCCCTGGTACCTGCCTACCACCTTGGATGCCAAATCCACCGGCAGCAGTGTCCCTGCACCGGCAACACAGCCCCCGGGACAGGCCATGCCCTCCAGCAAATAGCCGTCATATTTGCCGGCCTTTGCCAGAGTCATCAGCTTCCGGCACTCCCGTAAGCCCTCGGCTCTGGCGGTTTTCACCTCCAGCTCCGGGGCAGTTTCCCGAAGCAGATTCTCCACCGCCTTTGCTACACCGCCGGCCACCGCAAAGCCTCTGCCTGCGGCGGTGGCCTCATTCAAATCGTACATAGGCGCAATGGTTTCAAAATCAATATTTTTCGCCTCAAACATTCCCTGCAGCTCTTCAAAGGTCAGCACAAAATCCACATCGGAGCGGATGGTCTCCCGGATGGCTTCCAGCTTTTTCGCCGCACAGGGGCCCACAAAAACCACCTTACAGCCGGGATATTGCTTTTTCATCAGCCGGGCGGTATAGACCATAGGCGTTAAGGTCATAGAAATATTTTTCGTTTCTCCAGGAAACAGCTTATAAATCATGGAGTGCCAGGCAGGGCAGCAGGAAGTTGCCATGTACTTTTGTTCCTTGGGCACTTTTTCCAAAAAGTCCTTTGCTTCCTCAATGGTACACATATCCGCGCCCACAGCCACTTCCACGATTCGGCTGAAGCCCAACTGCTTCATGGCCGCAATGAACTTCCCGGGCGTGGAATGTTTTCCGAACTGTCCGATAAAAGCCGGTGCTACAATGGCAATCACCCGGTCGCCCCGTAAAATCGACTGCACCACCTGGAAAATCTGTCCCTTGTCCACAATGGCACCAAAGGGACAGGAAACAAGGCACTGTCCGCAGGCCACGCATTTATCCTGGTCAATCACCGCCCGACCGTGCTCGTCAGAGCCGATGGCATCCATGCCGCAGGCCGCCTGACAGGGCCGCTCCAAGTGGATAATGGCATGGTAAGGGCAGGCCCTTTCGCATTTGCCGCACTTAATGCACTTTTCCGGGTCGATATGGCTCTTGCCATTGACAAAGGAAATGGCATCCTTTGGGCAAACCTTTTGACAGGAGGCGGCCAGACAGTTCTGACAGCTTTCCGTTACCCGATATTGATTGGTAGGGCAGCTATGGCAGGCATAGGGAATGATATTGACCAGGGGCGGCTCATAATAAGCCTCTGCCACCGCCGCCGCATCCATACCGTCGGTCATCAAGCTCCTGGTCTGTACCGGACGCACGCCCAATCCCATAGCAAGCCGAACCCGCTCGCCGGCAATGGCACGCTCCAAAAATACCGATTCCCGGTGGAGCGGTTGGTCGCCGGGGACAATCATGTATGGCAGGTCCTCTGCATTGGAATAGTCACCGCCGTTATAGGCCATTCTGGCCACCTCGGTAAAAACTTTTTTTCTGATATCTGTAATTAAGGAAGGAATTCCGCGCATACAGTTACTCCTTATCTAGTCCTATTTCGATTTCCTCAATACTTTTTTCAGCATCGGTACCAGCGCCAGGGCCAATCCGCCGCCAATCAACGCGGTAAAGAGCTGAACAAAGCCAAAGCTGGCCGGCAACGCCAACAGCATGGGCTGCTTCAACAGCTTTTGTGCCAGCAGAGCATCCGCCGCCACGCCGCAAATCACCCAATTGACCAGCCCGTACAGCACCGCAAATTTTACAATCGCCGCCACTAACAATCCGCAGGCCTTTTGAATCCATTTGCCCTTACAGAAAAAGTACAGCAAAAACACAAACAGGACATTTCCTATCATGATTGCAGGCACAGTCACCGGATTCGGCGCGATGCCAAATAAAAAAGCAAATATCGGCGACAGCAGCGCAACAGTGATGCCCCCTGACAGCCCCACTATCCATACGGTAATCGCCAGCACCGCATTGACACAAGAACCGGTCACCCACTGCCCCGCCGGCTTGGTCAGCCATTGGAGGGTAATGAGCAATGCCAGCATGACTGCTGTTTCCGTTATCCAAAGAATCTTTTTTCTCATAGAATACCTCTTGTTGCGTTTCTTCGCACTATTATATTGCCAAAAGAGCTGTTCGTCAAGTAACCCAACGCCATTGGCAGATAGTGTCTGATTTGGAAATAAAAACAACCCATCCACAAATGTAGTCGGGTTGTCTATGGCAGTATTGAACTCAATTTTTTCGACTTAGTAATATCAATTACTTGCGGGGAAAAGAGGTGCGAATATCGCTCACGCCACAAATATAGTCCATGCTTACATTATACAGTTTAGCAAGAATTATTAAGCTGTCCACAGGAATTCTTGTTTTTCCTAATTCATAGTCGCAATAAGTCCTCTGTCCAACCTTCAGTAATACTGCAATTTCAGTTTGTGTCTTATCTCTATCCTCACGCAATGCGCGTATACGCTCAGCATAGTTCATCAAATCACCTCGTGAACAGCATAACATAGAGTTAAAAACTCTATTGACTTTTAGAGTCATAAACTCTATAATAATCACAGAGGTGATAAAATGATCGAAAAGCAATGTAATAACTGCCAGCACTACCTCCAGCACTATACATTTGATAAGCACAGAATCTTCCGGATTTACTGCGGGCACTGCACATTTTCACGGGTAAGGCGAAAGCGACCAGATACCAAAGCCTGTGAAAACTACATTCCAGGCTCAGCACAAGAGGAGGCTTTTGTATCAAAAGAGTATCTCAGCAAAGAGTTACTTCAGTATATGCTTAGTTTGGAACTGCTTCCAGATATCGAAAACAGAGGATGAGGGATTCGATTTAATCAAGGAGCGGCTCCGTCGAGCCCTCGCCGGCGGCGCTCGTCCGCGCCGCATTTAGATGGGTTCGAATCCCCATCTGAAGATAAAAGAATCCCGGCCACGGATGTGGTCGGGATATTTTTGGCAGAGGATGAGGGATTCGAACCCCCGCAAACGGAGTCAGAGTCCGGTGTGCTACCGTTACACAAATCCTCTATCACAGGCACGGATATTATTATACCCATCCGCCCAAAAAAGTCAAGAAGTTTTTTCCTGTATTTCTTATTTTTTCAGGCTAGGCATAGGATACCCACATCCTTACATTTTATTCCCATGGGAAGGGTCGGCCTTTCAAAACCTCCCGGCGCAAATACCGGAACATCTCCTTCTCCCCTTTTTCGCTGAGCATGGTCAGCAAAAATTCCAACTCCCGGCGATTTTTGGGGTGCATCAGCTCCCGCTCCCGGCTTTTCATGAAATATGCCAGCGCAGATCCGTCGGTATAGCTCTTTCCCTGATACACCATACAGGCGGCCCGGCGGTCCATAATTTGCTCCACCAGATATTTTCGGGGCATGGGCACAGATTCGTACACCCGTTTTTCCATATTCATATCTGTCCAGTATTCATAATGATGCCGGTTGCGCCCTTTATGATGCATCCACGCTTCGGAATATCCCTTCTCCTCCCGTTCTGCCGCATTGGGACTGCGAACTCCCTGATAGTATTTTGCCCCCACCAGAAATTCCGTAGGGGAATATTTTGACAGATCATGGACGAGTCCCTGCCAATATAGTCCCACACGAAAGCACCCGGCCATCACGATAAAACGGTGACGGGTAATGGTCTTAAAATGCTGCCACAGTTTCATTGTCGGTTGCGCCTCCTGCTAATTCTATTCCTATTATAATCCACCTGGCAGCACTTTGCAAGCAAAAAGGGGTCTCCCACAGGAGACCCCTCACATTTTAATCAGATAGCAATTCCAGCTTTATCCAAAATGGTGGGAACGTTCTTCTCTGCGCCGATGGCCATAATATGTACGCCGTCGCACAGCTTCTCGTCCTTAATCTTGGCAATCATTTCGGCGGCCATTTCGATACCCAACTGGGTGGGCAGGCCCTTGACGCCCTTTTCCTTACCCTCAGCCGCAGCCGCAGACAGGCGGTCAATCATATCCTGGGGCACATCAATACCGGGAACATTTTCATTCATGTACTTGGCCATGCCGGCAGACTTCAAGGGAATGATGCCTGCCATGATATGTGTCTTGATGCCGGCCTTGTCCACTGCCTCCAGGAAGCGCTTGAACTGATCCAGGCTGAAAATACCCTGAGTCTGGACATACATCGCACCGGCTTCCACCTTCTGGCGCAGCTTGTTAATCTGCAGGAACAGAGGCTCGTACACAGGGGTGACGGATGCGCCCTTATAGAACTTAGGTGCACCGCCGGCCAGCTCATTGCCGCCGCAGTCACAGCCGGATTCTTCCATCTGGCTCAGCATCTTCAAAATGCCCACAGAGTCCAAATCATAAACGGGCTTGGCATCCCGGCAGTCGCCCACCACAGGATGGTCGCCGGTAAGTGCCAGCATGGTATCAATACCGAAGCTGGCCGCCGCCAGAATATCGCCCATAATGGCCATACGGTTCCGGTCACGGCCGGTCATCTGCAAAATCGGCTCAACGCCGGCCTGCTTCAGCTTAATGCACAGGCCCAGTCCGGTGGCCTTCAGGCTGGCGGACTGCATATCGGTCACGTTAACGCCGTGTACCTTACCCTTCAGCAGCTCGGCTGCTTCCATCTGCTCGGAAAAATCATAACCCTTGGGAGGTGCCATTTCGGCGGTAACGCCAAATTTGCCGGATTCCAGCGCATCTTTTAACATACTCATTATTTCTTCCCCCTCAAGCTAATGGTTCTGGGATAGGCAAAGTCGCCGTAGCCCTTATCTTCACGGCGCTTGGTCAGCTTATCCAGCTGGCCGGTAGCCTCCAGACGGTTATAAATCTTAATCCATGCGCAGTCGTTCTCGGGATTGACCTCACACTTGCCGTTCTTCTGGCCGCCGCAAGGACCGTTGACCAGGCTCTTTGCGCACTGGGTAATGGGGCAAATAGCACCGGTCTGACCCAGAACGCACTCACCGCAGAACCGGCAGGCCTCTTCCCACACGCCGAATTTCACAGCTTCGCCTAAGTACATGGTATTGTTGGAAGGATAAACAGGCTTATTATTGGCATTTTTTGCCACGCACTGCACACCGTCGCCGCAGGACATACAAACCACGCAGTCGGGGTCAGCGGCATTGATGGCCTTCATCTTGGTCTTTACGCCCAGATTCATACAGCAGTAGTCACAAATTGTGGTAGCAACTACCTTCTTGCCTGCCTGCTCCAGTACAGCCGTCAGCTCTGCAATCTGTGCCTCGCCGCCGGTTTGACAGGCCGTTGCACAGCTGCCGCAACCGACGATGGCTACGGTCTTGGCATCACCTACCAAAGCCATTACTTCGTCAATGGGTTTCTTTTGTGTAATAATCATGTAGAACTTCTCCTTTTCTCATCTCATGAGTAAATCAAAGTATTGCCAGTGGGCAGGTCATAGCACCTGCCGCATTTTCATATCCATTATAACGTATTTGCAGGAAAAATCAACCGCTATCTCGAAAAATAGAAAGGATTTGCTTTTTTTCTTTTTCTTGGAATTTATTTGTCTTTTTCCTTTACTTTCTTCGTAAACAATCTGTAAACGCCAATGAAATGCAGAAATTTCCATTGAAAAAATTCAGAATTTGATATATGATAACAGCAACAATCCGCACACCCTATTTGGCGTGCGGTAAACTTTCGCACCACACAAATCAGCAATCAGGAGAAAACTATGAACCGTAAAGCAATCAGACCCTTTGGCCTGCGCGACAAGCTGGGCTATTTATTTGGTGATTTCGGCAACGATTTTACCTTTATCCTATCCACCAGTATTTTAATGAAATTCTACACCGATGTTATGGGTGTCAGCGCCGGCGTGGTTGGCCTTGTGATGATGTTGGCCCGCTTCTTGGATGCGGTGACCGATGTGACCATGGGAAGAATTTGCGACCGCAGCAAAGTCACCGCCGCCGGCAAATTTAAGCCTTGGATTCTTCGGATGTGTATCCCCGTTGCCGCCGCCTCTTTTTTCATGTATCAAAGCAATCTGGCAGGTATGTCCATAGGCTTTAAGACCGCCTATTTTGTAATTACCTATTTGCTTTGGGGCTCTGTCTTTTATACCTCTATCAACATCCCCTACGGCTCCATGGCTTCTGCCATCTCCCCCAACGCCGGAGACCGGCAAAGCCTTTCCACTTTCCGAACCATGGGCGGTATGCTGGCCGGCGCCGTTATCGGAATCGGGCTTCCCATGTTTGCCTACGAAAAGACATTGCTTCCCAGCGGAGAAACCCAGGAAATTCTGGTAGGCAGTAAGGTTACCGTTGTTGCCGGGGTATTCTCGGTACTGGCAATTGTATGCTACCTGCTTTGCTACTTTTTGATTACAGAACGGGTGACCCCCAAGGAAGACCCCAAAGCCAAGGAAAACAATTCTGTCATGAATATGCTGAAAAACGCTCTGAAAAACCGGGCGCTGCTATCCATCATCGTGGCCTCTGTCATGATGCTGCTGGCACAGCTGACCATGCAGAACATGGGCTCTTATATCTTCCCCGATTACTATAACAACGCCAGCCTGCAAGGCCTTTCCACTGTTATGATGCTGGCAGGCATGCTGGTGGCTTCCCTAATTTCCAAGCCCCTGGTATCCAAGTTCGGAAAAGCGGAGGTTTCCGTGGTTTCCAATCTGTTTGCCGCCGGTGTGTGTCTCATTACCTTCCTGCTCCGTCCCCAAAATCCTTGGGTCTATATCGGTTTGCAGGCACTGAACTGGCTGGGCTTGGGTATTTTCTCCATGGTGTCCTGGGCATTGATTACCGATGTCATCGACTATTCCGAGCTGAAAAACGGTATTCGGGAGGACGGCTCTGTGTATGCCCTGTACTCCTTTGCCCGGAAGCTGGGACAGGCGGCCGCCGCCGGCCTTTCCGGTCTGCTTTTGGAGCTGATTGGCTACAATCCCCTGGCCCTGGAGCAGGGTGTCAGCCAAACCCAATCCGTGAAAGACGGCATCTTTAATATCTCTACCTTAGTCCCTGCAATCGGCTTTTGCGCCCTTGCATTGATACTCCGGTTCTGGTATCCATTGCACAAAAAGCAAGTGGAGCAAAATATTTTGGCTCTGAAAGCCAAACACGAGCGTGAATAACCCCCATAAAATATAAGGAGGATTTCTACTTTGAGACAGCTTACCAACATTAACCGCAAATGGGCCTTTACCAAGCAGGCCACCCAAATCCCCGCATCCATCGACCCCAAATGGGATTTCGTCAATCTCCCCCACAGCTGGAATGCCATTGACGGGCAGGACGGCGAAAACGACTATTACCGGGGCACTGCCTATTATGCCAAGATGCTTTCTAAGGCAGAGCTGCCGGAGGCAGAATGCCATTATCTGGAAATCAACGGCGCCAACTCCTCTGCCGATGTCTATCTGAACGGCAAGCGTTTGGCCCATCACGACGGCGGTTACTCCACCTGGCGGGTCAACCTTACCGACGTACTGGAGCAGGAAAATCTGCTGGTAATTGCCGTGGACAACGCCCCCAACGAAACGGTATATCCCCAGATGGCCGACTTTACCTTCTACGGTGGTCTTTACCGGGATGTAAACATTCTTTCCGTTCCCAAAACCCACTTTGATTTGGATTACTACGGCGGCCCCGGCATCCAAATCACCCCCGTGATGGAGGGCAACAATGCCAATGTGACGGTTTCTGTGTTTGTTTCCAACGCCGTCATGGGCCATCAGGTGCATTACACGCTGACGGACCGGGAGGGCAATGTGGTGGCAGAAACCACCTCTGCCGATACCACCGTAAGCTTTGTGCTTGAAAATGTCCATAAATGGCATGGACGCAAAGACCCCTATCTGTATACCGCCACCGCAGAGCTTCTGGACGGAGATACTGTCATGGATACCGTTTCCTCCCGCTTCGGCTGCCGCAGCTACCGCATTGACCCCGACAACGGTTTTATCCTCAACGGCGAAGAATATCCCCTCCGGGGCGTATCCCGCCACCAGGACCGCTGGGGCATCGGCAACGCCTTGCTTCCCGAGCATCATAAGGAAGATATGGAGCTGATTTGCGAAATGGGCGCCAACACCATCCGCCTTGCTCACTATCAGCACGACCAATATTTCTATGACCTGTGTGATGAATACGGCCAGGTCGTCTGGGCGGAAATCCCCTATATCTCCAATCACATGCCCGGTGGCCGGGAAAATACAATTTCCCAAATGAAAGAGCTGATTACCCAGAACTATAACCACCCCTCCATTGTGGTTTGGGGCTTGAGCAACGAAATCACCATGAAGAACGCAGAAGACCCGGACCTGCTGGAAAATCACCGGATTCTCAACGACCTGTGCCATGAAATGGACAAAACCCGACTGACCACCATGGCCGTGGTCTCCATGTGTTCCATGGATGCTTCCTATCTGGAAATCCCCGATACCGTTTCCTACAACCATTACTTCGGTTGGTACGGCGGCGACACCTCTATGAACGGTCCTTGGTTCGACAAATTCCACGCCAAGCATCCCAAGCTTCCTATCGGCTGCTCCGAATACGGCTGTGAGGCTCTGAACTGGCACACCTCCAAGCCCACCCAGGGAGATTACACCGAGGAATATCAGGCCTACTACCACGAAGAGCTGATTAAGCAGCTGTTCACCCGGAAATATATGTGGGCAACCCATGTGTGGAATATGTTTGACTTTGGTGCAGATGCCCGGGCAGAAGGCGGCGAAAACGGACAAAACCACAAGGGTCTTATGACCTTTGACCGGAAATACAAGAAGGATGCTTTCTATGCCTATAAGGCATGGCTTAGCGACGAGCCCTTTGTCCATCTGTGCGGCAAGCGCTATGTGGACCGTGTAGAAGATGTGACCAAGGTCACCGTCTACTCCAACCAAACATCTGTGGAGCTGTTTGCCAACGGTGTATCTCTGGGTGTGAAGGAAGCACCAGACCACTTCTTCTACTTCGATGTGCCCAACACCGGCACCACCCGGCTGACCGCCGTCGCCGGAGAGCTGAAGGATGAAAGTGTCATCCGCAAGGTAGAGACCCCCAACGAAAGCTACCGGCTGAGGGAAAAGGGTGCAGTACTCAACTGGTTCGATATCACCGAGCCGGAGGGCTACCTGTCCCTGAACAGCAAGGTCAGCGACATCCTCGCCACCATGCGGGGCAAGCTGATTCTGGGCGGTCTGTTCCTAAAGCTGAAGGGCGCTATGAGCAGCGGCGAAAAGGCCGCCGGCTTCGAGCTGAGCGACGGCATGATGCAGATGATGGGCGGCTTTACGCTGCTTCGTCTTACCAGCATGGTAGGCATGATGAATATTTCCTTTACCAAGGAAGAGCTGCTGGACCTGAACGCCCAGCTGAACAAAATCAAGCAGCCTAAAAAATAAAAGGGGCTGCAAAAAGAGTGAACTGGCGGCGTGTTGCATTCTTTGCAACACTCCTTCTGACTGTCGAACAAGCCCTGCTTATGCTGGACTTTTCTACAATCTAAAATCTCCGGCTTTTCAGCCGGAGATTTTTTAACCGAAAGCATCCACATAAGCGGATATTCTGCTATATTCGCTTGCGCATTTGCTAAAATAAGCTGTAGCTGCTGTATTAGCAGCAATATCTTTTTGGGCGCTGAGTAATTCGCGATTTTGTACCATAATGCGCTCGGCTAGGGCGTTTCCTTCCTGGATTGCATGGCACATTGCGCGCTGAAGATTGATCAGCTCGTCCAAGCGATTAATGATCTCATCCAATCTGCTAATAATACGGTTATGTCTTGCTTCATCATCGTACAAAACATAAGCTCCGTCACGGCCTCTTAGAGAATTACATTTTCCTAGTTCGAAATACTCGCAGATAGTAACAACGGGAACAATAGATTGGTAAGGTTCGCTGATAACATTAAGAGAATATAGTTGGCTTAACATCCGATCGTGTTCCTGAATATGAGCAACGCATTTGTTGCGCTCTTGCCTAAGTTGTGCAATACATTTTTGCCGATACAGATATGCTTGTTCTTCTTCTGCACAAGCCTTTTTGTATGCTGTTTTTGCATCAGCGTTTTTGATGAAGTCTATGAGTAGTAGGATTCCAGCAATAATGGCCCCAATAACGACCATATCAAGAACAGTATCACCAAAATCTTCAAAATAATTTTTTCCATGATCCATGCTATTATTATATTTATTGTCATTAAAGATGGCACTGCAGCCCTTGAAAACCGCAATAACTGCACCAATGACCGCTGCAACGAATATAATTACAGGAGATGTAGCAAACAAGCATCCCGATTTAGGCTCATCAATTTTCTTTTTATAATTCAATTTCGAAATTTCTGAATCTATTTTGGCTACAATTTGTTGAATTGTAAATTTTTCAACCTCGAGAGCCTTGGCGTTTTTCAAAAATTCAAGAATAGAACTGTAGGAAAGTTGATCGATAACGGCCATATCCTTTTCCGATTGCAGAGCAACCTCTTTTGTGTCAGAGGCCAAGCGAGTACCGCATGCAAAACAATATGCTGCATTATGGTCATTTTTTTGACCGCAATTACTACAATACATTCATATCTCCCCCTGTCAAACATTTATTTGCGAAAAATTATAAATAATTTTAATTTTGCTAATTATATCAGCACTTATGTAACTTGTCAAGTAACATATGCGATATTGCACGTTGTCGCATTTTAGAGAACTGTGCGATATATTGAAGCAGGGTGAGAATATGAAAAATAAGCAACTTCAGAAATATAAGCATTTGGGTCTTAATATTGCGTATTATCGAAAAAAGCGCGGAATGTCACAAATGCAGCTTGCGGAATGTATTGAGATCAGCCGCACACATATGAGCCGGATCGAAACAGCGGACTGTGCAGTTTCTTTAGATGTTATTTTTGATATTTGTGACGTATTAGGTGTGAATCCATCGAAATTGTTTGACTTTCGAACCGATTGATTATATAAAACAGACAGCAATCTGCTGTCTGTTTTTTATATGTTGCGAGCGATGATATCCGTCCCTAAATCTTTTCTTGCGTGTAATGGAATCATAACCACCGGCCGTGCGAAGTTGTAAGATAAAGGTAGACACATGAAAAACCACCATGTTGTCTACCTTTTCTTTATGCTAAAACAACGATGGAGATGGTGTTCTTATACAAGAAAAAGCGCCCCTTTTGGGGCGCTTTCTTTATTGTTCAAAACCGTTTATGGCCGCCATCAGCCCTTTTCCAGTGCCAGGGTTCTGGTGGTGGCATCGCAGACCTCACTGGGTCCGAAATACTGAATGGCACCGGGATAAACATAGCAGGTCTCCACCGCCCATGTGGCTCTGTTTTCCTCAAAGAACTTAAAGGGCTTACCGTCAAGCTCTACTAAGGCCTTGCGGATAACCGGCTTGTCGTGGCCGTGACGGCGCTCAATGTTCATCATCTTGGTAATGGGCATACCGCCGGCAACCCACTCCTCGGCAGGCTTGCTCAAATTGGATACCTTGGACAGATAGCCGTTGAAGCCGTACTGAATCAGCATAAAGGCATTGTAGCCCAGGCTGTAGCAGTAGTCAGCATCAAAGTTGGAGGGGAATGCACAGCGGCCTTCGTAGCCCAGGAAGTGGTGCAGCGCAGAGAACTTTCCGTTGTAAGTGCCGGCGGCCCTACGGGCAGAAAGATTGCTCTTGACCATTTCGGAGAACAGCTTCTCAGACTCAATGAGAGAAACCTGCACGTTGCCATGGGGGTCCCGCTCCAGGAACAGCTGCTGCTGGATAGACTGGGGCAGCAGTGCAAACACTGCCATAGATTCCTTGGTCAGGCCAGCCTCGATGAAGGCATACTTTTCTTCCCAAGAAGGCAGGGCGTTAAAAGCATCCGCCTTACTGCCTGCCAACAGCTCATTGATTTCCCGAATCAAAACAGAGAATTCGGGCACGAATTCAACAATACCCTCCGGAATCACAGCAACACCGAAATTCCAGCCCTTAGCGGCACGGGCCGCCACAGAGTCGGCAATGTAGTCGGTAATCTGTGCCAGAGACATCTTCTTTGCGGCCACTTCCTCGCCAATCAGACAGATGTTGGGTTGGGTCTGCAGGGCAGTTTCCAGAGCCACATGGGAGGCGCTGCGGCCCATTACCTTTACAAAATGCCAATACTTCTTGGCGGAGTTGGCATCCCGCTGAATGTTGCCTACGATTTCGCTGTAGGTCTTGGTAGCGGTATCAAAGCCGAAGGAGCACTCAATGTCCTCGTTCTTTAAGTCGCCGTCGATGGTCTTGGGACAGCCGATAACCTGCACACCGGTATTGTGGGCGGCAAAATACTCTGCCAACACCGCCGCATTGGTGTTGGAGTCGTCACCGCCGATGATGACCACCGCGGTGATGCCGTGCTTCTTGCACACCTCTGCCACAATGGCGAACTGCTCCTCGGTTTCCAGCTTGGTACGGCCGGAGCCGATGATATCAAAGCCGCCGGTGTTGCGGTATTGATTGATATATTCGTCATCGAAAATCACATAGCTGTCCTCCAGCAGACCGCTGGGGCCGCCCTTGAAGCCATAGAGCACATTGTCCTTATCGGTAGCCTTCAGCGCATCGTACAGGCCGCAAATGACATTGTGGCCGCCGGGGGCCTGACCGCCGGAAAGAATCACGCCCACCACCTGCTTTTTGGGCTGGGAGGTATTGGTGCCTTTCTGAAATGTAATCTCATTTTTACCGTAGGTATTGGGGAACAGCGCCTTGATTTTCTCCTGGTCCGCCACACTTTCGGTGGGATTGCCGTTGGAAACGCAAATCTCAGAAATACCGTTTCTGAGCATACCCGGCAATTTGGGCTGATACTGGTATCTTGCCTGTTGCAAAGGGGATATTTTCATTCTAAAACACTCCTTGTAATTGGTTTTATCTCGGGTATTATACTCTATTTTTCGGCAAAGGTAAATAGCTAATTCCATTATTTTTCCCCAAAAAATATCCCCCGAGAAAATATAAAAGCCGTCATTTCTAATAAATTTTTCCGATTTCAATATTTGGGTTGAAAATACGAAAAATTATGGTATAATTGGATTCGTAAAAATGCGGGTTTTCCCGTGAAATAAGAAAGGATTGATTCCAATGGCTCTTGTTACTACTACCGAGATGTTTAAGAAGGCTTACGACGGCGGTTACGCCATCGGCGCTTTCAACGTCAACAACATGGAAATCGTTCAGGCAATCACCGAGGCCTGCCGCGAGGAAAAGGCACCTGTTATCCTGCAGGTTTCCAAGGGCGCTCGGGCCTATGCCAACCATACTTACCTGGTAAAGCTGGTGGAGGCCGCTGTGATTGAGTGCCCCGAGATTCCCGTTGCTCTGCACCTGGACCACGGCGACAGCTTTGAAACCTGTAAGTCCTGCATTGACGGCGGCTTCACCTCCGTCATGATTGATGCTTCCTCCAAGTCCTTTGAGGAAAACATCGCAATCACCAAGAAGGTGGTTGAGTATGCTCACGACCGCGGCGTGGTTGTAGAAGCCGAGCTGGGCAGCCTGGCCGGCATTGAAGACGAGGTGAATGTTTCCGCCGAGGCCGCTTCCTACACCCGTCCCGAAGAGGTCGAGGAATTTGTGACCCGCACCGGCTGTGACAGCCTCGCCATCGCCATCGGCACTTCCCACGGCGCTTACAAGTTCACTCCCGAGCAGTGCACCCGCAACGAGCAGGGCATCTTGGTGCCCCCGGCTCTGCGTTTTGACGTTCTGGAAGAGGTTACCCGCCGTCTGCCCGGCTTCCCCATCGTTCTGCACGGCTCTTCTTCCGTGCCTCAGGACTATGTAGCTATGGTCAACGCCAACGGCGGCAAGATGCCCAACGCCATCGGTGTTCCCGAGGAACAGCTGCGTAAGGCCGCCGGCCTGTCCGTCTGCAAGATTAACATCGACTCCGACCTGCGTCTTGCCATGACCGGCACCATTCGTAAGTTCTTCAACGACGAGCCCAGCAAGTTCGACCCCCGTGAATACCTGAAGCCCGCCCGTGCTAACATCAAGGAACTGGTTCGCCACAAGCTGGTGAATGTCCTGGGTTGCGCCGGCAAGGCCTAATTCCACAATGCATGATAAAAGCTCCCATCCTCGGATGGGAGCTTTTCTTTTTAGTCTTCAAAAGTCAGAACATCTTTATAGCGTTCCTTGAAAATATCATAGACCGCATCCAAAACCGCTTCATCGGAAACGGACAGATAATTTTCATTTTCCTCATCCACAGGCTGTACCTCCAAAATCACAATCTCATTGGAGTCTTCCTGGGCGGGCATCAGAACCAAATATTCCTTTCCCTCATAATCAATGGCATCCAGATATTCAAACTCCACATCTGCGCCATGCTCATCGGTTAGGGTCAGGATGTTGCTCTGCTCTTCTTCCTGCAAAATTTCTTCCATATCCGTCACTCCTTATCTCTGAATCCGGCCGGAGCCGTCACCGCCGGCCAACTTTTCCACTTCTGCTACGGTGACCATATTGTAGTCGCCCTCGATAGAGTGCTTCAGGGCAGAAGCCGCCACCGCAAACTCTACCGCCGCCTGGGTATCCTTGCCGGAGAGGACGGAGTAAATCAAGCCGCCGCCGAAGCTGTCGCCGCCACCGACCCGGTCTATGATGTGCAGATTGTATTTCTTGGAGAAGCAGTACTCATCCTTTGCAACGTTATACAGCATAGCACTCCAGCCATTATCAAAGGCAGAATGGCTTTCCCGCAAAGTAATGGCCACCATCTCAAAGCCGAACTTATCTGCCAGCTGCTTGGCAACGCTCTTATAGCCCTCGTGGTTCAACTCACCGGCATAGATATCCGTAGCCTCTGCCTCAATGCCGAACACATCCTTGGCATCTTCTTCATTGGAGATGCACACATCCACATACTTGCACAGCTCTGTCATGGCTTCTCTTGCCTGGGCACGGGTCCACAGCTTGCCGCGATAGTTCAAATCGCAGGAAATCTTAATGCCCCGCTTTTTCGCCGCAATACAGGCTTCCTTGCAGATTTCCACTAAGTTTTCTCCCAATGCCGGGGTAATGCCGGTAAAGTGGAACCAATCAGCGCCCTCAAAAATCTTATCCCAATCAAAATCGGAAGCAGATGCCTGCTGGATAGCAGAGTGAGCCCGGTCGTAAATGCAGACGCTGCCGCGCTGGGAAGCGCCCTTTTCGTTGAAGTAAATACCTACCCGGTCACCGCCGCGGACAATCAGAGAGGTATCCACACCGTAGCGGCGCAGGCTGTTGACTGCAGACTGTCCGATGGCATGGGCAGGAAGCTTGGTAACATAGGCCGCATCCATGCCGTAGTTTGCCAGGGAAACGGCCACATTGGCCTCGCCGCCGCCGAAGGTAAATTCCACATGGTCGCACTGCACAAAGCGCTCATAATTATAAGGTTGCAGGCGGAGCATCAGCTCGCCGAAAGTAATAATTCTTGCCATTTTGTTTCCTCCTTTATGTATCTGTTTAACCGAAGGCTGCCTGGCGGGCTTCGGCGCAAAGCTGTGTAATCTTATCAAAATTGCCGGCGGCAATATCTGCCTTGGGGCAGACCCAGCTACCGCCAACGGCATGAATAAAGGGGGCATCCAGATATTCCCGCAGATTTGCCGCGTTGACACCGCCGGTGGGCATAAACTTCACGCCCACAAAAGGCGCGGACAGGTTCTTCATGGCATTCAAGCCGCCATAGACATTGGCAGGAAAGAACTTGACTACCTTCAAGCCCATATTCACCGCCGCTGTAATCTCTGTGGGTGTAACACAGCCGGGAGTCACCGCGATATTGTTTTCAATACACCAGCCCACAACCTGAGCATCAAAGCCGGGGGACACAATAAACTTTGCACCCATCTCCACTGCCAGCTTGCACTGCTCCAGATTCAAAATCGTACCTGCGCCCACCAGCATATCGGGGCAATTTTCTGCCACCGCTTTGATTGCATCGGGAGCAGCTGCAGTGCGGAATGTGATTTCCATCACGTCAATGCCGCCGGCCACCATTGCCTTAGCGGTAGGAACCGCATCCTTTGCATCCTCCAGAACAACAACAGGCACCACACCGGCTCCTGCAAGTCTGCTTAAAACATCCATGGAATTTACCTCCTATGGCGAATTATTCGCCGTCATTCGTGAAAAATACTACCGGGCAGTACGCCCTATTTTTCTAGGGTAATTATACCATGTTCTCGTTCCCTGTCAAGGGGAATCCCTTTTCCACTTTTTCTAAATTTTGTGTATTACCACAGAAAAAACAGAAATGGGATATCCCGATGGATTTCCGTTGTAACCTGGCTTTATCGGAGGATGTTATATCCCGGGGACGCCTCTGCCCCGGGCGCTCCTTTACAGCAAAAGCGGACACCCCGGAGGGTGTCCTGCGGTTGTGCTTTTAGTAATTGGCCACCTCGCTGGATTTCAGCTGCAGCTGGAGCTTGTCTGCAATCAGCGCAATAAACTCCGAATTGGTGGGCTTGCCCTTGGTATTGGAAACCGTGTAGCCAAAAAATCTCTGCAACGTATCCAAATCCCCTCTGTCCCAGGCCACTTCGATGGCATGGCGGATGGCCCGTTCTACCCGGCTGGGAGTGGTTTGGAAGGTCTTGGCGACCTGGGGATACAATACTTTCGTGATGGCATTAATCACATCCATATCTCCCACTGCAATGATAATGGCCTCCCGCAAATATTGATATCCCTTAATATGGGCAGGAACACCGATTTCGTGAATAATATTGGTGACCATGGCCTCGATGCTTGTTTTATCTGTTTTCCGAGTACCGGCGGTCCGCAGGTTCTCCCCACCCCGAATCTCCTCCAACCGCTCTATCAGTGCAGTCATATCACAGGGCTTCAGCATCAAATATCTGGCGCCTAAATTTGCCGCCGCAGATGCCACATAGTCCGTGATGAATCCGGATGTAGCCAAGACTGCCGGGCGCTTGTCCATAACGGAAACAGCCTTTAATACGCTGAGACCGTCCTGCTTACTGAGCATCAGGTCCAGTACCAAAACATCCGGCTTCCATTTCTGAATCATACGAATGGCCTGTTCCCCATCGCTGGCGGTCCCCACCACAGCAAAGCCCTCTGTATGGAGCAATGCTGCAGAAAGATTGGTGCAGAATTCCTCTGCGCTGTCTGCAATGAATACGGTTGTGCGATTATCCATAACTTCCTCTCCTGTCATATTGAAGATATTCCCCTTGGTTCACAGCAGACGCTTCTGCCGTGTGCGACAAAACAAGCATAGCATAATGTATCGTTTTTTGCAAGGAAAAACCGAAATAATCGCTCGTCAAAAACCGCATAAAATCGACAATTATTATGCACAATCAGAACTTTTCGACATTATTTGACAATTGCGCCCGAATCTTTTCCGCCGGATGCCACAGGGTTCTTGCCTTCCCTGCAGAAAGCCCGGTTTTGCAGTTAGCAGTTGACGTAGATAGGTTAACGTTGTAAAATAACCGTAGCTATATGCCTTCCGGTAAAAGCCCGATGATTTTTTCAATTTGGAGGAAACCTATGGAACAGCACATTTGCGCACTGACCGCATTTCTCAACAGTGCCCACAGCGTATACCACGCAGTAGAAGCTCTCACCTGCCAATTGCAGGAAGCCGGCTATTTAAGGCTGCGGGAGCAGGAAAGCTGGAACCTGATTCCCGGCGGCAAATACTACCTGATTCGCGGCGGTACTGCATTTGTTGCCTTCCAAATTCCCCAGGGCACGCCTAAGGGCTTTATGATAAGCGCCAGCCATTCTGACCGTCCCACCTTTAAGATTAAGGAGAACGCCGAATTGACCGGTGCATACACCCGCCTTGCCACGGAAAAATACGGCAGTATGCTCATGGCACCCTGGCTGGACCGTCCCCTGTCCGTCGCAGGACGGGTCATGGTGGAAACAGAAAACGGAATCGAAAGCCGTTTAGTGGATATTGACCGGGATTTATTGCTGATTCCCAATGTGGCCATTCACATGAACCGGCAGGCAAATGACGGCTATAAATGGAATCCCGCTGTGGATATTTTGCCCCTTTTAAGCGGAAAAGAAGCCGCAGGCAAATTTGCCTCCCTTTTACAGCAGCAGGCCGGCGGCAAGGTTCTGGGACACGACCTTTATCTGTATGTCCGTCAGAATGCCAGCGTGTGGGGTATGGAGAACGAGTTCCTTTCTGCGCCTGGGCTGGACGATTTGGAATGTGCCTGGTGCTGTACCCAAGGCTTCCTGCAGGCAGCGGAAAGCGACAGCATTCCTGTGCTCTGTGTCTTTGACAGCGAGGAAGTAGGCTCTTCCTCTGTGCAGGGTGCTGCCTCTGACCTGCTGGAAACTGTTCTGCAGCGCATTTGCCGGGGACTGGGGCTGGAGCTGTCCCAAATGCTCAGCCAATCCTTCATGCTCTCCGCGGACAATGCCCACGGCCTGCATCCCAATCATCCGGAGCTTGCCGACAGCGCCAACGCGCCCATTATGAACGGCGGCATCGTGCTGAAATTCAACGCCAATCAGCGATATACCACCGACGGTCTGTCAGCGGCTATTTTCCGGACAGTATGCGCACGGGCCGGCGTTCCTGTTCAGACCTACTGTAACCGGGCGGATATCCCCGGTGGCTCTACCCTGGGTAATATTTCTCTTGCCCATGTATCCGTTCCCTCGGCAGACATCGGCCTTCCCCAGCTGGCCATGCATTCCTGCTATGAAACCGCCGGTGTCCGGGATGTGGGCTATCTTGTGAAGGCAATGACCGCCTATTACAGCACGCATCTGACGCTTTCCGACCGGGGCTATACCCTGAAATAGGCCTTGTTTTTTATGCAATTTCACCAATTTCCTATGGTAAAAACTGTGAAAACCCACCATTGAACAACCCTTGAAAATATGCTATTATATGTGTATCCAGGTGGATTCTGTCTACTCCACGAAATAGTCAGATTTCCGCTAAAATAAAGGAGGAAATATCCGTCTGACTCACGGTACGGCAGTGTGGAGACCTGTCGTAAAGCATCCGCGACAAAGCTGCGCGGACAAGCGAGAGTGCAAGCGAGGATTCGTTGCACTTAGAGTCGAAATTGTATGGCAAGTTTAACCCTGAAAAACATCAAGAAAATCTACCCCTTCAGCGGCGACGACCTTAAGGAAAGCAAGAAAAAGAAGAAAAAGGTCGACGACAATCCTGAAAAGGAAAAAGTCAACCTGCAGATTACTGAAAAGGGCGTTGTTGCCGTTCAGGAATTTAATCTGGATGTTCAGGACAAGGAATTTATTGTTCTGGTCGGACCTTCCGGCTGTGGCAAGTCCACTACCCTGCGTATGATTGCCGGTCTGGAAGAAATCACCGAAGGTGAGCTGTATGTTGGTGACCGTCTGGTTAATGATATCGCGCCTAAGGACCGCGACATCGCCATGGTTTTCCAGAACTACGCTCTGTACCCCCACATGACCGTTTATGACAACATGGCCTTCGGTCTGAAGCTGCGCCATGTTCCCAAGGCAGAAATTGACCAGAAGGTCAAGGAAGCCGCTGAAATTTTGGACATTACCCAGTACTTAGGTCGTAAGCCCAAGGCTCTGTCCGGCGGTCAGCGCCAGCGTGTTGCCATCGGCCGTGCCATTGTCCGTGACCCCAAGGTCATGCTGATGGACGAACCTCTGTCCAACCTGGACGCCAAGCTGCGTAACCAGATGCGTGCTGAGATTATCAAGCTGCGTTCCCGTATCGACACCACCTTTATCTACGTTACCCACGACCAGACCGAGGCTATGACTCTGGGCGACCGTATCGTCATCATGAAGGACGGCTTCATTCAGCAGATTGGCACTCCTCAGGAAGTGTTCAGCCATCCCTACAACCTGTTTGTTGCTGGCTTTATCGGTTCTCCCCAGATGAACTTCTTCGATGCTAAGCTGGTGAAGGTTGACGGCAAGTACGCTGTTCAGCTGGGCAACCTGACTGTAGAACTGAGCGAAGACAAGCAGGCACGTCTGGCTGCCAACAATGTGGCCGAGCAGGATATCACTTTGGGTGTCCGTCCCGAGCACATGGAACTGACCGACGACGGCATCGATGCCAACGTGGATGTTTCCGAGCTGATGGGTTCTTCCATCCACCTGCACGTTACCGCTATGGGCCGGGATGTGGTTCTGGTAATTTCCACCATGAACATGACCCACGCCGAAGTTACCGCACTGTCCATCGGTGCTAAGGTTAAGTTTGGCTTTGTCGGCCATATCTGCCATGTTTTCAACAAGGAAACTGGCATCAATCTGGAAGCCTAAGCTTATCTTTTATATGGGCCTGCCTCAAGGCAGGCCCGTTTCTTTTTTTGTCTAACGGGTATGGTTTTTCTTGACAAAATGCAAAAAAAAGATTACTCTCTACTATATGTACCATTGGGGATAATCTCTTTTAGTGAAAGACCCCAGGTCATGAGAAAGCCGACGTTGCGGCAAGGATGGTTTTCTGAATTTACGAACATCCCGATTCTCTCTCCATAGACTGAATTGTAACACGCCGAGCAACCGTCAAAGGAGCAATATCCATGCGCGAAAGTGGCATTTTAATGCATATTACCTCTCTTCCCGGCCCCTACGGCATTGGGACATTGGGAAAGCCCGCCCATGCCTTTGTGGATTTTTTGAAGGAAGCCGGTCAGCGTGTATGGCAGGTTCTTCCCCTGTCTCCCACCGGCTACGGCGATTCCCCCTATCAATCCTGCAGCGCCTTTGCGGGTAATATTTATTTGATTGACCTTCCTGCTCTGATTGAAGAAGGCCTTCTTAGTCAGGCAGAGGTTTCTTCTATTCCATGGAATACACAGGAAGACCGGGTGGATTTCGGTCTTTTATACCGGCATAGGCTTTGCCTTCTGCGCACTGCCTATCAGCGGTTTCCAGGTGACCCGGATTTCGATGCGTTCGTCAGAGAGAACTCCGACTGGCTTTCTGACTATGCTCTGTATATGGCGCTGAAAACCAAATTTGACGGCAAGCCCTGGTACGATTGGGACGATGCTCTGAAATTCCGGGAACCCGATGCCATTTGGTCGGCCCGGCAATCACTGAAAGACGAAATCCGATTCCACAGCTTTCTGCAGTTTCTGTTTTACCGCCAATGGCAACAGCTACGCGCCTATGCCCGGGAAGCCGGCATTCGTATGGTCGGGGATGTTCCTATTTATGTTCCTTACGATTCTGCCGATGTATGGAGCAATCCCGAGTATTTTCAGTTGGATGAAACACTAACCCCTACAGCCGTTTCCGGCTGTCCGCCGGATGCCTTTTCCCAAGACGGTCAGCTCTGGGGAAATCCTCTGTACCGCTGGGACCTGCTGAAAAAAGACGGTTACCGCTGGTGGCTTCGGCGGCTGGCAGCGGCAGCGAAGCTATATGATGCTGTGCGGCTGGATCATTTCCGTGGCTTTGCAGGGTATTGGTCTGTGCCCTATGGAGACACCACTGCAAGAAACGGCCAATGGATTCCCGGGCCCGGCCTGGATTTTATTCGGACTGTGCAAAAACAGTTTCCCCGACTGGCCTTCATTGCAGAAGATTTGGGTTATTTGACACCGGATGTGTTGGCACTTCGGGATGCCGTCGGTTTTCCCGGCATGAAGGTGCTAACCTTTGCCTTTGATTCCCGGGAGCCGTCGGACTATCTGCCCCATCGGTGTGTTCCGAACGCTGTATGCTACACCGGAACCCACGACAATATGACTACATCGCAGTGGCTCAATACTGCCCCCTCCGATACTGTGACCTATGCCACGGAATATATGCATTTAACCCCGGAGGAGGGCTTGGTCTGGGGGGTCATCCGCACTGCATTTTCTACTGTATGTGACCTATGTATCATTCCTTTGCAGGATTATTTAGGCTTAGGCGGCGAGGCAAGAATGAACTTCCCCGGCACCCAGTCCAGCGACAACTGGACCTGGCGCGCACCGGAAGACTATGCCAAATCCAACTTAGCGGAAAAAATCTATGCATTGACAAAACTTTATGACAGGCTGGGCGAAAACGCTCCCTCATGCCCCACTTTGAAAGAACGGAGATTAAAACTATGAGCTATGATTGTGTGAATATTCTAAAGTGGACGGAAGCACAGCTAAAGTACACTTATGACGTTTCCCTGAAGGAAGCCGCGCCCCAAGAGCTTCACGAAGCCTTAGGGCAAGCCGTTATGATGGCTATTTCCGACAATTGGAACCGTTCCAAGCATACTCGGATGCATCAAAGAAAAGCTTACTACTTCTCTGCGGAGTATCTTATTGGTCGTCTGGTATATTCCAATCTTTACAATCTGGGAATTCTGGATGAAATGAAGCAGCTCTTTGCGGAGCGGGGCGTAGACCTTGCCATCTTAGAGGATGTGGAGGATGCGGCTCTGGGCAACGGCGGTCTTGGCCGTCTGGCAGCCTGTTTTCTGGACAGCGCGGCCAGTTGCAATATCCCCCTGTCCGGCTACGGCCTGCGGTATAAATTCGGTCTGTTTAAGCAAAGCTTTGACGCTTACGGCAGCCAAAAGGAAAATGCCGACGATTGGTCAAAATTTGGTGACCCCTGGTCCTACCGCCGATACAATCACACTGTAAAGGTAAAATTCCCGGACCACACCGTATTGGCTGTGCCCTATGATGTGCCTGTTATCGGCTATGGCACAGAAAATATTAACACCTTGCGGCTTTGGCAGTGTGAAGCAGAAGAAGAGCTGGACTTCAACGCCTTTAATGACCAGGATTACCTGCGGGCACTGACCCAGAAGAACAAGGCGGAGGATATCACCCGGGTTCTGTACCCCAACGATTCCACCTGGGAAGGCAAGCGGCTTCGCATTAAGCAGCAGTATGTACTGTCCTCTGCCTCTCTGCAGGATATGCTTCGCACCTATAAAAACGCTCACGGCAGCGATTTGACCCATTTTGCGGACTTTTATGCCGTACAGCTCAACGACACCCACCCGGCCATGTCCATTCCGGAGCTGATTCGCCTGTTGATGGCCGAAGGTATGGACTTTGAGCAGAGCTTTGCTATCGCCCAAAAAACCTTCTCCTACACCAACCACACCGTTATGGGAGAAGCCCTGGAAAAATGGAATTTAGATTTGCTGCGCAGTGTGGTTCCCGAAATTGTGGATATCATTCTGCGAATCGACGAAAAGCTGCGCCGCGAACATCCCGGCTTATGGATTGTTTCGGACAATACTGCCCACATGGCCAATCTTAGTGTTTATGTTGGTAGCTATGTTAACGGTGTCGCTGAAATTCACAGTCAGATTTTGAAGGACGATTTGTTCCGTGACTGGTATCACGCCTTCCCCCAACGGTTCCAAAACAAGACCAACGGCGTTACTCCCCGGCGTTGGATGGGTCTGTGCAATCCGGAGCTGACCCAATTGCTCAAATATCGAATTGGTGGCGACTTCTTAAAGGATTTAGACCGGCTGGCTAAGCTAAAACCCATGATTGATGACGATATGGTACGCCAGTTTAACGCCATCAAGAAGCAGAAAAAAGAACAGCTTTGCCGCATCATCGCAGAAAAAGAGGGTGTCCAACTCAACCCCGACTTCCTTTTCGATGTGCAGGTCAAGCGGCTTCATGAATATAAGCGGCAATTGATGAACGCCCTGTCCGTTGTGGATATTTATTTCCGGCTGAAAAACGGGGAGCTGCCTGACTTCCAGCCTACCGTCTTCCTCTTTGGCGCAAAATCCGCCCCCGGCTATTCCCGTGCCAAGGCCGTGATTCGCTATATCAATCGGATTGCGAAAATGATTAATCACGACCCTGCTGTTGCCGATAAGCTGAAAGTGGTATTCGTTCAAAACTACAACTGCTCCTATGCAGAGCACATCATTCCTGCCGCCGATATCTCCGAGCAGATTTCCCCTGCCGGCACAGAGGCCTCCGGCACAGGCAACATGAAGCTGATGCTCAACGGCGCAGTGACCCTTGGCACTTTGGACGGTGCAAACGTGGAAATTGCCAAGGAAGCAGGTATGGAAAACGAATATATCTTCGGCCATACGGTAGAGCAAATCAACCAATGCCGGGACAGCTACTACGCCCGGGGAATCTATGATACCAACCCCGGCCTGCGCCGGGCCATTGATACCCTGGTAGACGGCACTGTGCCCACAGACGATGACCAGCGGGATTTGTATCATGCCCTGTTAGACGGCACCCATTGGCATAAAGCAGACCATTATTTTGTACTGCTGGACTATCCGTCCTATCTGGATGCCAAGCTTCGTGCCAACCGGGAATATCAGGACCGCCTGTCCTTTGGCCGCAAGTGCTTGATGAACATTGCCAGCGGCGGCAAATTCTCTTCCGACCGCACCATCCGGCAATATGCCGAGGAAATCTGGCACATCACGCCCACGCAATACTAAGAAAACGCCCCACCTTTTCAAAAGGTGGGGCATTTGTTATACCGCGCGTTATAAATATAGCCGCAGGCATTATCCTTCCTCAACCACAATTTCGGAAAGCTGTAGGCCGGCATTCCGGCGGCAGGTAAAGTCTATGGCCCAGAAACTGGAAAATACCAGCAAATTTCTGCCCCGGTAATCTTCCAGCAGCTCCGCATCACTGCCCAGATTCAAGTCACTTAAATCTCCGGGGTAGCTGTCAATCACACGAATCTCCTCATAAGGTAGTCCCTCCATACGCAGGTCCACGCCGTACTCGTTTTTCATGCGGTACTGGAACACATCAAATTGCAGCGTGCCAACCACGCCCACAATGACCTCCTCCATACCGGAATTGGGCACTTTGAATATCTGAATCGCACCCTCTTGAGCAATCTGCTCCGTACCCTTCACAAACTGCTTGCGCTTCATGGAATCCTTGGCGCTTACCCGGGCAAAATGCTCCGGCGCAAAGGTGGGGATTCCCGCAAAGCTGAATTTCTTACCGGGCACGGTAACGGTGTCACCGATGGAGAAAATGCCGGGGTCAAATACGCCGATGACGTCACCGGCATAGGCCTCCTCTACGATTTCCCGCTCTGCCGCCATTAACTGCTGGGGCTGGGAAAGGCGCATCTTCCTGCCGCCCTGGACATGATAATACTCTGCATCCCGCTGGAATCTGCCGGAACAGATACGCATAAAGGCCAGCCGGTCCCGGTGGGCCTTGTTCATATTTGCCTGGATCTTGAACACAAAGGCGGAAAAATCCTCACTGAAGGCATCCACCGTTCCACAATCGGCTGTTCTGCTTAAAGGCGGTGGTGTCAGCTTTAAGAAATTTTCCAAAAAAGGCTCAATGCCGAAGTTGGTCAAGGCAGAGCCGAAGAACACCGGGGAAAGCTGGCCGCAGCGCACTGCCTCCATATCCATTTCCCGGCCGGCAGACAAAAGCTCCACATCCTCAATGAGCTGCTGATGCTTACTTTCACTGTCCAAAAGCTGGGCAACCTGTCCGTCATACAGGTCAACCGCCATCTTGTCTGCCCGTTTTTTACCGGAAGTGCCGGAGAAAAACAGCAGTTGGCTCTTTTCCCGGTCATACACCCCTTGAAAATCTTTACCGGAGCCAATGGGCCAGTTCATGGCATAGGTTTCAATTCCCAACTCCCGCTCCACCTCGTCCAAAAGGTCGAAGGGGTCCTTGGTTTCCCGGTCCATCTTGTTGACGAAGGTAAAAATCGGAATATGCCGCATAGCGCAGACCTTAAACAGCTTCCGTGTCTGGGGCTCCACACCCTTGGCGCCGTCAATGACCATCACCGCGGCATCCGCCGCCATCAGCGTTCTGTAGGTATCCTCGGAAAAGTCCTGGTGACCGGGGGTATCCAAAATATTAATACAAAAGCCGCCGTACTGAAACTGCATCACCGAGGAAGTGACGGAAATACCTCTCTGCTTTTCAATCTCCATCCAGTCGGAGGTAGCGGCCCGGGAATTTTTCTTTCCCTTCACAACGCCTGCCTGAGCAATGGCGCCGCCGTAGAGCAGGAATTTTTCCGTTAAAGTGGTTTTACCGGCGTCGGGATGGGAGATGATGGCAAAGGTACGCCGGCGGCTGATTTCTTGAATAAGGTTAGACATAGTATCCTCCGTATTTTGATAATCTGGAATCAATACCCGGGCACTATGGCGGAAACGGATATCGCATAACTGCCTCCCAATTTGTGCAATGCATAATAAATCAATTTAGTTTAACATAGATTTTGGAATTTTACAAGTAGTTTCCCCTATTGGATTCCGTTTTCGGAGTGTTGTATCAGCCGGCAGGAAAAAATCCCGGCCCTCTAACCGGGGTCGGGATTGGTTGATACGGCACGGAACAGCGAGCCGGTGAAAAGCCTGTCCTTTTTAATCTCTTACCATAACAGAAACGCCGTCCGGTATGGCAACTATTTTTATATCATCCTTGTGCAGTATTTGTTTTGCCTTGACCAAGGCCTCCCCGATGCTTTTGGCAGGAATCATGTGCATACTTTCAATCACACTGTCATCTAAATCCGAAATATAAATTACGGTGGCACGCATGAGTATCCGCAATAGTATCTGGGTTTGCCATTGGTCAGGTACTGTTTCATTTCTACCGCGGCTTAAAAACGTCCTCATGGTCTTTTGAATGTCTTTTTCATCTGCCAGTTGACGATAGAAATGTTCCCCACCAATACCGTCTGTCGAGGAAGCCAGCATGATAATCACGCCGCCTTTTTTTACAGTGGCTTCCGCTGCCGTCATTCCCTTGACCGCTTGGTACACATTTTGGTCAAGAGGATATCCACCGTTCGTTGATATCACAACATCGGCCTCTATCGGTTTTGCACCGCACAATGAATACAGAAAATCCGTTCCGTCTTTGTGTGCTTTTTCTACATCGCCTGCTACCGCATATATCACTTCTTTTTTTGCATTTAAGACTACATTTACTATGAAAGCAAGACCTGCCTTCTTCGCCGCCCATAGCATATCCTCATGGATTGGGTTTCCCTGAACCACTCCGGTCCTGGCTTTTTTATGGGCAATGAACTCCGAGCAATGGTTAGCCAAAACCGTATCGCGCCCCGCCACACCGGGCAACACGCTTTTTCTGCCGCCTGAAAAGCCGGCAAAGAAATGGGGCTCAATAAAGCCTTCTGCTACCAACAGGTCCGCTTCACTTGCAAGAGAATTGATTTCACAAATTCCACCGGAGGGGAGCACGCCTATATTTACCAGTTTCTCTGTTTCGTCGCAATCGTGTATGTATATTTTTTCATTTTTAACGATTTCTTCACCGAATTTGGCAATCAGTTCTTCCTTCGTGGTGCCTCTGTGACATCCGGTTGCAATCAGAATCGTAATATCCGCCTGGGGATTCCCTTTGCGAATTTCCGCAAGCATAGCCGGCATGATGATTTTACTGGGTACCGGCCGGGTATGGTCACTGGCAATGACTGTAATTTTGTCCTTGCCCTTTGCTAATTCACTGAGTTTTGGTGTGGAAATCGGATTTTCTAAAGCCCGTTTTACCAATTCCTCCTGGCCCCATTGGGGATGAAAGTCCTCAATTTCAGAGGTCAATACACCAGCAAGTGCATTGCTGTTGAATTCATATTGGATTTCCTTTTTCCCGTAAGGGAATTGCACTGTTGTTTTCATTTTGAAAAATCCTCTTAAATGTATCATTTCTTATTTGTTTATAGATAGCAATCTAAAAACCTGATACGCCGTATCCTTTAGATTCCGGTATGCATTTTCTGTATCCAGGGCTTCGTCCAATGTCGTCACTTTTCTCAGTATGGGGAAAAAGGCATCGATTCCGTGGAGGTTGCAAACATCCGCATCTTCCGTTACACAGCCGGAAAAAGCAATGACGATTTTTCCGTGTTTTTTTGCAAGTTTTGCAACGCCAATGGGTGCCTTGCCCATAACTGTTTGCGCATCCAGCCTGCCCTCTCCGGTTATCACAAGATCCGCATTTTTTATATATTCTTCCAGCTTCGTTTCATCCAATACAATTTGAACACCCGGCTCTAATGTGGCATTGGTAAATGTGGCAAAGGCAAACCCAAGGCCGCCTGCTGCTCCGGCACCCTTCCTGTTGGCATCGGCATGGGGATTATATGTTTTTGCAATGTCAACATACCTTTCAAGCCATCCATCCATTTGAAGAATCATATCTTCTGTTGCGCCTTTTTGCGGTGCAAAAATCCTGCTGCAGCCGTTTTCGCCGCAAAGAGGATTGTTTACATCACAGGCGATACGAAACTTGCAATTTATTAACTCTGGCGCCACGCCGTCTGCGGATATACTTTGTAAATGTTCTATTCCTTTGGCTCCCAGCGGAATCGGTTGCCCTTTGTCATCTAAAAAGGCAAAGCCCAAGGCCTGTAACATACCGATTCCACCGTCATTCGTAGCACTGCCGCCAATGCCGATTATGAATTTTCGACAGCCCCTGTCCATGGCATCCTTTATCATTTCCCCCACCCCAAAGGTGGTAGCGTTCATGGGATTTAACTGTCCCCGCGAAATCAGGTTGATACCGGCAGCTTCTGCCATTTCCATGACTGCTAAATTTTCGCTGTTTAAGATACAGTATTTTGCCTTTACAGGATTCATCAGCGGTCCGTGCACATCAATATGTACTATCTGCGCACCCGGAAGAACAGACAAGGCATCTACTGTGCCTTCTCCGCCGTCAGCCAGCGGTCTGACATGAACCTTGGCAGTGCTGTCAATTCGCAAAACTGCTTCTTTCACAGCATGCCCAGCTTGTAAGGATGTCAGACTTCCCTTAAAAGAATCTATCGCAACAACAATATTCAACAGAATCACCTCTTAACTTCACTATACCATAAATAAGGGTTGAGGGCAAGCAATTATTCATGGGCACAAGCCGGTAACCGGACTGAATTTATTTTTCACAAAGCGAAACCGTCGCGCGCAACAGTCCCCCGGACTGTTGCATTTAGATGGGTTCGCGTCCGACCAGTCAAAACCTCCGGCTAAGCCGGAGGCTTGATTAAGCCCTAGAAGGGCATTTTACAGACTATTGCCCCTAAAGGGGCCCCGAATGGTTTGCCGACCGCATTCCTTTCTCGGGCCGCCCCTTAAGGGGCTTTTTCTATGCCTACTTGTTCTCGCGACCCGTAAACGGGTCCACATACTCCTTGATACTCATTTGGTCGGCTATCTGATCTTCTTGGAGCTGGTTCTTGATATACTCCTGTACTTGCTTTTTATTTCTGCCCACCGTATCCACATAATACCCTCTGGCCCAGAAGTGTCTGTTGCCATACTTGTACTTGAGATTAGCGTGTCTGTCGAATATCATTAGGCTACTCTTACCCTTAAGAAATCCCATTATCTGCGACACACTATACTTTGGCGGAATGCTTAGGAGCATATGGATATGATCCGGGCACGCTTCTGCCTCTATAATCTCCACGCCTTTCTGCTGGCATAACTGTCGCAGTATTTTTCCTATATCTGCCTTTATCTCGTTATATATTACCATTCTTCTGTATTTGGGTGCAAACACTACATGGTATTGACATCTCCACGTAGTATGGTCTAAACTATTAATGTCTTTTTCTTTCACGATTAAGACCTCCTCATTATTGTAGTTGTGTGGTCGGCAAACCACTTCTACTATAATGGGGAGCTTTTTTCTTGTCTACTTTACGCCTCGCTAGAAGCTATTTTTTTGCCACCGGCAGAGCCGGTGGTTAACTTTGGTCAACCAA
>JAZNIX010000025.1:0-234062 GCA_045577715.1 Faecousia sp.
ATTCTACACGGTTAATTTTAATACCCCAGGCATCGGTTGCTTCATCTAAAATGGAGCGCATTTTTGTATTTACAGTATCTCTGGAGGTTAAGGTTTCATCCAATTCCAAATCACCAACAATATTACGCAGTGTGGTTGCAGTCAGATTTTCAATCGCAGAAATAGGACGGTCAATTCCGTAGCAATACAGTTTTGCATCTGTAATCTGATAATACACAACCGTATCAATCTGCATGGTAACATTATCCTTGGTAATTACAGGCTGAGGCGGATAGTCCAGCACCTGTTCCTTCAGGGAAACACGACGGGCAATCCGGTCAATGAAAGGCACTTTGAAATGCAGCCCCACACCCCAAACTGTCTGGAATGCGCCCAGCCGTTCAATCACATACGCCCGGGACTGCTGCACCACGGTGATATTGGAAATAATAATCATCAGTGCAATCACAATTAAAATACCGATAATAACAAAAGGTCCCATAACAATTCCTCCATATTCATTTTCATTCTTCCGGAAATTAGGTAGGGGTTTCCACCTTCACAGGAGAAACATACACCTTGACGCCTTCGATACGGTCCACCTGCACCAACGTGCCCACAGGGATGGTTTGCTCTGAGGTGCTCCGAGCCGTCCACTCCATGGCGCCCAGCTTGACCTGTCCGCAGGCGGATACATTATCAATGGCCGCTGTCACCAAGCCGGTGGTGCCAATGACACTGTCTACATTGGTTCTGGTAAGCCGAGGGGTAAAATATTTCCGAACCAAGGGTCTCAGGCAGGCTAACAGCAAAACAGATACCCCAAGGAATACCACAATTTGCACCCAAATTTCACCGCCCAGCAAGGCAGTGGCCAACGCCGCCAATGCACCGGCACCGAACCAAAGGGAAACCATGGTTACGGAAGATGCCTCCACCATTAAAAACAGAATCATCAGCACAAGCCAAACAATTGCATCCATATGGTTACCTCCTTTCCATCTAAGTATTTATAGTGTAGCAGAAAATTTGTCTGGGGTCAATTGACAATATGTGCAAAGATTTTCCAGCCGTTTTTTTGGATTTTTTACCCTTTGGTTTTCCTACCAAGACATTTTTCTTCCCCAAGCAGTCTGTCTATTTTTGTGAAGTTTGGCAGATAGTTTCGGAAAAGCTCAAAATATAGCACATTTTTTGTGCAATTATCCTTGACATCTCCCCATTTTCCAAGTAAAATAGTTTTGGTATAGTGTGCGCCGCTCCGGGACATCCGGCACGGCGTTTCATGGATATCCGGCAAATGCCGGGATTGGGATTTGCGCCTCATGGCGTTTTGTTTGTAAGAAATACCTGTCCGGAGCTTCCGGACTTGCCCTGACAAATTTTACACATGGGGTTCATTGTGCCCACCTCTTCGGCTTTGCCATATTTATATTTTTATATAAGGAGGTGCGCTCAGGAATTATGGAATTGTATTTGGCGATCATCCTGATCGTCGTTGGCATTGCGGTTGGTATCGGTTTCGGCTTCGGCATCGGCATTGCCTACCGAAAAAAGGTGGCCGAGCGGGAAATCGGTTCTGCAGAAGCAGAAGCCACCCGGCTGATTAATGAAGCCATCCGCAGCGGAGAAAACCGCAAAAAGGAAATGCTTCTGGAAGCCAAGGACGAAATCCATAAATCACGCACAGAGAACGAACGAGAAATCAAGGAGCGCCGGGCGGAGCTTAGTAAGCAAGAGCGCCGTTTACAGCAGAAGGAAGAAACTCTGGACAAAAAGGCCGACACCTTTGAGCGGAAGGAAGAAGAACTGGCCAAAAAAACGGAAGCCTTGGCCCAGAGCCAGGCAGAAGTGGAAACCATCCGCCGCCAACAGCTGGCCGCACTGGAAAAAATTTCCGGTCTGACCCAAGAGCAGGCAAAGCAGTTCCTGCTGCAAAGCGTGGAAGATGAGGTTCGTCACGAAACCGCTGTGAAAATCAAGGAAATCGAGCAGCAGATGAAAGACGAGGCAGACGAAAAAGCCCGAGAGATTCTCTCCATCGCCATCCAGCGCTGTGCCGCTGACCATGCCGCAGAAGCCACTGTTTCTGTGGTGGCCCTGCCCAACGACGAAATGAAGGGCCGCATCATCGGCCGGGAAGGCCGGAATATCCGCACCTTGGAAACCATCACCGGTGTGGACTTGATTATTGACGATACCCCCGAGGCCATTACTGTTTCCAGCTTTGACCCGGTTCGCCGGGAAATTGCAAGACTGGCGCTGGAAAAACTCATTGCCGATGGCCGGATTCACCCCACCCGCATTGAGGATATGGTGGAAAAGGCCCGCAAGGAAGTAGACCGTACCATCCGGGAGGAAGGCGAACGGGCCTGCTACGAAACCGGTGTGCATAACCTGAATCCCGAGCTGGTGAAGGTTCTGGGCCGCCAGAAGTACCGTACCTCTTACGGTCAGAATGTGCTGAATCACTCCATCGAGGTTTCCCATATCGCCGGACTGATGGCCGCCGAGCTGGGTGTGGATGTTTCTCTTGCCAAGCGTGCAGGTCTTCTGCATGATTTGGGTAAATCCATTGACCATGAGGTGGAAGGCAGCCACGTACAGCTGGGTGCTGATTTGGCCCGGAAGTACAAGGAAAATCCTGTGGTGATCAACGCCATCGAGGCCCACCACGGAGATGTAGAGCCTAAGACCATCATTGCCGTTCTGGTGCAGGCCGCCGATGCTGTCAGCGCCGCCCGCCCCGGAGCAAGACGGGAAAATGTAGAAAACTACATCCGCCGGCTGCAGAAGCTGGAGGAGTTGACTGGCTCTTACCCCGGTGTGGAGAAAGCCTTCGCCATTCAGGCCGGCCGGGAGGTTCGGATTATGGTCAAGCCCGAGGTTGTCACCGAGGACAATATGATTCTCCTGGCCAGAGAGGTTGCCAAGAAAATCGAGTCCGAGCTGGAATACCCCGGTCAAATCAAGGTCAATGTCATCCGGGAAACCAAGGCTGTGGAATACGCAAAGTAAAAACATTGGGCGCGGTTTGCACCGCGCCCTCTTTTTATTTCTTCTTTCTGTATTTCAAGGTCACCATCAGCAAGCAAGCCCACAGGAACAAGCTTACAAACCAAACGCGCCCACAAACCATGGGAGCGGATACAATATTCAGCAAACCGTTCAGCACATCTCCCACAATCTCCGCACTGCCCACCGACAGAACATTCAAAACCAGCACCACCAACGTAGCAGACAGGGATAGGATGCTCAAATTTCGTATCAGCCGCACCGTGCCCCACCGCTGTCTGGGAATGGCCCGGTATAAAAGCAACGCCGGCGGCACAAAAAAAGCCAGGGAAAGCACCACCATAATAACCTTCAGCCATGCCGGCGGCTCCGGAATGAAGGCCAGGGCAGCACAGGCAATATACAGCATGGCCCAGGAATAATATACATCACCGCTTTTTTTCATAACTTTCTCCTTATGCTTCTTGTGGAATTTTTTTCATTGTACCCCATCTTATGGGCTTTGACAAGGAAAAAATACTGGACAGGATAACATAATTCTGTTATAATTGGTAAATCATACAAGGAAAGGGAGTTTGTCCCCATGAAATGTCCTTTTTGCGGCGATCCGGACAGCAAGGTCGTGGATTCCCGCCACAATGAAGACGGTAACAGCATCCGTCGCCGGAGAGAATGTATTTCCTGCCAGCGCCGTTTTACCACCTATGAAATTGTAGAAAGTCTGCCCATTATCGTAGTCAAGCGGGACGGCACCCGCCAAAGCTTTGACCGCAACAAGATTCTCAACGCCATGGTTCGGGCCTTCGATAAGCGGAAGGTGGAGGTCTCGGAGTTAGACCGCATCGCTACGGAAATTGAGCAGACCATCCAGAACACCCTGGAACGGGAGGTCAGTACCGACAAAATCGGCGAAATGGTCATGGCGCGCATTAAGGCCATTGACGAGGTGGCCTATATCCGCTTTGCCTCCGTCTACCGCCGTTTCCAGGACGTGGGCAGCTTTGTCCACGAAATCAACCGGTATCTGGAAGAAAAGTAAGGAGTCACTATGGATTTTGAAGCTCTGAAAGGCGCATTTGATGAATTTGACCTGGCCGCCTTTCTGCCCCAGCTGACGGATGTGCTCGGCTGGGTGGAAATGGGACTGCGCATTGCCGTTATGGCCGGCCCTCTGCTGTTATTGGGTTTTGGCCTAATGTATCTGGTAGCTCCGCCGAAGGAGGCAAACTACAGCTTAGGCTTCCGCTGCTGGTGGGGAATGGCCAGCTTGGAGGCATGGCAGTTTACCCAGCGTGTCGCCGGTCTGATTTGGTCGGGACTGGGCGTGGTGCTTACCGTTATTATGGCGGTGCTGTGTAACGCTTTCCGGCGCATGGAGCCTATGGATATGGTATGGAGCGCAGTCAGCTGTTTGGGCTGGGTATTGGGGCTGACCCTTTTGTCCTGCTTAGCTGTGAACATCATTGTCATCTATTTTTTCGACCGCTGGGGCTTCCGGCGGGAACGGGAAAGCAAATAACGAAACCTACCTTGCGGCAGACTTAGGTCTGCCGCTTTTTTCTCATATTCCCCGCCGGTCTTTCATAGACTGTACCAAAACCGATTTGGGAGGTACGGCTATGGGCACAAGAATTACGGAGCTGAACTGCAAAGAGGTTATCTGCATCGCCGACGGACGGCGGCTTGGGTTTGTTTCCGATGTAGAAATCGAAATTCCCTCCGGAAATGTAGTGGCAATCATTGTTCCCGGCCCTTGCAAGCTTTTGGGCATCTGTAACCGCAGGGACGATTTTGTGATTCCCTGGCATTGCATCAAGCGGATTGGCCCGGATATCATTCTGGTGGATACCAAGCCCGATGACTGCCGGCATCCCCGACAAAAGCCCTTTTGGCTTCCGGGATAAGGAAAAATGAGAGAATATTTCAGAAAAAAATTGGAAAAACTACTTGCAAAACGGATTTCTATAGAGTATAATGTTTCGGCATGGGCATTTCCCATGACATTTCAAAACCACACACCCGGTGATCGTACCCCCGAGTGCTCCTTTCGGAGCGGGCTGTGCGAAATGATCGGGGTGGAGGACAAAACAAAAGGAGAAAATCAAAATGGCTGTCGTATCTATGAAAAACCTGCTGGAGGCCGGCGTACACTTCGGTCACCAAACCCGCCGCTGGAACCCCAAAATGGCTCCCTACATCTACACCGAGCGTAACGGTATCTACATCATTGACCTGCAGAAGACCGTTAAGAAGCTGGAAGAGGCTTACAACTTCGTGCGTGAGTGCTCTGCCAACGGTGGCAACGTCCTGTTCGTGGGCACTAAGAAGCAGGCCCAGGATGCTATCAAGGAAGAAGCTGCCCGTTGCGGCGGTTACTTCGTCAACGCCCGTTGGCTGGGCGGTATGCTGACCAACTTCCGCCCCATCCGCACCCGTATCGACCGTCTGGCTCAGCTGAAGAAGATGGAAGAAGACGGCACCTTCGCCATGCTGCCCAAGAAGGAAGTTATCAAGCATCAGGGCGAAATCGAAAAGCTTGAAAAGTATCTGGGCGGCGTAAAGGAAATGAAGAAGATTCCCGCTTGCCTGTTCATCGTTGACCCCCGCAAGGAGCGCAATGCCATTGCCGAGGCCCACAAGCTGAATATCCCCATCGTTGCCATCGTGGACACCAACTGTGACCCCGACGAAATCGATTACGTGATTCCCGGCAACGATGATGCCATTCGCGCCATCCGTCTGATTGCCGCCGCTATGGCCAACGCTGTCATTGAGGGCCGTCAGGGTGAGGACGCTGTGGCTGAGACCGTAGAGGCTGAGACCGTAGAGGCTGAGGCCGAGGCCGAAGTTAGCGTAGCTGAATAATACAGAGGAGGAACATTACAATGGCATTTACTGCACTGGATGTTAAAAAACTTCGTGAAATGACCAACGTTGGCATGATGGACTGCAAGGCCGCTCTGACTGCCACCGATGGCGATATGGATAAGGCTGTGGACAGGCTCCGGGCAAAGGGCCTGGCCAAGGCTGCCAAGAAAGCTGACCGCATTGCCGCTGAGGGCGTTGCTTACGCCACTGTGGTAAACGGTGTGGGCGTTGTGATTGAGGTCAACTCCGAAACCGACTTCGCCGCCAAGACCGACGCTTTCCTGGATTTGGTTAAGAATCTGGCAGAGGTGGTTGCCACCCAGAATCCTGCCGACGTGGAAGCCCTGAAGGCTTGCACCTACCCCAACTCCAACCTGACCGTCACCGAAATCATGCAGGAGAAGGTCATGTCCATCGGCGAGAATATGCAGATTCGCCGCTTTGCCCGCTTTGCTGACAACACCAGCGTGTCCTATGTCCACGCCGGCGGTACCCACGGTGTTCTGGTGAACCTGGCCGTAGAGGGTGGCATTGATGCCACCGAAATCGGCAAGAACGTTGCCATGCAGATTGCCGCTATGGGCGCAAAGTATTGGGACAAGAGTCTGGTTCCCCAGGCCGACGTTGACCACGAGCTGGCTGTTCAGGTGGCCGCTATGGACAACGACCCCAAGATGGCTTCCAAGCCCGCTCAGGTGAAGGAAAAGATTGCACAGGGCAAGATTGCCGCTTTCTTCAAGGAAATCTGCCTGCTGCAGCAGGATTTTGTCCGCTCCGACCTGTATCAGGGTGATGTGGCCGGCTACATTGCCGATGCTGCCAAGAAGCTGGGCGGCAAGGTCACCTTCGTAGATGCTATCCACTACATCAAGGGTGAAGGCATCGAAAAGAAGGAAGAAAACTTCGCTGACGAAGTGGCCGCACAAATTGCCAACGCCGGTAAGTAATTTCCAATACCGCATCCCCGCCCCGACCGTATGGCCGGGGCGGTTTTCTTTACAGAGCTTCCGGAGCGCAAAGGCTTATTCCGCCAATGCTTTTCGGGCCTAAATACTGAAATATTGAGAAAACAGTAGCAATGTCCCATATTTAGGGTTGCTTTTTGTCGAAAAAAGCGGTATACTTTTCACAGAAATAAAATCCCAACAAGAGGGATTTTATGAAAAACAACAAACGGAGGAAACAACATGAATTTGATCTACGGTGTCAAAGACAAACCCAAGTTTGGCCAGCTTTTGGTCTTCGCGTTCCAACAGGTTCTGGCAATTCTGGCGGCTACCATTGCTGTCCCCGCCATTATTAACAGTAACGAAGCTGTTCTGGCAAAATTCCCTGAGTTTGCCAATGGCGAAGGTATGAGCGCTGCCGCCGCCCTCTTCGGTGCAGGTGTCGGCACCATTATTTACCAGCTCCTCACCAAATTCCGCAGCCCCGTTTTCTTAGGCTCTTCCTTTGCTTTCATCGGCTCTATGCTGGCTGCCTTTGGCGGTGCGGTATCTGCCTCTGCCGGCTACGCCGGTCTTTTGATTGGTGCAGCATTCGCCGGCCTTGTATATGTCGTTATTGCCATTATTGTAAAGCTGGTAGGCGTCAATTGGATTAACAAGCTGATGCCCGCCGTGGTCATTGGACCTACTGTTTCCATCATCGGTCTTTCTCTGGCCGGCAATGCTGTAGGCGATTTGTTCCTGGGAAAGGTGCTGGTGAATAACGTTTCCGCCTGCAGCCCCTATGCGGCACTGATTTGCGGTCTGATCACCCTGTTCTCTGTGGTTCTGATTTCCGTCTACGGCAAGAAGATGATGAAGCTGATTCCCTTTATTCTGGGCATCCTGATTGGCTATGTTGCGGCTCTGATTTTCACCCTCATCGGCATCGCCACCGATAATATTTCCCTGCAAATCATTAACCTGTCCGTGTTCCGGAATATGGAAATCTTTGCCATTCCCGACTTCACCTTCCTGGAGGCGATGAAGGGTGCAAAGGAAATTGACGGCGCATTTATTGCCACCGTGGCAGTTGCCTATGTTCCCGTGGCATTTGTGGTTTTTGCCGAGCATATCGCTGACCACAAAAATCTGTCCTCCATTATCGGCTCTGACCTGTTGCAGGAGCCGGGTCTGCACCGCACTCTGTTGGGTGACGGCATTGGCTCCGTAGCCGGTGCGTTTTTCGGCGGCTGCCCCAACACCACCTACGGTGAATCCGTTGGCTGTGTTGCCATTACTCGTAACGCTTCTGTTGTTACCATTACCACCGCCGCCATTATGTGCATCGTGATTTCCTTCTTCGGTCCTTTCGTCACCTTCCTGGCATCCATCCCCAACTGTGTCATGGGCGGTGTCTGCATCACCCTGTACGGCTTCATCGCAGTTTCCGGCTTGAAGATGATTCAGCAGGTAAATCTGAATGCCAGTAAGAACCTGTTCGTGGTATCCATCATTCTGATTACCGGCATCGGCGGTCTGTCCGTTTCCTTTGGTAAGATCACCCTGACCTCCATTGCCTGTGCCCTGATTCTGGGCATTGTTGCAAATGCACTGCTGTCCAAGGGTAAGGAAGACTAATCTCAAAACATAAGCAACCCGGGCGGATGAAATATCCGCCCGGGTATTTTTTATAGATTAAAAACCTTTACAATCTCTGTGGGGCCTTCTAAATACACCCCTTCCACTTGGGGCGCCTGCCCCTTTACCGTCACCTTTAATATGCCGCCCCGGTTTTCCAGAGTCAGCACACCGCCGGGCAATAAGCCCCGAGCCCACAATGTCAGGGCCGTGGATGCCGAGCCGGTGCCGCAGGCCAGGGTATAGTCCTCCACGCCCCGCTCAAAGGTGAGGATTCGCACGCGGTTTTCGCCCAGACGGCTATAGAAATTGATGTTGGCGCCCTTGGGAAAGGCCGGGTCATGCCGCAGGCTCTCAGCCACGGGGCGAAGATTATCTCCCATTTCCCATGTCAACGATTCCTGTTCGACAACCGCATGGGGAATCCCTGGATTTCCCAGCTCCACATAGGCTACGTCTTCCTTGCGGTTTAAATCCAACACCGAGGGGTTATTCAGCTTCACCAAATACTGCTCCTGGCTCAATCTGTGTCCCTCTACCAAGCCGGCATCGGTCTGCACCGTCATAGTCTCTCCGGCAATGCCCATTTCATAGGCAAACCGGCAGATACACCGGCTTCCGTTGCCGCACATTTCTCCCCGAGAGCCGTCAGAATTGTAAAAATGCAACCGAAAATCCGCAATTTCCGATTCCTGCACCGCCATAAAACCATCGGCGCCTGTTAGGTTACATAACTTTACTGCCAGTTGGGAGAAATCCATCTCTTGCCCCCGGGCATCGATGACCATAAAATCATTGCCTGCGCCGTTCATATACCAGCACTGCATTATTTTTCCTCCAAAAGCTCTTCCATGGTGTAAAGACCCGCTGTCTTTCCTTCCATAAAACGGGCGGCCTCTACGGCACCCTCCGCCAACATCGCCCGGGTAAGCGCCTCATGCCGAAGGGTCAAGGACTGGGTGGGCGTGCAAATATGCACCTCATGAACACCCACCACATTGCCCATCCGCAGGGAGGCAATGCCGATTTCATGGGGCTTGCGCTTTCCCTCTCCGGCTCTGCCGCAGGCCTCCACCGCCTCGGGGCGTACCTGACGAATGGCGTTAAAGAGCATATGTGCTGTGCCGCTGGGGGCATCCACCTTCCGGTTGTGGTGCACCTCAACAATTTCAATATCCGCTTCCGGGAAGCAAGCCGCCGCCTGCCGTGCCAAACGGCACAGCACCGCAATTCCCAGGCTCATATTCCCGGAATAGAAAACCGGTAATTTCTTGGCCGCTTCATAAATCTTGGTCTTCTCCTCCGCGGTATGGCCGGTAGTACCGATGACCACGGCACAGCCTGTTTCTTCCCCATAGCGCAAAACATCTTCCACTGCCGTATGGTGAGAAAAATCAATGAGCATATCCGCCTGCACCGGGCCCAGCTCCTGAAAGGTCTTGGGGACACCGTTTTCTCCGTCAATGCTGACCCGGCCCACAACCTCTGCGCCTAAAATTTCACAAATCAGCTTTCCCATGGCGCCGTTGGCGCCGCAAATCACAGCCTTCATGCAAGAATCCCCAGCTTTCTCATTTCTGCCAGCAGCACCGCTTCATGTTCCGGCTCCATAGGGGTCAGGGGCAACCGCAGATAATTCTCACCAAAGCCCATGGCAGACACCGCCGCCTTGGCAGGAATGGGATTGACCTCACTGAACAAAGCGTTTACCAACGGCAACAGCTTGCACTGCAGGGCTGCCGCACCGGCATAATCTCCGGCAAAGGCCTTTTCCACCATTTCCACCGACAGCTTGGGTGCTACATTGGACAGCACGCTGATGGTACCGGCGGCGCCCATGGAAAGGAAGGGAACCGTCAGGGCATCCTCACCGGAGTAAATATCCAGCTTGTCCCCGCAAAGGGCCATCAGCTCTACCATCTGGCTCATATTGCCGGTAGCCTCTTTAATGGCTACGATATTGGGATGCTCTGCCAGCTTTGCCACCGTCTTGGGCAAAAGATTACAGCCGGTTCTGCCGGGAACGTTGTAAAGAATCACCGGAACGCTGGAGGCATCTGCCACTGTGGTGAAATGGGCAATCAGACCGTTCTGGGTGGCCTTATTGTAATAAGGTGTCACCACCAGCACCGCATCTGCCCCCACCTCACAGGCATTTCGGGTGTTTTGGAGCACATGCTCTGTATTGTTCGTACCGGTACCCGCAATCACCGGTACCCGACCGGCGACCCGCTCCACCGTGAAGCGGATGACTTCCTTCTGGTCCTCCGGCTCCAGTGTAGCATTTTCGCCGGTGGTTCCCACAGCAACCAATGCATGGATGCCGTTTTCAATCTGGAAATCGATAAATCTTCCCAGTGTTTCGTAGTCCACGCCGTCCTTGGTCATCGGCGTAATCAACGCACTGGCCATACCCTTAAAAATCGTCTTTTTCATGATACATACCCCCATAAAACCTAAAATTGGTTAAAATATTCATAAATTGGAATCAGGGATTCCAAAAATTTTCCCACACGGTCCTTGAGTGCCGGCCCGAAAAGCGCCGGACTGAAATCCTCATGCCGAATCATGGCAAGATTGGTTTTCCAAGCATAAAACCGCTCCAGCCTTGGGTCGGGACAGGCCTGCGGATGCTTGTAGCACTCCGCCGTCATCTCCATGCCGGCCGCCTGCTCCGTTTCCTCCAAACATTTAAGAAAAGCATCCGGATGGTTTGCAATCCTTTGGCGAAAGGTCTTCATGGTCTCGGGGCGGGGCCGCCAAAGGCAGAATCCGTACTCCACGCCCTCCGGATTGATTTCAAAAAACAGGCAGGGATTCTCTGCCCACCACTGCACATCCCGGCGGATACAAATCCACAGGCTTTCCTTGTAAGGCAGCGGATGATGCAGTCTGGCATCCCGGTAGATTCGGCTGACCTTCAGCAGATTCCCCGGCCTGTCCATAAAGGGCTGAAACAGTTCTGCCCCCAAGGCCTTCATCGGCTCGTAAAGGGTTTTTACATACTGCGGTTTGTGCTGTAAAAACCATTCCCGATTATTATTCATTCGGATTCCCCAAAGGAAATCTACGGTTTCCGGTGTAAAGCCCTGAAACATGGTTGTTCCTTCTTTCTGTTTATCCAAAGAAATGCGTTTGCCCATTGTGGGGCTTTGGCTCTCCGTTTTTCCATATCAGCCGGTTTCTGTCCTTTTCCCGGAAAACACCCTCCGGCATTTCCAGTACATAACGCTGTGTTGCGTTAATCACAGTGGTATTGCCGTAGCGGCGCTCCCGGGTGGTATTCTGCCCGTAACTCAGATGCACATGGCCGTGGAGCATCACCTTTGGCTGATATTGATCCAACAGCTCCCGCAGGGCTTCAAAGCCCCAATGGGCCGGGTCTTCGCTGTCCCCCAGGCCCTTGGCCGGGGCATGAGTCACCACAATATCCACTCCGCCGGCTCTCCAAAGGGCATACCGCAGCTTTCGGATACGGCGGCGCATTTGTCCTTCGCTATACTGATACGGACCGGGATGATACCGCCGACAGCCGCCCAATCCCAAAATCCGCAAGCCGTTATAAACCACCAACCGGTCGTCAATACAGTCACAGCCCTCCGGGGGTCTGCGCAAGTAGCTTGTGTCGTGATTCCCATGGACATACAGCACCGGACATTTTGCCATGGTGACCAGAAAGGACAGATACTCCGGCTTTAGGTCGCCGCAGGAGAGAATCAAATCATAGCCATCCAGTTTTCCCGGCGCATAATAATCCCATAGCGCGGCACATTCTTCATCCGATACAGCTAATATTTTCACAGCGACCCCTCCTTTTCCACCGGAATCCGGTCCCGGTAGATGCCCAACTGGCGCACCATGGGCTGGGCGTAGGGTTCTATTTCGTCAAACTCCGGAATGGAGCCAACTACATTTTCACAGAGCCAATCCATATGCAGCAGCTCATCAGCGGAAAAGCTGTGGCTGCCGTCATTTTTAACCGTGCCGTCCTGGGCTATGATTTTCCGCCGGAAGGGGTCCAGCTTACCGGTCTTCAGGCCCTGTCGCAGAAGCTTTGCCAGCTCCCTGGGGCCGTCGGGCAGATACTCTGCCAAGGCCACATCAATGGCACCGCTGCTCATACCCCACCAGTAATTGACCGCCCGATGGGTATCCTTATCCTTATCCCAAGTGCCTGCCAGAATGGAACGGACAACGTTCTCATAAAGCCTGCCCCACAGCAGCACCGGGGATGCCAACGCCTGCATGTTCCCGTTTTCATCCCGCATATAGGTGCCGTAGTTGCACAGATTCAAATGCACCCGTTCCTGGGCGGGAACATCCCGGTTGGAAATGACCCAAATCCCCCTTTTTAAGAACTCCTGCTGAGGATTCCCTGCCTGGCAGGACCAGCGCAGCACCACCTTTGCCCGGGGGTTGGTCATCTGCGCTCCCAGCGCAAATGCGTTAATAGAGGCGGTTTCTCCCAGAATCGGTGACAGCCCCACATAGCCAATCTCATCGTCATTTGCCATCGCACCGGCAATCGCACCGGTAATAAACTTCGCCTCATAAATTCTGGCGTAATAGGTGCGGATACTGGGGTAGGGCGTATCCACCGAGCAATTCAAAAAGCGAACCTTGGGATATTTCACTGCCAAGCGCAATGTGATGCGGCTCAGCGGCGGTGTGGTGGTAAACACCAGGTCTGCACCGTCTGCCACCGCCTGCTCCAACAGTGCCTCCGCGGCTTGTGCGTTGTCTGCATGGAAATAGCTTCGCACTGTAACCTGCTCCCCCAACACCTTTTCCAGATGCTGACGGCCCAGGTCATGGTCCTGAATCCAGACACTTCTCTCCGGGTCTAAGGAATGGACAAAGGCCACCTGCAAATGCTCCGGCGCACCGGACATAAACCGGCCAAGCATCCCGGATTTTACATGGGTTTCCACCGGCTCAGTATGGACATCCACCGGCTCAGGCAACGCCTGAACTGCCAAATCCTCCCAAAGCGAAACAATGGTTCGCTTCAGCTCTTTATCCGACAGCGTTCCCAGTTCCCGAAAAGGATACACCTGAAGCCAAATCAGCAGGGCTTCCTCGGGAATCAGCCCCAGAGATTCTCCTCTAAGGCTTCGGAAAGCATCCCGGAAATACTGAAAATAAGCAGAAAAGGTGCGTTTTTCCTGTTCCTGCCACACTTCCCCCAGTTCCTTGCCCAGATAGGAAAGCAGCAGGCTGTAATCCCCGGGCTTGCGAAACTGCACCTGATACAGCTCCGCACCCTTGTAAAACTGCAAAAATTCATAATACGCCTGAATTCTGGGCTCTTGGGATACCCCGGGCAAAATCCGTTTTACCTGGGCAGAAATCCGGGGCGCGCCCAAATGGCGCAGTACGCTGACCCGTTTGTTGCCCTCCTGAACATAAAATTCTCCCAAATACTCATAGCACAAAATCGGGTCCCGGATTCCCTCCGATAAATGTGCCTGGCACAAATCGACCCACTTATAGGCAAACTCACTGTTTTCCCCCAGCAAGGGAAGAAAGCTGGCGGAAAAGGCATGGGTTCTTCCTGCAGATTTTACGCCCACAATCTTCTCTGCCGGGATTTCTACCAAGCCAACCTCCTGCACCGCTTCCGCAAAAGGGTCTTCCAGCAGTTCATCCAGCACAACAGGATGGGGTCGCTTCCCCTCTGCCAGGGAGAGCTTATATTCTCTTAAGCCCAACCGCACTGCCTGTGCGTACTCTTCCCGGGCCTCCTGTCGGTACATGGTTTTTCATCCCTTTCAAAAGATATAAATTCTCATTCTTATCATACCGGATTTTTCGATAAAATGCAACCATAATCTGTTCGTCCGTTCCAACGGAATTGCCTTCCTCTCCTCTCCGGAATTGTAGCCAAAATTCACAACAAAAAGATTGACAGGGCCGCAAAAAAGTGATACACTTTTAATCAGTATGGTTATACCGAATTGCGCAGTGTAGGATGCGCCACTTTATGCAACATAAGGAGAAAACAGATTATGGATATGACATTGGAATCCTGCCGCAAATTTGTGGAGGTTTTGGCCTCCGATGCTCCCGCTCCCGGCGGCGGCGGCGCTGCCGCTTTGGTAGGTGCCATCGGCACTGCTCTGGGCAACATGGTGGGCTCTTTGACTGTCGGTAAGAAAAAGTACGCCGACGTCGAGGCAGAAATCATTGCTTTGAAGGCCAAGTGTGACGCTTTGCAGACCGAACTTCTGAATCAGGTGGAGGCCGATGAGGTCAACTTCCTGCCTCTGGCAAAGGCCTACGGCATTCCCAAGGACGACCCCAACCGGGACGCGGTTATGGAGGAAGCCACCATTATCGCCTGCTCCACCCCCATGAAAATCATGGAGCTGTGCTGTGAGGCCATTGAATACATCTCCGTCTTTGCCGCTAAGGGCAGCCGTTTGGCTGTTTCCGATGCCGGCTGCGGTGCTGTATGCTGTAAGGCCGCATTGCAGGCCGCTTCCCTGAACGTGTTCATCAACACCAAGAGTCTGAAAAACCGCACCGTTGCCGAGGAAATGAATGCCAAGGCCAATGGTATGCTCACCAAGTACTGCGCCATGGCAGACGGAATTTTTAACGAAGTCAAGGCCGGCTTCGGTCAATAAGAAAAAGGAGATTACATACTATGGCAAAGCTGTTATTGGGCAAGGAAGTTACCGATGCCCTGAATGCAAAGCTCATGGAGCGTACTGCCGCTCTCCGGGCAAAGGGCGTTGTCCCCACGCTGGGTATTGTCCGCGTTGGCGAAGACCCCTCCGACTTATCCTACGAAAAGGGTGCTACAAAGCGGGCAGAACTGGTAGGCGTGGACGTGAAGAATTTCGTCCTGCCTGCAGATGCCTCCAAGGAAGACGTGCTGGCTGTGATTGACCAGGTGAACGCCGACGATTCCATCCACGGCGTACTGATGTTCCGTCCCTTGCCCAAGCACCTGAGAAACGACCAGAACGAAATCTGCAACCGCTTAGACCCCAAGAAGGACGTGGACTGCATGACCCACATGAGTAACGCAGGTGTCTTCGAGGGTCTGAACGATTTGGGCTATGCCCCCTGCACCCCTGCCGCCTGTATGGAAATCCTGGATTTCTACGGCATTGACTGCAAGGGCAAGAACGCCGTGGTCATCGGCCGCAGCCTGGTGGTTGGTAAGCCCGCCGGCATGATGCTCATGGGCAAGAATGCCACCGTTACCACCTGCCACACCCGCACCGTCAACACCGCAGAAATCTGCAAGAATGCAGACATCATCGTATCTGCCGCCGGTGTGCTGAACTCTCTGACTGCCGATTTCGTCCGGCCCGGCCAAGTGGTCATTGACGTTTCCATCAACTGGGATGAAAACAAAATCAATGCCAAGGGCGGCAAGGGCGGTATCGCCGGCGATGCTAAGTTCGACGAGGTGGAAGCCATTGTGGATGCCATTACCCCCGTACCCGGCGGCGTTGGCTCTGTTACCACCTCCGTGCTGATGAAGCATGTGGTTGAGGCCGCTGAAAAAATCTAAAAACCGGATACATCACTACACAAATTACATAACCGGCTTGCATAACTGACGGGTAAACGCAGATTACTGCGATGGAGTGCAAGTTCGTAATGCCGACCGTCTGGGCAAACCGGTAACCTTATCGGTTTGCCCTTTTTATTTCAAGAAGAGAGGTAATAAAATGAAAAAACTCAACAATCTGTCGGAAAGCAACTTTTTGCGGCTGTTTTTTGCCTTTGTTTCTGTCTGTTTCCTGATCGCAGCATTCTTCATGCCGGACAGAAACGCCATGTTTACCGGCTTGTGGAACATCATGTCCAAGACCTGTAAGATTTCCACCAACTATTTTGCCCTGGGCGGCTACGCCGCCACCTTCCTGAACATGGGTCTGGTGGGTCTTTTCTGCACGGCCCTGGTCTGTTTGCCCGGCGCAAAGCCCAACAATGTCACCACCTTAGGTGTCCTGCTTACCTTAGGCTTTGGCTCTTGGGGCATGAATTTGCTGAATATGCTTCCCACCATTTTGGGCGTTGTGCTTTATGCCGCGGTGAAGAAGGAAAAGCTGGGTGCAGTGTCCAATGCCATGCTCTATTCCACCGGTATTGCACCGCTGATTTCCGATTTGCTGTTCCGCTACCCCGGCGTAGAATACATAGGCTTCAACTGGCTGGGCCTTGGCATCGGCCTGTTTGTGGGCTTGATTATCGGCTTTTTCCTGCCGGCCGGCCTTGCCCATGCCCCTAATGTGCACAAGGGCTATGACCACTATTCCGCCGCTCTGCCCATCGGCATGACTGCCTTCTTCCTGCGGGCAGTGCTGTACAATGTACTGCTGGGTACCACTCCGGCAAAGCAGGGGCTTTCCACCATGGCAGCCCCCACAGCCAACGCCTTCTGGGCCTGCAATATTTTTGCGATTTCTCTGTTTGCCTTGCTGATCATATTTGCCTTGCTGATGGGCTGTAAGCCCCGGGACTACTGGGCACTGATGAAAGACTCCGGCCACAGTGTCAGCTTTACTGCCAAATATGGTTTTGCCCCCTTCCTGATGAATGCCGGCGTATTTGGTCTGATGATCGTGGGCTACTTCAACTTCGCCGCACTGATTGATGCAAACGCCTCCATGTCCAACGTCTGGACCGGCATGACCTTCGGTATCGTATTTTGTATGCTGGCTACCTGTAATTCCGGCAGCCACCCCCGGAATGTATTGCCCATTATGGTGGGCTATGTGGCATTCTCTTATCTCTTTGGCTGGCTGTCCGGCCTGCTGGGGGTAGAGAGCTTCGCCCTATCCATCGGCAGCCAGTCCATCCTCATCGGTCTGTGCTATGCCAACGGTCTTTCCCCCATCGCCGGGAAATATGGCTTTGGCTACGGCATTCTGGCCGGCGGATTGCACTACCTGCTGGTATCTGCCGTCCCGGATATGCACGGCGGTTTCCTGCTGTACAACGGTGGCTTTACTGCCGCACTGATCTGTCTGATGCTGGTGCCTCAGCTGGAAAAATTCTGCAAGACCAAGGAAGAACACAGAGAAAGCAAACAGCAAAAGAAAGCCTAATAAAAAAACCGCCCGTTTGGGCGGTTTTTTCTTTGTTTATTGTATTCCCAGCCAGACGGAAAGCGCGCCGAAAAGGATCATGGTCGTCAGTGTCATGGCGGAAAGAGAGGCGGAAATCTGCACCCGTTCCTCAGGTTCATCGGCAAAGACCGGAATGACATAAGGCGGCGGCAAAATGCACATCAGCAGCAGCGCGCCCTCAAAGACCCGGCATTGGAGCAACGTGCGGTTCACCAACACCCCAAGTCCGAAAATCACCGCCATAATGCCAAGCCGCATTGCCAGCAAGCCGGCGGTTTTTCTCCAGGGAATTTCCTTTGGCACCAAATCATATCCCACCGTTAACAGAATCACCATACCGGTGGGAGCGGAAACAAAGGATGTGACACCGTCAAAGACATTGCTGATGCCGGTTCTCACCATTGCGCCGTACAATCCTGTAGCGCCAATGAGCACGCCGGCGGCCACCGCCCAAAGAATGGGGGTCGTGAGCATATCTTTTCCAATTGTCCGCAGATCTTTCTTTCCGCTGATCAGAATCTTAAAAAGGGTAAACACAAACAGGGTCTGCCCGATGTCAAGAATCGCAAATTCCGACGCACCTTTGTCGGGAAACAGCAGTCCAAACAACACATAGCCCAGCATTCCTGCTTCCGCGCCGGCAGCCAGGAAAGGCGTCATCCGGCTGCGCATCTTGCTTACGCGGATCACCAAAAAGCCCAGGGCCAGGGCTGCGCAGCAAAGCCCAAACATCAGCACCGGCAGCGCCAGCGTGGAGGCAGAATACTCCGCCGTAGCAAAGGCGCTCAGCAGCACCGCAGGCAAGGTAATGTTGATGACCAGCTTTTTCAGAGCATCCACGGCCTCCCGGGTCAGAAACCCGGTCTTTCGGCACAGCATACCCAATGCCAGAGCAATCACAACAGGAAGCGCCGCCTGTAAAATCGCTATCAAATCCATTACTTAATAACACCCTTTTGCACAATCACGTTGGCGTATACGGCAGTTTCACCGGTCTAGATAATGCAGTAGCAATCCTTGGCTTCCTCGTAGAACTTGAAGCGGTCGATATTGCCTACGGCTGCCGCGCCCCGGTCATCGTGCTTGGCCACGATTTCCTTATAAGTATCCCAAATGGGAATTTCCAGATCCTTGTCGCACTCCATGGTTTCCATAAGGGTCACAGGCTTCTCCACATAGGTATCCAGGGGAATCACCTGCAGCACCGCATCCAGCAGCTCCGGAACACCGTGTCCGTCCGCCCGGAGAAAAATGGCATTTTTCGCCTTAGCCATGGCTGCGCCGGGGAAATTGCCGTCGCTGATGCAGATTCGGTCAGAATGACCCATCTCCGCCAAAACCTTCAGCAGATCGGGAGAGAGAATATTGGGAATATTTTTTAACATATGGGAAGCCTCCTAAACATTGACTTTTTTGAAAAACCGGCTTATGATGATACAAACTGAGCCGGAGGTATTTCTATGAATTTTGCAGCAGAAGTCGCGAAATTTTCCGCCATTGCGGAGCAAAAGGGGCTGGTCAACAGCCTGGAAGGGAATCTTTCCATGATCGACCGGGCCACGGGAAACATTTACATCACCCCGTCCCACAAGATGAAATCTCTTCTGAAACCGGAGCAAATCTGTGTCATCGCGCCCGACGGAACGCAGATCGGCGGCACGGAAAAGAAATCCTCAGAATTTTTCCTCCACGAAGCGGCCTATCTGGCCCGGCCGGACATTGGGGCGGTGTTTCATTGCCACAGCCCGTATTTGACTGCCTATGCCCTTTCTTACCGGGACTTTGAAACCCCGGCAGACACCTTTCTCCATGACATTTTCGGCACGGTAACATGCCTGCCCTTCGGCGCTCACGGCACTCACGCTATTCACAACGGCATCGAGGCCGCTCTGGAAGGCCGGCCTGTGGCTCTGTTGGGCGGACACGGTGTGGTCTGCGTAGGCACAGATTTGGAGGATGCCATAGGCCTGCTGGAAGCGGCGGAGAATTTTGCCCGAACTGTGGCTCTAAAATCTACAGTAAAATGATTTTTTCAAAAAGTGGCGGTCATAATGACCGCCACTTTTTATTGGAGAATTACTTGTACATGGGGCCATAGGTGGCGCAGGCGCGGTAGTCCTGGCCTTCCTTGTCCATACCAAATGCATTCCAGCAAGCAGGACGGTAGATATCGTCCTCGGGAACGTTGTGCATGCACACGGGGATGCGCAGCATGGAGCACATGGTGATCAGGTCAGCACCGATGTGGCCGTAGGAGATGGCGCCGTGGTTGGCGCCCCAGTTCATCATGACCTCGTAAGCGGTCTTGAAGGGAGAGCCTTCCTTGCCGTCGCAGCGAGGCGCAAACCAGGTGCAGGGCCAGGTGGGGTTGGTGCGCTCCATCAGAGTGTCGGAAACCTGATCGGGCAGGTTCACTGTCCAGCCCTCGGCGATCTGCAGCACGGGGCCCAGACCCTTGACCAGATTCATACGGATCATGGTGCAGGGCATTTCAGCCTTGGTGGTGTAGTGGCTGGAGAATCCGCCGCCGCGGAAGTTGTCCTGACCGGCCTCGCACCATACGGTGGCTTCGGTCATCTTCTTGATGTCTTCCTCGGTAACTTCCCACCAGCGCTTCATGGTGGCATTGCCGTTTTCGTCGGTGCAGACGCCGGAAGCATCCAGGCAGGCAGCGCCGGAGTTCAGCAGGTGGATGATACCGTTGCTTTCCGCAGCTTTGCCTTCCAGCTTGTAGCCGGTAACCCGCTCGGTAGCCTCGCCGGACCAATATGTACGGACGTCAGCAAAAATCTGCGCGCGGTGAGTCAGCAGGCGCATCATCAGCATGCTCATGCCGTTGAGAATGTCGTTCTCAGTAGCCAGAGTGTAGGGCTCACGGGCGCCTTCATAGTCGAAGGTGGAGCTGAGCAGAGCCTCGGGATAGTCGCAGTTGGGCCAATGGTCGGTCCACTGACGCTGGCCCTGGAAGCCGCCTGCAATGGCGTTGTGGCCAACCTTCTCTTCCTCAAACGCGTCGGGCAGGTTCTTGTTACCAGCCATCAGGTCCTTGATAATGCAGTACATCTTAACAGTGAATTCCCACTGTTTTTCCTTCTCCTCGGGAGTAAACTTAATCCGGACCTTCTCGCCCAGGAATTCTACTTCTTCAGGGTTGTCATCCCGGCCTTCCTTGCAGTGCTCCTTGGTCCAGGCCAGAGCCTTCTGGTACTCTTCCTCGTTGTAGATGCCCTCTTCCATACGGCGCAGGATCTCAACCTCGTCCACAGACTCAACGCGCATGCCGAAGTACTCTTCCAGCATGCTCTGATCCATAATAGAGCCGGCAATGCCCATGCACTGGGAGCCGATCTGCAGGTAGGACTTGCCACGCATGGTTGCCACGGCAACAGCGGCGCGGCCGAAGCGCAGCAGCTTCTCCTTAACGTCTTCGGGCATCTGGGTAACCTGATCCCGATCCTGAACCTCGTGGCCGTAGATGCCAAAAGCAGGCAGGCCCTTCTGTGCGTGGCCGGCCAGAACGGCTGCCAGGTACACAGCGCCGGGACGCTCGGTGCCGTTGAAGCCCCATACGCCCTTGATGGTGTGAGGATCCATGTCCATGGTCTCAGAGCCGTAGCACCAGCAGGGTGTTACGGACAGGGTGATGGACACGCCTTCCTTCTTAAACTTGTTGGCGCAGGCAGGTGCCTCGGGCACACGGCCGATGCAGGTATCAGCCATGACGACCTTTACGGGCTCGCCGTTGGAGTAGAACAGGTTCTCCTCGAACAGCTTCTTAGCGGACTCTGCCATTGCCCAAACCAGGGGCTCCAGAGATTCACGCATCATTTGAGGGCCACGACGGCCATCGACGATGGGGCGAATACCGATGACAGGATAATCGCCAACGTATCTGTTAGTTGCCATAATCATTCCTCCTGATTGTTTGCTGCGGTTTTTGCAGCCAATATATGTATTATACATTTTAAAATGCCAGAGGCATTCTAAACAAATTTATTCCGGCTTGATTCTACACTTGAGCCGGGTGATTCTGGGCTCGCCTCGGTAGCCCTCCAGCCGCTCTATTAAATATGCAGCGGCAATTTGACCGATTTCCTGCTCGGGCTGATGCACCACCGGCAGCGGTGGCTTCATCATGGTGCAAATTTCCACACAGTCAAAACCAAAGACCGCCACATCCTCCGGAATGTGCATCCCTCGATCCCGAATTGCCGTGACCAGGCCAATGGTAATATCATAATTGGTGGTGACAATTGCGGTGGGCAGCAGTTCCTTCTGCATCAGGCTTTCAAAACCCAGATAGCCGGCGGCAAATTCATTCTGACCGCTGATCACCAGCTCGTCATCATACAAAATACCATGATCCGATAGCGCCCGCAAATAGCCCACCAGCCGCTCCTTGGCGGAAAACACGGATTTGGGGCCGGTAATGATACCGATTCGGCGATGCCCATCGGCAACCAGCTGGGAAACTGCATGATGCACCGCTTCAGCATTGTCCACCAACACCGCATCGCTGCTGACGCCTTGAATCACCCGGTCTATTTGCACCACCGGGATGCCGCAGTTGGCCGTCAATTCATAAAACTCTTCCATGGATAGATCTTCCGGCGCGTAAATCAAGCCATCCACCCCGGTGTTGAGCAAAAACCGCAAATTGTCCCGCTCCAGACCGTGGTTGGAACCGTAACAGGAAATCAAAGTATGATAGCCCTTTTCCCGGAGGGTTCTGTCCAGAGCGGAGATGACACTGCCATAAAAGGGCGCAGTCATATCCGGCAGGAGAATACCAATGGAGCGGTTGCGCTGGGTTTTTAGGCCTCTGGCAAAGGGGTTGACCCGATAATCCAGCGCATCAATGGCTTCCCGGATGACTTTTGCCTTTTCCGGCTGCACGGAGCCTCCGTTTATGTATTTGGAAACTGTGGACATTGCAACCCCGGCTTTGTCGGCTACATCCCGTATCGTTGCCATAACTTCCCTCCAGTTCCATCAAAGCGAAACGTTTCGCGCTTTTTCGGTCTTCTACGCCCATATGCTTACACTTATAATATAAAATCATTTTTGTGCTGTCAATACAATTTTCAAAAAAAGTTCCTGATTTTTTTGTGAAAGTTTATTATAATCAACAAGGAAAGAGGAAGGGATTCCGTTTAATTTGTCAATTTCGATAAAAAATCTCCTTCCTGTTTATAGTAAAACGCCCTGCTTCTCAGCAAGGTACACGAACGAAACGTTTCGCGTTTGTGCATCTTTCCCACAGCAGGGGAATCGTGCTCACCATGGAGAAACGAAAAACCTTTTCGCAGGCGATTTTTCTCAGGCAGCACAGACCAAGGAATTGAGAAAGGTGATATTTGGAAATGGGCGAAACAATTCTGAAAATGCAAGGCATTCAGAAATATTTCTCCGGCGTACACGCACTCAACGGCGTCAATTTTGAATTACGCGCCGGTGAAGTGCATGCGCTGATGGGTGAAAATGGAGCCGGTAAATCCACATTGATCAAAGTGCTCTGTGGCATTCACAAAAGAGACGGTGGCACGGTAGAGTATTTCGGCGAGGAAGTCAACTTCCATAATATCGCCGAATCTCAGGCAGCAGGCATCAGCGTCATCCACCAGGAGCTGAACATGATGGGCCATCTGACCGTGGCGCAGAACATGTTCATCGGCCGCGAGCCCAAAAAAGGCATCATGATCGACGACAAGAAGATGATTGCCAAAGCCAAGGCTATGTTTGAAAAAATCGGTGTGAAGATCGACCCCACCGTGAAATTAGGCGAGCTGACCGTGGGTAAACAGCAGATGGTTGAAATCGCCAAAGCCATCTCCAGGGACTGTAAGCTACTGGTTCTGGACGAGCCTACCGCCGCATTGACCCAGCCGGAAGTGGAAGAGCTGTTCAAAATCATGCTGGAGCTGAAAGAAAAAGGTATCGGTATGATCTACATCTCCCACCGTATGGACGAGATCAACCGGATCTCCGACCGCGTTACCGTTATGCGTGACGGTGAGTACGTAGGTACCGTGGACACCGCCAACGTCACCAAGGACGACATCGTAAAGATGATGGTCGGCCGTGTGATCATGGGTGATAAAAAAGAATGCAGTGCCTGCCCTGCCGACGCCCCTGTGGTCCTTGAGGTCAAGAGCCTCAATGCCGGTAAAGAAGTCAAGAACGTCAGCTTCCAGCTCCGCCGGGGTGAAATCCTGGGCTTTGCAGGTCTGATGGGTGCCGGCCGTACGGAAGTCGCCCGCGCCCTTTACGGCGCAGATCCCCGGCAGACCGGCGATATCTACATAAACGGTAAGAAAGTCAATATTAAAACCCCTGAGCAGGCTGTTAAGAACGGCATCTGCTACCTCAGCGAAGACCGCAAGCGTTTCGGTCTGATGCTTGCCAAGTCTGTGGCTGAGAACTCCGCCATTGCTTCTATTGATAAATTCATTCACGCAGGCTGGATCAACGACAAAAAGATTGCTAAAGTTTCTGCAGAAACAAATGCTCTGCTTCGTACGAAGACCCCTTCCATGGAACAACTGCTGAAGAATCTCTCCGGCGGCAACCAGCAGAAGGTTATTATCGCCCGCTGGCTGATGAAAGACTGTGATATTTTCATTTTCGACGAGCCCACCCGAGGCATTGACGTGGGTGCCAAGAGCGAAATGTACACACTGATGGAAGATCTGGCCTCCAAGGGTAAGTCCGTTATCATGATCTCTTCCGAACTGGCAGAGATCCAGCGTCTGAGCGACCGGGTCATCGTTATGTGCGAGGGTCGGATCACCGGCGAGTTAGACATCGCCGACGCTACCCAGGAAGAAATTATGAAATACGCCACCATGCGTGAATGATCGTAAGGAAAGGGATAGATTGCAATGAAACTTAACAACAAAAAGCCTTTTAAAATTCAGCAGAATATCATCATGCTCCTGGCCACGGTGGTTCTGCTGGGCCTGTTCAGCTTGGTAAACCCCAACCTGATCAGAGATAAATACATGATTCTGAGTATCATCCAAAACTTCGCTCCCTACGCCGTTATGGGTCTGGGCGTTACCTTCGTTATCGCTACCGGCGGCATTGACCTGTCTTTGGGTACTGTGTGTATCGCTTCCGCAACTCTGGCCGGTAAGCTGTACACCATGGGCGCCATCCCCCTGTGGGCAACCATCCCCGTGATGATGGCCATCGGCACTCTGTGCGGCCTGCTCAACGGTTTGATGGTAGCAAAGCTGAAGATTCCTGCATTTATCGCGACTCTGGGTACTATGATGGTATCCCGCGGTCTGTCTGCACTGCTTGCCGAAGTTCCCAACATTTTCTTCCCCACCGGCACCTGGTATAACAAGGCTTTCTCCAGCCTCTCCATTGGCAATGTAAGTGCCATTCCTGTAGGCCTGTTCTGGGTCATTGGCTTGATGCTGCTTTGCATGTACCTGATGTATAAGAATAAGATCGGCCGTTATATTCTGGCTATCGGTTCCAACGAGGAAGCCACCCGGCTGTCCGGTATCAACACCGATAACTACAAGATCTTTGCATACACCTTTGCCGGTCTGTTCTGCGGTATAGCCGCCATCTTCTATTCTGCGGCCTACCCCACCATCTCCTGCGCTACCGGTAACGGCATGGAGTTGGACGCCATCGCCGGCGTTTACATTGGCGGTACTTCTTCCGCCGGCGGTGTTGCTTCTGTTTCCGGCTCTGTCATCGGCGCTGTCCTGCTGGTTGTCATCCGCAGCGGCCTCAATATGGTGTTGACCAAGCTGGGAATCAGCCTGAACTCCACCTACGTCACCTACGTTTTGACCGGTGTCATCGTGGTTGTGGCTATCTTGCTGGATATCATTAAGACCAACAACCAGAACAAGGTAAAGATTGAAAAAGCCGAGCTGAAAGAACCCGCAAAGAAATAATTCCCTTGTATAAGCCCACGCGAAAGTGTGCTTAGAATATAAAAATTTAGGAGGAAAAACAATGAAAAAACTGATTGCATTGGCGCTGGCGCTGGTTCTGGCTCTGAGCCTGGTCGCTTGCGCACAGCCCGCCGACAGCGAAAAGACCATCGCTGTCATCGCTAAGGGCGAGTCCCATGCTTTCTGGCAGGCTGTTAAGGCCGGCGCCGAGAAGGCCGCCAAGGAGAAGGGCTACAAACTGACCTTCCAGGGCCCCGCCAGCGAAGATCCCAAGGACGTTCCCAGCCAGATCAGTATGGTTCAGACTGCTCTGTCCAACAATGTTGACGGCATCGTTCTGGCCACCATCGGCTCCGGCTTCGGTGAACTGCTGACCCAGGCTTACGACAAGCACATTCCCGTTGTTACCTTTGACTCCGGTCTGAAGGCTCCGGAAGACATCACCGCAGGTAAGAACCCCATCGTTGCTCACGTTGCTACCGATAACAAGGCCGCTGCCAACATCAACGGCGAGAAGCTGTTTGAGGCTGTCAAGGCCGAAATTGCCAAGGCTACTGAAGCTGAACCCTACGTAATCGGTATTATCCAGCACGACGAGACCTCCACCGGTATTGACCGTGCCGGCGGCTTCGAAGAGAAATTTAAGGCTCTGGCTGACGATGACGAGACCACCAAGGGCAAGTACAAGATCGTGAAGGAAGTTAAGCCCGGCGACGCCAATCAGGCTTACGTTGCTGCTCTGGAAGCTCTGTATGAGAAGGGCATCAAGGCTCTGTTCATGACCAACGAAGGTGTTGTTAAGCAGGTTTACGATGCCACCAAGTCCGCTACCGGCAAGTACGACGACATCATCTTCTGCGGCTTCGACGCCGGCACCAAGCAGCTGACCTGGATGAAGGAGAACGGCACTCCCAAGCTGGTGGGCGCTGTTGCTCAGGACTCCATCGAGATGGGCTATCAGGCTGTTCTGCAGTGCATCGCTGCTATCGAAGGCGGCAAGGCTGAGAACAAGGACATTGTTGGTACCTGGTACGACTTCTCCACCATGATGGAAATGGTCGAGAAGGATCTGGCCTACACTGACAGCGATGCTGACAAGGCTGTTATTCTGGGCAAATAATTTCCTACGAATTTTATATCTCCGTTAAAACCAACCGGCACCACTTTGGTGGTGCCGGTTTTCCTAAAATATCCCTGCTTTTGCTTGACAGTTGAATGGTGCAAGCTGTATAATGTTTGTAGCCTTGAACTGTAAATCAGGAGGTGCTGTGATGAAAAAAATCAGAAATATGATTGCCTTTGATCTGGGCGCCAGCAACGGCCGTGCTATTTTGGGCCGGTTTGACGGCGAAAAGATTACAATGCAGGAGCTTCATCGCTTTGAAAACAATTACATAGAAATGAACGGCGTTTATTATTGGGACACCCCCTATCTGTTTAGCCAATTGAAGCAGGGCCTTTTGGCCTTTAAGCAGGGCGGCTTTGGGGAGTTGGATTCCTTCGGTATCGACACCTGGGGTGTGGACTATGGCCTTCTTGACCGGAACGGCCACTTAGCCGGCATCCCCCGCTCCTACCGTCTGGGCGTTCAGGCAGATATTGACGCTGTCCAGGAAAAAATCCCTGCGGATGTGCTGTTTTCCCGCAGCGGCATCGACACCGGTCTGACCTTTAATACCCTGTATCAGCTTTACCGCAGAAAGCGGGAGGGCGATGTGGCTTTGGAGGCTGCCGACACATTACTGCTGACCCCCGATTTGCTGGGCTATTTTCTCACCGGCGAAAAAGGCACAGAGTATACCATTGCCACCACCACCCAGCTTTATAATCCCACCACCAAGGATTGGGACTGGGAAACCATCGAGGCACTGGGCCTTCCCAAAAAAATCTTTACTAAAATCGACAAAACCGGCACCATCCGCGGTCACCTGCGGAAAGAGCTTTGCCAGGAGTTGGGTTTGAATCCTGCCGCATTTGTGGCTGTTGGCAGTCATGATACCGCTTCCGCGGTAGCCGCCATTCCCGGTAAGGGCAGTTTTGCCTTCTGCTCCTCCGGCACCTGGTCCTTGTTCGGTGTGGAGACAGATAAGCCGGACCTGAGCCCCGAGGCCGCTGCTGCAGGTTTTTCCAACGAGGGCACGATTCAGGGCGGATTCCGTCCCTTAAAGAACATTGTGGGTCTTTGGATGATTCAGGAATGCCGCCGGGATTGGAACAAACAGGGCATGAACCTGTCTTGGGACGGTATCGTGCAGGCCGCGCTGAAGGAACAGCCCTTCCGCTCCATTGTGGATACCGACGCCCCGGAATTCTACGCCGGCGGCAATATGGAGCAAAAAATTCAGGATTTCTGCAAGAGAACCGGTCAACCCATTCCGGAAACAGTGGGGCAAATTGCCCGGTGTGTCTATGAATCTCTGGCACTGAAATACCGTTATGCTTTGGAGGGTCTGGAGGCCATGAAGGGCGAAAAAATCCACTCTCTGAACATCGTCGGCGGCGGCATCAACAACCGCTTGCTAAACCAAATGGTCGCCGATGCACTCGACCGCGAGGTCGTCACCGGGCCTGTGGAAGGTGCGGCTATCGGCAATCTGCTGACCCAGGCTATGGCCCTTGGGGACATTGCTAACCTGGAGGAGCTCCGTCAGGTCGTTCGCAATTCCGAAGCCGTGGAAACCTGGACTCCCAACCATACCCCCCAGTGGGAAAATGCATATAAAACATTGTTGACTTTCTTAAAATAAGGAGATGTACCGAATGAGCGTAGATATGACAAAGTGGGCGCAAATCGCCAAGGAAAACATCCACAACCGTCCTGCTGGGCAGGGCCGTCTGGCCGGTAAAATCACCATCGTCACCGGCGCAGCCCAGGGCTTCGGCAAGGGCATTGCTGAGGAACTGTATAAGGAAGGTGCCACCGTAATTATCGCCGATATGAACCTGCCTTTGGCTGAGTCCGTAGCCGCCGAGCTGGGTGACCGGGCATGGGCCATCGCCGTCAACGTATCCGACGAAGAAAGCTGCGCCAATATGGTTGCACAGACCGTAGAAAAATTCGGCGGTCTGGATATTATGCTGGCCAACGCCGGCGTGGTTCGCTCCGGCCCTCTTGCCACCTTTGAGAAAAAAGACATGGACTTTGTCACCGCAGTCAATTATACCGGCCTGTTCCTTACCTGTAAATATGCCGCTATCATTATGCAGGCACAGCACGAAGCAGACCCCACCGCTATGTTTGACATCATCGCCATGTCCTCCAAGTCCGGTCTGGAGGGCTCCAATAAAAACTTCGCCTATGCCGGCTCCAAGTTTGGCACCATCGGTCTGGTTCAGTCCTGGGCTTTGGAGCTGTGCGCTTATAACATCAAGGTCAATGCCATCTGCCCCGGCAACTATCTGGACGGCCCTCTGTGGAGCGATCCGGAGCGGGGTCTGTTCGTCCAGTATCTCAACGCCGGCAAGGTGCCCGGCGCCAAGACCGTGGAGGATGTCCGTCGGTTCTACGAGGCCAAGGCACCTATGAACCGGGGCTGTCTGCCCATTGACGTAGCCCGGGCCGTGATGTACTGCGTGGAGCAGAAGTACGAAACCGGACAGGCTCTGCCCGTCACCGGCGGTCAGGTTATGCTGAACTAAGGAGATTTCCATGATTGACATTTCCATTCTGGAGCAACTGAATGCCCCCACCAAGGAAGAACGTCTGGCCAATCTGAAAGCCATTGTGCCCCAGACCCAGTTCCCTCCCATGGTGCCCCAGTACATAAATAATCACATTCACACCACCTATTCCTTCTCTCCCTACTCTCCCACGGCCGCGGTATATGCCGCCCGGATGGAGGGACTGTGCACCGCCGGTATCATTGACCATGATTCCATTTCCGGTGCAGAAGAGTTTTTGGAAGCGGCTAAGATTGTGGACATCCCTGTCACCATCGGTATGGAAGCCCGAATCTCTATGGATGGCACCCGCCTGGAAGGCCGCCGTACCAATAACCCCGACCAGGTTGGGGTCAGCTATATGACCATCCAGTCTGTCCCTCACGATAAAATCGGTGTATTGACAGAATTTTTCCGTCCCTACCGGGCGGCCCGGCATGCCCGGAACCGGAAGATGGTGGACAAAATCAACGCACTGCTCCCGGGCATCGACCTAAGCTATGACCGGGACGTACTGCCCCTTTCCATGGCCACCGAGGAAGGCGGCGTCACCGAGCGGCATCTGATGTATGCCCTGGCCATCCAGCTGGTCAAGCAGGTGGGAAAAGGCCAAAAGATGGTCAAAAAACTTGCGGATATGGGTCTTACCTTGTCTGCAAAGCAGGAGACCCAGATGCTGGATACCGCGTATCCGTTCTATGAATACGACCTGCTGGGCATCCTGAAAAGCGCCTTTGTGCCTCAAATCTTTATTGATGCCGCGGAAGAATGTCCCAAACTGGCAGAGGTTGTTAAGCTATGCCAGGAAGTGGATGCCTACCTATGCTATGCCTACTTAGGCGACGTGGGCGATTCCGTAACCGGCGACAAGAAGGCGCAGAAATTTGAAGACGACTATCTGGAAGATGTTTTTGAATGTCTGAAAGAAGAGGGCGTGAAAGCCGTTACCTATATGCCCACCCGGAATACTCCGGCACAGCTGGAGCGGCTTCGGGGTCTGTGTGAGCAATACGGTATGTTCCAAATCTCCGGCGAGGACATTAACACCCCCCGCCAGAGCTTCATCATTAAGGCCATGGAAAATCCCCTGTTCCAAAACCTGATTGATGCCACTTGGAAGCTAATTGAACACGAAAATAAGTAATTTCAAAGGAGGAATTTTTATGAATACCAAAGCAGTTAGAATTTACGGCAAGCAGGACCTGCGGTTAGAGGAGTTCCCTCTGCCCGAGGTAGGTCCCGATGATGTTCAAGTCCGCGTTATTTCCGACTCTGTTTGTATGTCCACCTATAAGGCAGCCATCGAGGGCGGCGACCACAAGCGGGTTCCCGATGACTGTGCCACCAACCCCACCATCGTAGGGCATGAGTTCTGCGGTGATATTGTTGCTGTAGGTGACAACTGGAAGCACAAGTATAAGGTTGGTGATAAATTTGCCATTCAGCCTGCCCACTTCTATAAGGGCTCTCAAATGGCTCCCGGCTACTCCTACAACTTCTGCGGCGGTTCTTCTACTTACTCTAACATTCCCATCGAAACCCTGCTGATGGACTGTCTGCTGCCTTACAGCGCCGATGCTTACTTCTACGGCTCTCTGGCAGAGCCCATTAGCTGTGTCATTGGCACATTCCACGCCATGTATCACACCAAGGCCGGCTCTTATGTCCATGAAATGGGCATCAAGGAGGGCGGCAAGATGGCAATGCTGGCTTCCGTAGGCCCCATGGGCTTAGGTGCGATTGACTACGCTCTGCACTGCGACCGCCGTCCCAGCTTGCTGGTTGTCACCGACATTGACGATGCCAGACTGGAGCGGGCCGCCTCCATCTACACTGTGGAGGAAGCAAAGAAGCAGGGCATCGAGTTGCATTACGTCAATACCAAGATGGAAGGCGCTACGGAGTATCTGCGCAGCTTAACCGGCGGCACCGGCTATGACGATGTCATCTGTTTCGCTCCTGTACGTCCTCTGATTGAGCAGGCCGGCGATATTCTGGGCTTTGACGGATGTCTGAACTTCTTCGCAGGCCCCACCGACAGCCAGTTCAAAGCACCCTTTAACTGGTACAATGTTCACTATATGTACACCCATGTGGTGGGCACCTCCGGCGGCAACAATGACGACCTGCGGGAAGCCATTGAAATGATGAGCGCCGGCAAGCTGAATCCTGCCGCTCTGGTCACCCACATCGCCGGTCTGAATGCGGTGGTAGACACGGTGCTGAACCTGCCCTCCATCCCCGGCGGTAAGAAGCTGATTTACAATCACATTGACCTGCCGCTTACTGCCATCTCCGATTTTGAGGAAGCCGGTAAGACCAATCCTCTGTTTGCCGAGCTGGATAAAATCTGCAAAGCCCACAACAATCTGTGGAGCCCCGAGGCAGAAAGATATCTGTTGGCCAACGCAAAATCCATCTAATACATTCGGTGCGTTGCAAAATTTGCAACGCACCTTTTTTGTCTAACACGCAGATACAGATTATCATTTATTTCACATTAAGAACAACAGGAGAATTTCTATGAACATCAATCCCCAAAATTGGGTGCTGGGTCTGGAGCTGGGCTCCACCCGCATTAAGGCTGTTCTGATTGACGAATCCCATCAGTGTGTGGCCTCCGGTGATTATCACTGGGAAAATCGGTTGGAAAACGGTGTTTGGACCTATCCGCTGGAAGAAGCCGTGGCTGGCATCCGTAGCTGCTATGGGGCGCTTCGGGAGGATGTTCAGCGCAAATACGGCATCCGCCTAACCCGGGTTGCCGCTATGGGTATCTCCGGCATGATGCACGGCTATCTGGTTTTTGACAAGGCTGGCAACCAGCTTGCCCCCTTCCGCACTTGGCGCAATTCCATCACCGCCCCTGCCGCCGAAGAATTAACTGCGCTGTTTGGGTTTAACATTCCTCAGCGTTGGAGCATTGCCCATCTGTATCAAGCAATTCTAAACGGCGAAGCCCATATTCCCCAGATTGCCCGCATTACCACCCTCAGCGGCTATATCCACCACCTGCTGACCGGAAAGCACGTCATGGGTGCAGGAGAAGCATCCGGTATGTTCCCATACGATGATGCTGCCGGCGGTTTTGATGCCGCCCGCATGGCGCAGTTTGACCGTTTGGTTTCCTGCCGGAAGCTTCCCTGGAAATTGGCAGACATTCTTCCCCAGGTTCTGAGCGTTGGCAGTGAAGCCGGTATCTTAACAGAAAGCGGCGCAGCTTTGTTGGACGAAACCGGTGCTTTAGAGCCGGGGATTCCCTTGTGCCCGCCGGAGGGCGATGCCGGTACCGGTATGGTGGCCACCGGCGCAGTTCTCCCAAGAACCGGCAGTGTATCCGCCGGAACTTCCGCTTTTTCCATGCAGGTGCTGGAGCGCCCCCTCAAAGGCCATTATCCGGAAATTGATGTGGTGGTCACTCCTGCAGGCCGGTCCGTGGCCATGACCCACACCAACACCTGTACCTCGGAAATCGATGCATGGGTTCATCTCATCGCCGATGCCGCCAAAGCTATGGGCTGGAACGTGGACATGAATGAACTCTACACTACCCTCTACCGCAAGGCGCTGGAAGGCGAACCGGACTGCGGTGGCATCATTTCCTTCAACTATTTCACTGCCGAGCCCCTGACCCAAACAGCACAGGGCCGGCCTATGGTGTTACGCCTGCCGGACAGCCCCATGACCATTGCCAATTTTATGCGTTCTCAGCTCTACGGTGCCATTGCCACGCTGAAATTCGGCATGGACCTGCTGGCAGAAAAGGAGCAGGTGGAAACGGACCGTCTGTTGGGTCACGGCGGGTTCTTTAAGACCCCCGGAGTTGGGCAGCAGATTCTTGCAGATATGCTGAATATTCCCATCACCGCCATGACCACCGCCGGGGAGGGTGGCCCTTGGGGTATGGCCCTGCTGGCCGCCTATATGTGCCGAAAGGGCAACGGTGAAAGCATGGAAGACTATCTCATCAACCGGGTCTTTTCCCATGCCCAAAGCACCTGTCTGCACCCTGACCCTGCAGGTGTTGCAGGCTTCCAATCCTATCTAAAACGCTACAAGGCCTGCCTGCCGGCACAGCACGCCGCCGGAAATCTCACATAACTCTGTCAAAAAAGCACCCGATAAAATGAACTGCCCCAGTTTGTGCGAACAGTACAAACTGGGGCAGTTCAACGGCTGCGGGGGGCTTTTATATTATTTCTTCTGTAACGCCCAAATCCCAAGCCAGTCTGGACAATACGTATTTGTCCCGAATGTCCCCGGTGGCCCGGAAAATCGCCGGGAACAATGTTTCCGGAGTTCCCAGCTCCTCCAAGGTTTTTGGCAAACCAACGGTATCCAGAAGTGTTTCCAGCTCCGCAGAAGAAGGTAACTCCTGCCCAATGCTTTCCAAAATTTCCTCCCAATGGGACAAAATTCTTTCCAGCCGCACGCTATGGCGACCGGCATTGTACTTCCCTTCCTTGGTTTCCAGGGCAATCATGCTCTCTGCCCCTTTGCCCAAAAGCGTCCGCAGGTCGGCGCTCCATGCTTCATAATCAAATCTTTCGGCATGGGAAAGGGCCTTTTCCCGGTCTGGCCGGAGCGTCACCAGCTTTTCATAGGCCTTTACGGCAATCAGCGTGCCTGCCGCACACTGGATGCCGTGGGGCTCTACCGCCGTTCCAAATTCCACGCCCCGCATATCCAGCACATGGGAAATATAATGCTCCACCCCGGAGGCAGGACGGGAAAGCTCTGCATAATTCATGGCAATTCCCCCCATGACCAATCCCTCAAACACCGCCTCCACGGCGGCTTCCTCCCGATGCAACAAACCCTCCGCATTGTCCACACACCGCTTTACCGCGCCCCGAATCAGCCGGGCAATTTCTTCGCAGTAATACTCTCCGGTAATCAGATGGGCAATTCGCCACTCACAAATGCTGACATATTTGGCCAGCATATCTCCCAAACCGGATTTCATCATCTTTAAGGGTGCTTGGCATAAAATCTCCGTGTCTCCAATAATCACATCTGCACTTTTGCTGGGCAGGGAAATCTTCAGTCCGTCCCGGGTCATGGAGGAGGTTGCGGAGGCATACCCATCCATGGAGGGGGCAGTGGCAACAATGATATAGGGTTTTCCTGCCACGGCACTGACAATTTTTCCGATATCGTTGATAACGCCGGAGCCTATGCCCACTACCAAATCGCAATCTGCCTCATAATGCATAATGGCAGAGCCTACGCTCTCCTCGTCCGGCTCGGGACAAACTTCCCGGAAACAATGGCTGACATAGTCAATTCCAGCCTCCTGAAGAAGCTTGCAGACCCTTTCTCCCGCCGCCCGATATGTATTTCTATCTGATAGAAGATACACCTTTCGGGCACTGAAGGCTGTGATACACTCTAAAATTCGTTCCAGCGCGCCCTTTCCTGTCACCACACGGGTTTGAAAGCTGTGGATTTTCCCACAGCTGCATTTTTTCCCATTCATGGCGTTGCATTGTTCCATACTCATCTTTTCTCACTCCCCCGGCATCCATTATACCTTGAAATGGCCTGCTGCGCAACAAAAAAGAAATACACCTCTATCAAGAGGTGTATTTCCTATCTTTATCGAATTTTCCGAACCCGGAGTACGCCATCCATGGCACTCAGTGCCTCAATGACAGAATCGGGGGCAGGATGGTCCAAATCCAAAATGGTATAGGCATACTCTCCCCGGCTTCGGTTCATCAGGTCAGAAATATTGATATTTTCTTTGGCCATTGCACCGGTAAAGCTGCTTAGGGTATTGGGGATATTCCGGTGGAGAATGGTCACCCGGCCGGCCTTGGTACACAGACCCATGTCACAGTTGGGGAAATTGACGGAATTGACAATATTGCCGTTTTCCAGATAATTCATTACCTGTTTCACGGCCATCCGGGCACAGTTGTCCTCGGATTCCTCCGTAGAGGCACCCAGATGGGGAATGGCAACAACCCCCTCCATATTGGCCGTGCGGTCATTGGGGAAATCGGTAATATAGCGCTTTACCTTGCCGGATTTCAGCGCCGCTTCCATGGCATCGTCGTCCACCAGCAAATCTCTGGCAAAATTCAGAATTAACACGCCGTCTTTCATTTTTGCCAGGGCATCTGCGTTAATCATCTTCTTGGTGTCCTCCAGAAGGGGCACATGGATGGTGATGATATCGCAGGTTTCATAGATTTCGTCCCGGGTTTTTACAGGGATAATATTGCTGTCCAAATGCCATGCCGCATCGATGGAAATAAAGGGGTCACAGCCGTAGACCTCCATACCCAGCTTGACGGCCGCATTGGCCAGTGGGCCGCCGATGGCACCCAGACCGATAACACCCAGTTTTTTATGAGCGATTTCATTGCCGGCAAATTTGCTCTTGCCTTTTTCCACCAGCTTGGCGATATCCGGCTGGTCCTTCACGGACTTTACCCATTCAATTCCACCCACGATATCCCGGCTGCCCAGCAGCATGCCGCACAGGGCCAGCTCCATGACACCGTTGGCATTGGCGCCGGGGGTATTGAACACCACAATGCCGGCCTCTGCACACCGGTCCAGCGGAATATTATTCACACCGGCGCCGGCTCTGGCCACCGCCAAAAGGGAATCCGGCAGCTGCAAGTCATGCATAGCGGTACTGCGGACTAAAATAGCATCGGCATTTTGCATTTCATCCACTTGGGTATAGTTCTCTGTCCACAGGGCCATTCCCTTGGGAGAAATTTTATTCAAACTATGAATCTGATACATTTGGTATCCTCCTTACTTGCGGTTTTCGCTTTCAAAGCGGTCCATAAAGGCCACCAGCTTTTCCACACCCTCTATGGGCATGGCATTATAAATGCTGGCGCGCATACCGCCGACTGTGCGGTGGCCCTTCAAATTCAGGAATCCCGCAGCCGTTGCTTCCTTCACAAACTTCGCATCCAGCGCTTCGTCACCGGTGACAAAGGGCACATTCATCAGCGACCGGTCCTTTTTCACCACCGTGCCCCGGAACAGCTTGCTCTGATCCAGAAAATCGTAGAGGATTGCGGCCTTTTTCTCATTGTGCAGCTTCATGGCCTCCAGACCGCCCATTTCCTTCAGCCACTGGAATACCAGACCGCAGATATAAATGCCGTAGGTAGGAGGTGTGTTGTATAAAGAGCCGTTGTCGGCATGGGTCTTATAGCGAAGCATGGTGGGCGTTCCGGGCAAAACATCCTCGGTAATTAAATCCTCCCGGATAATGGCAATCACCACACCGGCAGGGCCAATATTTTTCTGAACGCCGCCGTAAAGCATGCCATACCTGCTCACATCCACCGGCTCAGACAGGAAACACGACGACACATCGGACACCAAATCCTTGCCCTTGGTATTGGGCAATTCCTTAAATTTCGTGCCGTAGATGGTGTTGTTTTCGCAGATATACACATAGTCTGCATTCTCGCTGATGGGTAAATCCGAGCAATCGGGAATGTAGGAAAAGGTCTGGTCTGCAGAGGATGCCACCGCATTGGCCTGACCGAACAGCTTTGCTTCCTGATAGGCCTTTTTCGCCCACTGACCGGTGATGATATAATCCGCCACCTTGTTTTTCATAAAGTTCATGGGGACCATGGAAAATTGCAGGTGCGCACCGCCTTGAAGAAACAGCACCTGATAGCCTGCCGGAATACCCATCAGTTCCCGCAGGTCACTTTCTGCCCTGTCAATAATATCCTGATACACAGATGAGCGATGACTCATCTCCATTACGGACATACCGCTTCCCCGATAATCCAGCATTTCTGCTGCCGCCTGACGCAAAACCGCCTCCGGCAACACCGCAGGACCTGCAGAAAAATTATAAACTCTTGCCATAGCATTCCCTCCCGTTATTCGGTGTTTGTTCGCAAAGCGCGGACAAGTGTACATGATTAATGTATCGTATCATTTTCAGCCGCAAATTACAAGGGGCAAATCCACAATTCGTCAAAAATGTCCTTCCTTCCCTATGATAGAAAGGTAAAATTGTTTCAAATCCACAAAGGTTCATCAAAGAAATTCTATGCATTGTCGCTTGTCAAGGTTCTGTAAGTGTGCTATACTCATATTCATACAAGGAACGCTCTGTAAAGTAGGTGGAAAATATGAAATATGGATTTATCGGCTGTGGAAATATGGGCGGTGCAGTTGCAAAGGCCCTTTCCCGGGCAACCCGGGACATTCTGGTTACGGACCGCTCCGGCAAGGCCGCAAAGCTGGCGCAAAGCCTTTCCATTGCCTATGGCGACAATGAAACCGCCGCCAAGGAATGTGACCGGCTGTTTTTGTGTGTCAAGCCCCAGATGATGGCCGGAGTGCTTGCGCCCCTCCAGACTCTGCTGGCACAGCGAAAGCCGGTGCTGATTACCATGGCCGCCGGCTTAAGCATCCTGCAAATTGAGGCCCTTGCCGGTACTGCTTTGCCTATCATCCGCATTATGCCCAACACCCCGGTGGCCGTGGGAAAGGGCATGATTCCCTACTGCCGTAACGCCCTGGTCAGCGACCAGGTTCTGGCTGATGTGTTGGCGGATTTGCAGTATGCCGGACGGCTGGATGCCATCGACGAAGGTTTGATGGATGCCGCCAGCGCCCTGTCCGGCTGTGGCCCCGCCTATTTATATATGTTCTTGGAAGCATTGGCTGACGGTGCGGTGTCCTGCGGTCTGCCCCGGAAAAAGGCGCTGGAATATGCCGCAACAACCATGGCCGGTGCGGCAGAAATGGCTTTGTCCTCCGGTGTCCACCCCGGCGCCCTGAAGGATGCAGTATGTTCCCCCGGCGGCAGTACCATTGCCGGCGTACAGGCATTGGAGCAACACGGTTTCCGGGGCACAGTCATGGATTGCATTGAAGCCGCCTACAAAAAAACAAAGGCCTTGGGAAACACCCCCAAGGAGAAAAAGGAGTAAACCATGGAATATCGGATTCTTGGAAAAACCGGCTTAAAGGTATCCCGAATGGGCTTTGGCGGCATCCCGATTCAGCGGATTGATGCAGAGGGTACTATCCCCCTGATTCAGCAGTTGGCAGATGCCGGCGTTAACTACATAGATACCGCCCGGGGCTATACCGTCAGCGAAGCCTATTTAGGACAGGCCTTAGAGGGCCTGCGACACAAATTTATCCTTGCCACCAAGAGCATGGCCCGCACCAAAGAGGCCATGGCGGCGGATGTGGACACCAGCCTTACAAATCTGCGGACAGATTATATTGACTTGTATCAAATTCACAACCCTTCCCTGGAGAATTTCCGGCAGGTCATTGCTCCCGGCGGCGCTGTGGAAGCGTTGCAGGAGGCCAAAAAGGCGGGAAAAATCGGGCATATTGGTATTACCCTCCACTCTCTGGATGTCTTTCGGCTGGCGGTAGAAGAACCCTGGGTGGAAACCATCATGTTCCCCTATAACATTGTGGAAACCCAGGGAGAGGAGCTGCTCCGGCTGTGCGCCGAGAAAAATATCGGCTTTATCTGCATGAAGCCTCTGGCCGGCGGCGCCATTGAGGATGCTACTCTGGCTCTTCGCTATATCGTTGCAAATCCCAATGTCTCCGTGGTAATTCCCGGCATGGCCGCCCCGGAGGAGATTTCCCAAAACTTGGCCGCAGTTTGCGACCAATCCCCCCTTACCGCCCAGGAGCAGGAAAAAATACAGCACATTCGGGACACCCTGGGTACACAGTTCTGCCGGCGCTGCAATTATTGCGCTCCCTGCTCTGCCGGCATCTCCATCCCCGGTGTATTTTTGATGGACGGATATCTCACCCGTTACGGTCTGGAGGACTGGGCAAGAATGCGCTACGGCGGCATGGCAAAAACCGCCTCAGACTGTATCGATTGTGGCATCTGCGAGACCCGCTGCCCCTATCAGCTGCCCATTCGCAGCATGCTGAAGGAAGTTGCCGCCCGGTTCGGAAAATAAACTTACGGCTGCTGTCAAGCTCTGACAGCAGCCGTTTTCTTATGCAATCGTTTCTTTATACTCTTCCATCGGTGCAGATCACTGCGATTTCCCAGGGCCAGCTCCACAGCTCGGATTTATCGATCGCATTCCACTGTTCCACCGTTCCGAGGAACGTAATTTCCTTCAGATTGGGGCAGTCAAAGGCCGAACCAATGGAACGAATGCTGCTGGGGAGGGTCACACTGGTAAGATTATCACATCTGTTGAAGGCAAAGAGTTCGATACCCGTTGCTCCCTCCACAACCGACACGGAGGTGACTTCTGTGGAAGCCGCCGCCTCCACCAAAGAAGGCTTGCCGTCGTAGCAGGAATACAGCACACCGTCTATCACCTTGTAATTTTCATTGCCTTCCGCAACCGTGAACTTCAATTCCCAACCGTGCAAGTTCCAGTGGTAGATCATTTCCCCAAAGTCACCGCCCACAACATTGCCTCCAAACCCTCCGGTAGGCGGCGCATCCCGATAGCCCCCACCCCAGTTGGCAAAGCCGAAACCGATAACATTGGCACTGATTACCAGTTCATTCATCGGATTATTCAAGCCGGTAAATGCGCCATTAGCAACCCGAACCGTGGCATCCGGAATCACATACTTATCTCTCTCCGGCGCTCCGCTGGGATAAGCAATCAGGGTATACAGGGATTTCGTGAACAAAACGCCGTCTACACTGGTAAAATAGGGATTGGCGCTGTCCACCTTATACCATTCCACCGTGCCGCAATTCAGGGAGAAATCCCAGATGAACTTCACTGTTTTCGGAATCGTTACGCTGGTGGTATTTTCCAAAACCGCAAACTGGTCAAACAAGCCGTCTTCACGCACCCGGCCTACGGAAATGACTGTGTATCTGACACCATTGTGTTCCACCGTTTCCGGAATCACAAGCGCACCGTCGCGCTCCACTTTGATCAGCTGCACCGTATGATATCCGATGACCGAGTAGGTAAGCGCATCCTCAGAGAAGGTGTCCCGAACCAGCAATTCGTTGGTGGCTTTGTATTCCTTTTCTGACCGGGCCGGCAGCTCCATCTGCCAAGTAAGGCTGGCATCCATGGCCGTACAGGGGGTATGGTCTGCCAAAAAGCCATGGGGCTCAGGAGCATCCCAGGAATCTGTCCAATTTACATTCTGGGTATCGTTCACACAGAAATAATTGTAGACAATTCCCCACTCCCAGTCCGGCTTATCATCCCAGGTTAGGTCGCACCAGTACCACTGACCGTCATCCAGCTTCACCAAATTCCATGCGTGGTTTTCCAGGGTGTCTATCCCGGCTGTGCCGCTGACAAAGGTATTTTCCACGCCGCTGACATTTAAAAGCAGCTGGAACGTCCGTGCGTAGGCTTCGCAAACACCGCTTTTCTTTTCAAACACGCCAAGGATATTATGTGCCCAGACGTCATCCTCCGGCGTAAAGCCGTCTTCTTCATAGGCATAGTCTATGGCTTCAATAATGGCATCGTGGTATGCAAGGGCAATCATGTAGGCAGAGGTTTCTCCTGCAGCCTTGTTAACAAATTCCGTGATTTTTCCGTAAATCAGTTTGTTATAATTTGCTCTGGCTGCTCCGGTGGCATAAGCGCTGTCCACCAGAATGTTCAGCTGGGAATTTGTAAAGCTGACTGTGCCGGATATCCAGTAAAACAGCGGATTATCATTTCTGAAGCAGAGCCAAACCTGCATTGCCTCCTGCTCTGTCAGTCCCAGGTCTGAAAAATCCGCGCTAACGGCAATGTCGTTCTGGGCATTTGCCTGGCCGGTATGGAAAGTCTTTGCCGCAGTAAGCAGACGTTCATACAGTTTTTGTTTTTCAGCACCCTTTGCCTGGCCGGCCAGCTTTCCGTAAGCAAAATTGCCGTTACAGGCGTCCAGATATGCAGGAATTTCGGTCTGTGCCACTAAGATTTGGTTGCAGGTGGCACATTTCTTACCTGCGGTCATGCCGCCGGTGGTTTCTGTGGGTGTTGTGCCCGGAATGACCACCTCTTTATGGGCGGTTTTCCCAACGGTGTTCTGAGCCACCAATACGGTTTTGCAAACAGAGCAATGCTTTCCCTCTGTCTTACCGGTGGCTGTGCAAGTGGCCGCCACCGCCGGGTCTGTCACCACCGTATGCTCCGCCAGTGCCAATTCTTTTGTATAAGAATCACTGCACTTACTGCAGGTATATGTAGCACTGCCTTTTTTCTGGCAAGTGGATGGGACTGTGCTGCTGACTACGTAGCTATGGGTACAGGGCGGAGGCGTTGTGGGCTTGGGTGACGTAGTCACCGGTACCGTTGGCTCCGATTCCGTAGGCTCTGGGGCTGTAGCAGCCGGAACCGTAGGTTCGGAAGCGGTGGTCTCCGGGGTTGTGGTCACCGGAACCGATGTTGTAGGAACGGTTGCGCCGCCAGCTGTATCCTCTGAAGATGAGGGTGTTGTAGACGTCGCGCCGGTCTGAGGCCTTTCCAGCACGTCCGCATCGGTGCTAGGGTTGCAGGCGGCCAAGGCCAGGAGCAACGCCATTATCAAAAATAAGGAAATATATCTTTTCATCTAAATACCCTCCCTTATGTTGACATATACCCTGATTTTACCCCAATTCCCAACAAATTGCAAGCATTTCCTTCCTGCTATCCTTGTGTTTCCATGCAGGACTGGATTTTCTCTGCAATTTGACAGGCAGGTTGATAGGGACAGCTTTCAAACTCGCAGTCCGGTTTCCATACTTGCCCCTCTTTTTCCAGGGTCACCATCCGGCTGGCATCCAGGCACCGGCAATAGCCGGACAGAAAAATTTCCTCCATTTATTCTTCCTCCAATACACAATAGCCCAGAGGTGCCAACGTTAATTCTCGTCCATCCACACTCTGTAAATGCTGTCCTGCTAACAGCTTTCCGGCGGGAAACCGGCATGCTTCTCCGCTGGCGTTGACACAGATTCGCAGGGTCTGCTCCTTAGTGCTGCGGGTAAACATCAGTGTGCCGTTTCCTGCCTGCAGGAAAGAAATTTCTCCCAATCGCAAGGCGATATTTTCCTTGCGGAGCTTTCCCAGCCCCCGGTAATGCTCCAGCAATTCGGTATCCTCCCGACCCCAGGGGTAGGTGCGGCGGTTAAAGGGGTCTTTATGGCCTTCCATGCCGGCCTCGTCTCCGTAATACAGCGCCGGACTGCCGGGGAGGGTATATTGCAAAAGGGATGCCAGCATCAGCCGCTGGCGAGCCAGGGCATATTGCTCCGGGCTCAGCCGCCGATGGGCCATTTCCTCCCGACTGCCCTCAAAGCTGTCTACCAGTGCAGTTAAAATCCGGGGGGTATCATGGGTTCCCAGCAGATTCATATTGCAGGCAAGCACCTGGGGCGGATAATTTTCCCCAATGGTCATCACTGTGTTTTTCAGCCCACGGCCGTCATCCTGCCCCTGCAAAAACTGCAAAATCGCAGTGCGGAAGGGGTAATTCATCACAGAATCCAGAACGCCGTCTACAAAATACCGGCAACGCTGACCGTAGGAGATTTTGTGAGAAGCATCCTCCCACACCTCACCCATAAGCAGTGCATCGGGCTTTATCTGACGGATACGTTTTTTCAGCAAAACCAAAAACTCTCCGGGCAGTTCATCTGCCACATCCAATCGAAAGCCGTCACAGCCCGCTTTCAGCCAATGGGCCACCACGCTCTTCTCCCCGGTAATGATATACTCCACAAAGCCGGGGTCCAGCTTATTCACAGTGGGCAGGGTGTCAAACCCCCACCAGGATTTATATTGATTGGGCCACTGCTGAAAGGAATACCAGCGATAGTAAGGAGAGCCTTGGCTGTTGTATGCCCCATTGCCGCCAAAGCACCCATTCCGGTCAAAGTACAGGCTGTTGGAGCCGGTGTGGGAATACACGCCGTCCAAAATCACCTTGATTCCCAGCCGGTGGGCGGCATGGCATAAGGCAGTAAAATCCGCAAGCGTTCCCAGCATAGGGTCGGGGGTCTTGTAATCTCCGGTGTCGTAACGGTGGCTGGAAAAGCTCTTGCTGATAGGATTTAAGTATAAAATGGTTGTCCCCAGCTTGGCAATTTCCTCCATTTTTTCCGTAATGCCCCGGAAATTTCCGCCAAAAAAGTCATTGTTCAGCACTTCTCCCTCCGGGGTGGGCCGCCACTGCACCTCTTCGTCCCAGGCGGCGTGGACCGTATAGGGCTCCAGCTTTCCTGTTAAGTCACATTGCCCGCAACGGTGATATCTGTCTGGGAAAATTTGGTAGATAACCGCTCCCTTGGCCCAATCCGGCGTGACAAAATCCTGGGGGATACAGCTTACCTGCCATAAATCCCCCTCTTCCATATTGGTATCGTCTCCGTATTTGAACAGCCGAAAGCCGCCGGTATGCCCGATGATATAGAAATAGTAAAAATACAGTCCCGGGGTGATGAAGTGAAACTTGCCGGAAAAACACTCATAATCTCCCTGCCGCTCCTTGGACATCAGCGGCACTGTCATAGCAAAGCTGCCGTCTTCCCATTGAATTCTGCATTCCACACTTTGCGTCTGCACAGATACGGGAATCCGGATAGAAAGCCTACATTCCTGCTCCGGCACTAAAGTGCCAAAGGGCGATTTATATTCTAATTTCTTACTGTCAAACAAAATACGCATAATAAGCTCCTGAACGCATTGTTTTCTTACGGAAATTATACACCATTTCCGTAAAAAAAGAAATAGCCGGAACACAACTATTTCTCATTCTGGACACAAAAAAGGCCTGCCGTAACGGTTCGGCAGACCCTTTTTCTCATTCTCCGCACATTTTTCGGAACAGCTCCATATACCGCTGAGCCGGCTTATCCCAGCTAAAGTCTTGACACATACCCCGGAGTGCCAATTGAGCAAAACCCTCAGGGTTCTGGCGGTAAAGTCTGATGCACCGCTTGATTGCGCCTAAAAAGTCCTCTGCATTGTAGCTTTGGAAGGTGAAGCCCAGTCCCTTTTGGCCCGATTCATCCGCAGAAGGCACTGTATCCTTCAGCCCGCCGGTGGCATGGACTACCGGCACAGTGCCGTAGCGCATGGCGTTCATCTGACTCAAACCGCAGGGTTCTGATTTAGAGGGCATCAAATAAATGTCACCGCCGGCATAGATTCGGGATGCCAGAGCCAAATCAAAGGTTATTTTCGCCGCGACCCGATGAGGATATTCCTCTGCCAGTTCCCGGAAGAAGCCCTCAAATCTTTGCTCTCCTGTACCTAGAATCAAAAGTTGGCAGGATTCCTCCCGCAGCAGCCGCCGGGCAATGTGACACAGCAAATCCAATCCCTTATGGCCGGCCAATCTTGTGACCATGACCATCAAGGGCACATCCGGCACTACCGGAAGTCCCACTTCCCTTTGCAAGGCCGCCTTGCAGACCCCTTTCCCCTGCCGGAAGGTATCCGCATTGTAATGGGTCGGCAATGCCGGGTCCGTTTCAGGGTTAAAGGTATTCACATCAATGCCGTTGGTAATTCCTGTCAGCTTTCCCCGGGCATAGGACAAAACACCGTCCAGACCGTGGGCATAATAAGGATACATCAGCTCTTTGGCGTAGGTTTCGGATACCGTCGTCACCAAATCGGCCGTTTCAATCGCGCCCTTCATCATATTCACCGCGCCGTGCATATCCAGACAGCCCCGGTACTCCCAAGGCAGTGCCAATACATCGTCAAAGAAACTGCCGTCTGCCCAGCCCTGGTACTCAATGTTATGGATGGTATACATACACCGGGTATTGGGGAAGTCCTTGCGGTATACTGACCGCAGATAAGGGGGCACAGCCGCCGTCTGCCAATCGTTACATTGAATCACATCCGGAATGTATTTCATACGGAGCATAGCATCCAAACCGGCCTTGGCAAAGAACGCAAACCGCTCTCCGTCGTCCAAATCCCCGTACAATGCCCCGGGCCGGGCGCCGAAATAATACTCGCTGTCAATAAACCAAACCTGTACCCCGTCTGTTCTGCCCTTCAGCCGTTTCAGACCCGCATACTGCTTCCGCCACCCCAAGGTGACTGTAAAGCTAACCAGGTCTTCCGTTTCCAGCCGGGGATTTTCCTTTATCTTTTTGTAATAGGGCAGGATGAGCACCACTTCATTGCCGGCAATCCGTGCCAATGCCGCCGGCAGGGCTTCCATCACATCCCCCAGGCCGCCGGATTTAATATAGGGCGCACCCTCCGAGGCCAGAATGGCTATTTTCATACAATTTCCCCTCTTTTGATAATTACGGGATTTCTGGGTGTGCCGCACAGCCGGGAGCCGGGACGAACCACCACATCCTTGTCTAAAATGGCATATTTCAGCTCACTGCCTTCTCCCACCACGGTATCATTCATAATCACGCAGTCGGATACCTTTGCGCCCTCGCACACCGTTACATTCCGAAACAGCACGGAGTTTGCCACCTGTCCGTCCAGGAAGCAGCCGTCTGCCACAATGCAGTTGTCAATTTCACTGCTTTCCCCGTAGTAGCTGGGTACCCGGTCCCGTACCTTCGTAAAGACCGGATGGTTGCCGCCAAACAGGTCATGGCGCACTGCGCTGTCCATCAGGGCAAGCGAGTTTTGGAAATACTCCTCTACCGAATCATTGTAAAGCGCCACTCCGTCAAATTGGTACACATTGACAGAAAGCGCGCCCTTTTCCCACTGTCCCAGCACCAAATCCCTATCCATGTGGAACAGGTTCCGGGGAATAAACTCTTTGACTGTGTTTTTCAGCAATTTTTTCGACAGCACAAACACATCCATGGAAGCAAGATAACCTTCAGGAGCAATATAGTCCACAGCAATATCGCTGATATTTCCTTTGCTATCCAGCTTCAGCGCCAAATCCAACTGCTTGCGGCCATTGGCGATACCTTCCTTGGTCACCAAGGTCAAATCCTTACCGCTTTCAATATGGGAGGCAATGACCTTGCCCAAATCCAGATTGCTCAGCACCGCAGAGTCTGCCATTACCACATATCCGTCCTCGGAACCGCACTCCAAAAAGGTCATGGCGGTATACAGTGAGCCCAGCTTTCCCCGGTAGCTGTCAATGGTGCTCATGGCAAAGGGGGTCAAAAATTCCAGACCGCCTTCCTCCAGCTCCAGGCCCCATTCCTCTCCGGAGCCGATATGATTCATCAACGACTGATAGTTCTGCCGGGAAATAATCCCGATTTGCCGGATGCCTGCCGCCACCATATTGGACAGATGAAAATCCACCTGACGGTACCGGCCGCCAAAGGGCAAACTGGCCAGAGTGCGCTTATCGGTTAATTCATTCAAGGATGCATCGTTGGCAAAGATGATTCCCATTACATTCATGGTTTTTTCCTCCTTAGCGCATTTCTCCGGGCAAAAGCACCGTGTTTTCCTCAATCACCGCACCCTTGGAGGTAACGCTGATTTTCTTACGTTCCTTGGCTCCAAAAGCTCCACCTACCACTGCATTCCGGCAGATACGGCTGTTTTCTCCCAAAATCGCATGGCGGACAATGGCACCGGGCTCAATAACCACCCCGGGCATCACCACGCTGTCTTCTACCACCGCATCCTTTCCTATGGAGCAGCCGGTGGAAATTACGCTGTGGCGGACTGTGCCGTAAACCTCAGAACCTTCGGCAATAAAGCAGCCCACAGCCTTGGCTTCGGCGTCGATATAAGAGGAGGGCAGAGCATCGTTTCTGGCATAAATCTTGGCCCGTTCATCCCCCCGAATGTCAAACTCCGGATTTCTTCCCAACAGCTCCATATTGGCTTCCCAGAGGGAATCAATGGTTCCCACATCCTTCCAGTAGCCGTCAAAGGGATAGGCCATCATTTTGTGGCCGGTCTTCAGCAGATAAGGAATGATATTTTTTCCGAAATCGTTGGCCGAATCGGCATCGTCTTCATCAGTAATCAGCGCTTCCCGCAAAACCTTCCAATTAAACACATAAATACCCATGGATGCATTGGTTGACTTAGGTGCTTTGGGCTTTTCCTCAAACTCATAAATGGAATTGTCCGGATTGGTGTTGAGAATTCCAAATCGGGAGGCCTCCGACAAGGGGACATTGCGCACCGCAATGGTGCAGCTTGCGCCGTTCTTTTCGTGATACTCCACCATGGCAGCGTAATCCATCTTATAAATATGGTCGCCAGAGAGAATCACCACATATTCCGGGTCATAACGCTCAATGAAATCAATATTTTGATAAATAGCGTTGGCTGTTCCTTTATACCAGCCACTTTTTTTATCGTGCCGTTCATAAGGAGGAAGCACTTGGGCACAGCTGCGGGTCTTATTCAACCCCCAAGGTTGTCCGTTGCCAATATATTCGTTTAGCTCCAAGGGCTGATATTGGGTCAAAATACCTACCGTATCAATTCCGGAATTGACGCAGTTGCTCAAGGGAAAATCGATAATGCGGTATTTCCCTCCAAAGGGGACCGCCGGCTTTGCGGTTTTCTCCGTCAAAACCTTTAACCGACTGCCTTGACCACCGGCCAAAAGCATAGCAATGCAGCGTTTTTTGTAAAAATACATAATCACAGCTCCTTTTGTTTCAATTGTTCCTGCATGACCCGGTCACGGTCCGCTGCAGGAAACACAGTCACTATAAATATCATAGCACACTTCTTCCAATTAAAAAAGGGGCAAAGCATCTAAAATATCGCTATATTTTTTGTCATTTTCCACAATGCTTCCCCAGCCTTGTGGTGGATTTGTAGGTATTTCGACAGAATCCAGCCGTTTTTCCAGCCAAACAACTCCCAGCCAGCGGCCGAATTTTACGCCGCAGCCCGGTAGCTCCGCCACCTTGCGGTAGCCCAGATGCTCATGAAAGCCCAGGGAATGTTCATTCTCTGCAGTCACAATGGAATAAATTACCCGATAGCCCTGGAAGAAAAGAATATGCTCCAGCGCCCCATACAGCCGCCGGCCCAATCCCTTTCCCTGGGCCTGGGGGGCAAGATAAATGGACACCTCACAGTCCCACTGATATGCAGAGCGCTTAAAGGGCAGACTGCCGTAGGCATAGCCCAGCACCTGCCCCTCCTCCTCCCAAATGAGCCAGGGGAACCGGGCGGTAATCTCCTGAAACCGCCGGATAAATTCCTCCAGGGTGGGTACGTTATATTCAAAGCTATATGTAGTATTGCGAACATAGGGCGCGTAAATTTCCAAAATGGCAGGAACATCCTCTATTGTAGCGACGCGAATCATCTTACTTCCTCCTTGGCATACATACCTGTTACAATTATTTTACGATGATTTGAATAATTCGTCAAGATTGACAAGACGGAAAATAAAGGTTAAAATAGAGAAAGTCTGTAAAAAAGGAGGGACCACCATGGAATCCGGCAGTAATGGCAATATACCCGGTCGAAGTCGCCTGCGGCCGCGATTCTTTGCGGCCTGATTTCCTTTGACCGGTGTATTCACTTCTAAAACGAAAAGGAGGAAATACATCATGTCAGAACGTTTTGAAATTCTGGAAGAAGCACTCCTCAAAATGCTGGAGGAGAAAAAATACGCGACCCTGCGGGATATTCTGGTGGTAATGAATCCCAGCGACGTGGCCGCGCTGTTTCGGGACTTGGAGGAGCAGCGCATCCCCCTTCTGTTCCGACTGCTGCCGAAAGAGCTGGCGGCGGAAACCTTTGTAGAAATGGAATCCGATGACCAGGAAATCCTCATCCGCAGCTTTTCCGACAATGAGCTGAAGGAAATTGTGGATGAACTGTATGTGGATGACGCGGCGGCACTGGTAGAAGAAATGCCGGCCAATGTGGTCAAGCGAATTTTGAAGCAGGCCGACCCGGAAATGCGCCGTTCCATCAATCAAATCCTGCGCTACCCTGAAAACTCCGCCGGCTCTATTATGACCACCGAATATGTTTCCCTGCGGCCAAATATGACGGTGGGCGAGGCCATTTTGCGGATTCGCCGGCAAGGCGTGGACAAGGAAACCATCTACACCTGCTACGTCACCGCCGTTGACCGGCGGCTTCTGGGTCTGGTCTCTGTGAAGGACCTGCTGCTGGCAGAAAACGACGATGTGCTTATTCGGGATATTATGTTAACCAACTTGATTTCCGTTACCACCCACTCCGACCAGGAAGAAGTGGCGCGGATGCTCAGCAAATATAATTTCCTGGCCCTTCCTGTGGTGGACGGGGAAAACCGCATGGTAGGTATCGTCACCTTTGACGATGCCATGGACATTATCGAAGACGAAACCACCGAGGATATGGAACTGATGGGCGGTATGACCCCCTCAGAGAAAACCTATCTGAAAAGCACCGCCTTTGACCTGTTTCTTCACCGGATTCCCTGGCTGATGCTGCTGATGATATCTGCCACCTTTACAGGGCTCATCATCACCGCCTTTGAAGGTGCCCTGGCCGCCCAGGTGGCTCTGACCGCCTTTATCCCTATGCTGATGGGTACCGGCGGTAACTCCGGCGCCCAATCCTCGGTTACCATCATTCGTGCTTTAAGTCTGGGAGAAGTACGCTTTAGCGATGTGTGGCGGGTACTGTGGAAAGAATTTCTCACTGCATTCTTATGTGGCCTTGCTCTGGCCGTGGTGTGCTTTGCCAAAATCTGGCTGGTTGACCGATTGCTCATGGGCAACGGGAATATTACCCTCATGGTCAATTTCGTGGTATGTCTTGCCCTGTGCGTTACCGTAATCATTGCCAAAGTGGTGGGCGGTTTGCTTCCTTTGGCGGCTAAAGCGTTGAAATTAGACCCTGCCGTTATGGCCAGCCCCTTTATTACTACCATTGTGGATGCCGTGAGTCTTTTAATCTATTTTCTCTTTGCCCGGGCTTTGCTGGGGGTATAATTTTTATGTTGCAAAAACCAGCCTGCTGCATCTGCAGCAGGCTGGTTTTCATTTACTTTGTCAGTAGCTCCGCAATCTGGATGGCGTTGGTGGCAGCACCCTTGCGAACCTGGTCGCCACAGCACCACAGCGCCACGGCGCAGTCATCTGTCAAATCCGGGCGAATCCGGCCTACGAAGACGATGTCCTGGTCAGAGGTATCCAGGGGCATGGGATACATCTTTTTGCTCAAATCGTCCACCAGCTTACAGCCGGGGGCTTTGGCAATCACCTCTCTGACCTGCTCCACCGTTACCGGTACATCAAAATGACAGCTGACAGAAATGGAGTGACTGCGCACCACCGGTACCCGAACACAGGTACAGGTGACCTTCAAATCCGGCAGATGCATAATTTTCCGGCCCTCGTTTTGCATTTTCATTTCCTCGCTGGTGTAGCCATCCACCTGTTCGCCGCCAATCTGGGGAATCAGATTATAGGCAATCTGGTGGGAAAAGACCTTGGGCTCATAGGTTTTACCCTCCCGGAGAGCCTCCACCTCATTCATCAGCTCCACAGGACCTCCTGCACCGGCACCGGACACTGCCTGATAGGTAGAGGCGGTCATGGTGCGGATGGGGGCAATGGAATTTAAGGAATTGACTGCCGTTAATGTAATGATGGTAGAACAGTTGGGGTTACTGATAATGCCATTGTGCCAAGCTACATCCTCAGGGTTGACCTCGGGCACCACCAGAGGCACCTTGGGGTCCATCCGGAACGCGGAGGAATTATCCACAAAAACCGCGCCGGCAGCTACAATCGCCGGTGCAAATTTCTTGGCAATGTCGTTTTCTGCCGCACCCAGCACAATATCCACACCGGCAAAGGCTTCCTCGCAAGCCTCCCGAATCACCACCTGCTCACCCCGGAAGGTGACTGTCTTTCCGGCGCTTCTGGCACTGGCAAGGGGAATCAGCTCCTTCACCGGAAAATTCCGCTCCTGCAATATTTTAATCATTTCCTGTCCTACGGCACCGGTAGCACCCAGAACAGCAACGGTATATGTTTTCATAACGTTTTTCCTCCCTAGGCTTATTTTACAAAGCTGTTATAAAGCACCCGAATGGCCGCCTTAAAGTCCCGGTTATCCACACCGAAGATAATATTCAACTCATCGGGTCCCTGGTTAATCATACGGATATTGATGCCGGCTTCACCCAAGGCCGCAAAGATTTTACCGGAGATACCGGGCCGGAAGGCCATCTTTCGGCCAACCGCGGCAACCACAGCAATTTTTTCGTGGATTTCCAAGGTGTCCGGTGCCACTTCCTTCTGGATTTCCGCCATAATGGTATAAAGATGGGGCGCAATGGCCTCACTGGGCATTACCACAGAAACATTGTCAATCCCGTTGGGCACATAGTCCACGGAAATTCCGTGGCGCACCAGCACGGTAAGCACCTTATGCAGTACGCCCACCTGATTGCTCATACCCCGCTTGGACAGGCTGATGATGGTAAAATCCTTCTTGCCGGTAATGCCGGTAATAAACCGGTTGGGGTCGGAGTCTGCATCAAAGCTTTCCTTAATCATAGTGCCCACATCCTCGGGGGCGTTGGTATTGCGGATATTCACAGGAATATTCTTCTCCCGAACCGGGAAAATGGTTCCCTCATGGAGCACCTGAGCACCGGAATAACTCAGCTCCCGCAGCTCATCGTAGGTCACCTCGGGGATGGCCTGAGGATTGTCCACAATCCGGGGGTCTGCCATCAAAATACCGGAGACGTCTGTCCAGTTCTCATAAACATCCGCATCCAGCGCAGCAGCGGCCAAGGCACCGGTAATGTCACTGCCGCCCCGGGTAAAGGTGCGGATATGGCCGTCGGGCATACAGCCGTAGAAGCCGGGAATCACAACGCCCTGTCCCCGAAGCACCAGCTTGCGCAGTGCTTCATAAGAGGTTTCCCGGTCCACAGAGCCGTCAAACTGGAACTTAATCCAATCTGCCGCATCGATAAACCGGAAGCCCAAATAGGCCGCCATCAGCTTGGCAGAAAAATATTCACCCCGGCTGACCAAAGCATCCTGGTCCACCTTCTTGGCATCCAATTGCTTTTTCAGCTCGCTAAATTCCGACTCCAAATCCAATTGGATTCCCAACTCATCCCGAATCTGCAGATACCGGGAGGAAATCATCTCAAAAACGCCGGTGCAATCCACACCGTATTGGGTGTGGGCATGGCACAGATACAAAAGGTCTGTAATTTTATGGTCATTTTTGTCCCGCTTGCCTGCGGCAGAGACCACCACCACTTTTCTGGCCGGGTCGCTGAGAAGAATGTCTTTAATTTTTTGATACTGGCCCGCATCTGCCATGGACGAGCCGCCAAATTTCGCAACCTTTAACATATCTTTTCCATCCTTTTTCACATTCCGTCTTCATCCCGCAGTGCCGCGATGAAGGCATCTGGATTTTCTTTTTTCCAGTTGTGTATTTTTTCAACAGATACAGGCTCTGTCACAACGGCGTCGCCCCACTGTTCTGCCGCGGCCGCCGGAACGGCACTTCCACCCCGGACATAAAAGCGCAGCTTTTCATCATTCCTTGCGGACACTTCTTCTCCGCAGGGGCTGTAAAACCGTTTGCCCGCCAGCACATCCACACAGTCCTGTATCACATTATACGCCGTGGGATAGCGTCCGGCACCCTGTCCGTAGAAGCTCATCCGGCCGGAGGTTTCACCGATAAAAGTAATCAGATTATAATTGGAAGGCACTGCTGCCTCCGGAACGCCCTGGGGACATAGCGTAGGCTGAACATAGGCGCTATACCCATCTCCACAGCGCTTTCCGGTGGAAATCAGCTTGCAGACATAGCCGTGGGCAGTAAACTGGGCTACATCCTTTGCCGTGATGGTAGAAATACCGGACACCGGCACAGAATCCCGGTCCAGCTGGATGCCAAAGGCCACATTGGAGGACAGAATCACCTTATGCCAGGTATCGATGCCCTCCACATCCGTGGAAGGATTGGCCTCCGCATACCCCAAGGACTGGGCCTGCTTCAGGGCATCTGCATAGGTCAGCCCCAACCGGGTCATGGAGTCCAGAATATAGTTACAGGTGCCGTTCATAATGCCGCCCACCTGCTCCAGCTTTTGAACACGGCGGGCACGCTCCAGCTCACTGAGCCAGCCAATGCCGCCGCCTACCGCCGCAGTACAGCGGAATGCCACGCCCTTGCTTTCTGCAAGAGGAAGCAGCTCCTGATAAAAATTGGCCACCAACGCCTTGTTGGAGGTAACAATATTTTTCCCGGCCTCAATGGCGCCCCGGACAAACTCATAGGCAGGATGCAAGCCGCCCATAGCCTCCACCACGGTGTCAATGGTCTCGTCGGTTAAAATATCCTGATAGTTTCGGGTCACCTCTGCATCGGGCAGGGTCACATCCTCCAGGCACAGCACCTTTGCCACCTGCATATCCTGCCGGGCCGTGGTAATTTCATAAACGCCTCTTCCCACAACGCCAAAACCCAGTAAGCCAATTTTCATAATCTCTCAACCTTTCCATTCACCTTTGAGAAACAAACGTGTCCTCAAGGAAAACACTTGCTTTTTCACCGAAAACAGTATATCATATACCCAACCAAAAACCAAGTATTTTTCAAAAAAAGTGTATCTTTTGTGCATGTGGCAAAGAAATTGTCTTTTTTTATAGGAGGAAGTTATGCAATATCATTCCACCCGCTCCCAAACGCCCCAGGTTGACAGCGCCCAGGCAGTGCTGAAAGGTCTGGCTTTTGACGGCGGTTTATATCTGCCGGAGGCACTTCCGGCCTTTGATTGGGAAACATGTGTCAGGGCAAGCACCTTGTCCATGGCAGAGCAGATTCTGTCTGCATTTCTGCCGGACATCCCCAATATGGGTGCGCTGGTCCACGCGGCCTATGCCGGCAAATTCGAAACAGCGGATTTGACTCCCACGGTTTCGGTAGGTCCCTTTACCGTTTTGGAACTGTTCCGTGGTCCAACCAGTGCCTTTAAGGATGTGGCCCTTTCCATGCTGCCCCAACTGATGACCGCCGCCAAAACCGCCAAGGGTGACGAAGAAGACATTTTAATCCTCACCGCCACCTCCGGCGATACCGGCAAGGCCGCTTTAGAGGGCTTCAAAAATGTTCCGGGTATCCGGATTTGCGTTTTCTATCCTGACGGGGGCGTTTCCCAGGTTCAGCGCCGGCAGATGGTCAGCCAAGAGGGAGACAATGTCACCGTCTGCGCAGTCCGGGGTAATTTTGACGATGCCCAAACCGGCGTCAAGCAGATTTTTTCCACCTGTCAGGGAAAGGCACTTCCCTTCCGGCTGTCCTCGGCCAATTCCATTAACATCGGCCGTCTTGCTCCCCAGATTACATACTACTTCAAGGCCTATCGGGATTTGCTGGATGCGGGAAAAATTACCATGGGTGACCAGGTGAATTTCTCCGTGCCCACCGGCAATTTTGGGGATATTCTGGCCGGCTATCTTGCCAAGATGCTGGGCCTTCCCGTGGGAAAACTCATTTGCGCCTCCAATGCCAACAATGTGCTGACAGACTTTATCCGCACCGGCGTTTACGACAAGCGCCGTCCCCTGCACAAAACCGACTCCCCCTCTATGGACATTCTGGTGTCGTCTAATCTGGAGCGGCTGCTGTACCTGATGAGCGGTGACACCTGTCTGGTATCCGGTCTTATGAAGCAACTGGATACTGACGGAAAATATGAAATTCCTCAAGCGCTCCTTTCCCAGATTCAAGACCGGTTCTGGGCAGACTTTTGTGACGATGAAAAAGGCGCGGAAACCATCGCCCGGGTCTTCCGGGACACCGGATATCTCTGCGACCCCCACACCGCCACCGGCTGGGCTGTGGCAGAGGAATATGTCCGGCAAACCGGGGACAGCCGCCCCATGGTGGTGCTGTCCACCGCCTCTCCCTACAAATTCCCGGCCGCGGTACTGGCGGCATTAAAGGGCGACCTGTCCGGCGATGAATTTACCCAGATGGAGCATCTGGAAGCCATGACCGGCGTTGCCATTCCCAAAAATCTGTCGGGTCTGCGGGAAAAGTCGGAGCTACACACCGGTGTGATTGAAAAAGAGGATATGCTTTCCTTTGTGATGCAACTATAAAGAGAGGATGAAAACCCATGAAACGTGTGACCATTCGTGTCCCGGCGACCACTGCCAATCTGGGCCCTGGCTTTGATGCCTTCGGCTGTGCCCTGAGCCTGTATACTGATGTAACTTTTGAGGAAACCGATGCCGGGCTGGAAATTACCGGCTGTGACGAGGCCTACGCCGGGCCGGATAACATGGCCTATACCTCTTACTGTGCGGTGCTGGCATCCTTAAGCGAAGAGGTCCGCGGCGTAAAAATCCACATTCGCTCCGACATTCCCATTTGCCGGGGTCTGGGCTCCTCAGCCGCATTGCTGGTAGCCGGTGCCATGGGTGCCAATGTGTTACGGGGCAACCGACTGTCCACCCAGGGACTTTTGAACATCACCAATGCCATGGAAGGCCACCCGGACAATTTAGCGCCGGCTTTCTACGGCGGTCTGACTGCTTCTATGGTAGATAACGGTCTGCCTGTCACTGTAGATTTTCCCCTCCACCCGGATTGGGAATTTTTAGCACTGGTTCCGGATTTTGACCTGCCCACCACTTTGGCAAGAAGCGTGCTGCCCACCCAATACAGCCGGGCAGATGCGGTTTACAACATCTCCCACGGTGCTATGGTGCTGAAGGCTCTGGAGCTGGGGGATGAAAAGCTGCTGCGCAATGCCATGCAGGACCGGATTCATCAGCCCTACCGAAAGAGCATGATTACCGACTATGATAAGATTGAGGGACTGATTCGCACCACCGGCGCAGCCTTCTGTCTAAGCGGTGCCGGCCCTACCCTGCTGTGCATCACCCGAAATCCCGGCCTGGAAGAAAAGCTGGCCAAAAAGCTGGGAGCCATCACCGATGCCAACTGGCAGATGCTTCCCCTCCACGTGGAATTTCAGGGTGCACATGTTTTAAGCGCAGAATAACAAATGGCGTGTTGCAAATTGCAACACGCCATTTCTTTTTGATTATTTACCAAGCAGTCCAGCCGCCGTCTACCACAATGTTGGTACCGGTCATGAAGGAGGAAGCATCGGAAGCCAGCAGCATAACCGCGCCGGCCATCTCATAGCTCTGGCCGTAGCGGCCCAGCATGGTCTTGTCTGCCAGGCTTTCGTTGAACTTAACATCCTCCCGGTTGTTGGGGTTGGGGAAGGGGCCGGGGGTTACCGAGTTGACACGGATGCCGTAATGGGCCAGGTCGGCAGCAGCATAACGGGTCAGCTGCGCCACACCTGCCTTGGCTGCGCCGTATGTAGGTGGCTGACGCTGGGGGTTGTCGCCGTAGATCCGCAGGTCGGGGGATACCAGACCGTACATGGAGCAATAGTTAATAATGGAGCCGCCCTGTTCTTTCATGTAGGGGACAACTTCCCGAATGCCGCGGAATACCGAACCCAGTGCGCCGTCAATGGCGTTACTCCAGATGTCGTCCGACATATGTTCCAGCCAGCTGTTCTTGCCGTGGGCGCCGCCGAACATTGCGCAGTTCACCAGAATGTCAATCTTTCCGTAGGCTTCATACACGGTTTTGAAGCAATTTGCGATGGACTGCGTGGAGGAAATGTCGCAGACCACAAACATGTCTGCTGCATTCTTTTGGCCGCCTTCCCATCTGGCTTCCACATCCCGGATGTCCGCATTGACAACAGTTGCGCCAAAGTCCTTCAAAATCTTTACATTTTCCGAACCCAAATAACCGGTGCCGCCGGTAACGACAGCTACCTTGCCTGTTAAATCAAATAGTTTTTTGTAATCCATTTTCAGCATCCTTTATCAAAAGATTTGCAGAATTGTGCTCTGCATACTTTTAGTATATCATACAAAATTTTCCTTGCAATACATTATTTTTGCCATATTTTCACAAGCCATGGCAAATTAGAGTAGTCTTTTTTCTGTTTTCGTGTAAATCAGGATTGCCTTGCGCCTTTTGCCATGATATACTTTACGAGAGAAAAGAGGGATAATATGGCAGAAAATCATCAATATTCCATCCTTTTGAAGGAAACCACCCTATACGTCCGTCTGTCCCAGGAGCTGGAGCGGCAACGGCACGGCTGGAATGTAGAGCGGCACAGCAACGCAGAGATGGAATTTCATTATCTACTGGCAGGCACTTGCCAGGTTGACATTGACGACCGCCATTACAGACTTGAAGGACCAACGCTGCTGATGATTGCCCCCGGTCAATACCACAACGCTACTACGAAGGACAGCCGCTTTCTGGCACTTCCCCTGACCCTTGTGATTCCGGATAAGGCCCTGCGGGATACCCTATCCAACCGAATCCGGCAGAGACCGATTTTAGATATCTCTCCGGAATGGGGTACGCTTTGTGACCGCATTTTTCAGGAATATCGCTGCAGGGATATGTTCCGGGATGTGATGCTCCAAGCCTTTCTGACCCAGCTGATTGTTGCCACCTTCCGCTCCATGTCCCTGTTTCCGGAAAGTACCCGCCCTGAGGAATCTCTGCAATATGCCATCCGTACCGATAAAATTGACGGCTATTTTGGGCATAATTTCTCCAACAGCTGGGACGAGGATACCCTGGCGGAAATTTTGCATCTGTCCAAGCGGCAGCTTGCCCGCATTTTGCTGAACCACTACGGTATGACCTTCCGTCAGAAAAAGCTGGCCGCCCGGATGGACCACGCCAGATACTTACTGCAAATGACCAATATGCACATCTACGAAATCGCCGCCGCCACAGGATATCATTCCGAGGCTGCCTTCTATAAGGCATTCCGAAATCAATACGGACTGACGCCCCAGGACTACCGCAGGCAGTTTCCCGAAAGCTCCGCCATCCAGCCTGAACACCCTGCCAACACCGGTGCTTTTGGTGAATCTGATGAAAAAAGTTTATAATTGCCTTGATTTCCTCTTGCTTTTTGTGCGATATTCCTTTATAATTAGGATAATCTGTTAAAAGGAGGCGGGTGCTTTGGGCGAGTTGATTGCGATTTTGTCCGGAAAGGGCGGAACCGGAAAAACCTCCGTTTGCGCCGGCATTGCCACTGCCTTGGCTCGCCTCGGCAAGCAGGTTCTGTGTATCGACTGCGATATCGGGCTGAGAAATCTGGACATTGCTCTGGGCCTTGCCCAGACCGGCGCAGTTTCTTTTTTGGAGGTCTGCCGGGGAGAATACCCGCTGTCCAGCGCTCTAAAGCATCCTGTCTTTTCCGGCCTGTCTTTTTTGACTGCACCGGTAAATTGCAAGGCTGACGAAATTGACCGCACCGCCTTCTGCAATCTGCTGCGCAGTGCCCGGGAAACCTTTGATTATGTATTTTTAGATGCCCCGGCAGGAGTGGAACTTGGTTTTTCCCTGTGTGCCGCCTATGCGGACCGGGTAATTCTGGTGACCAATCCGGAGCCTGCCGCCGTGCGGGATGCCGCTCGGGCCGGTGAGCTTTTGGAGCTGATGGGAAAATCCGATGTCCGTCTGGTGGTCAACCGCATCAGCAAACAGATGTTCCGCACTATGAACATCACTGTGGATGATGTGATGGACGAGGCTGGGCTTCCCCTTTTGGGTATCGTGCCGGAGGATGCCAATGTCACCCTGGCCGCCGCCTTTGAATCTCCCTTGCTAAGCTATTCCAAGCGGGGCGCGGCCGCCGCCTGCGGAAGGATTGCCAAACGGCTGCAAGGGCAGTCTATCCCCATTTCCATTTAAGTATTTGACAAAAGGAGGGAATCGAGCGTGAACATTGCTTTTTTGGCCCACGATAAAAAGAAAGAGCTGATGGTTCAGTTTTGTACCGCCTACAGAAGTGTTCTGTCCAGACACAGCCTGTACGCCACTGCCACCACCGGCCGGTTAATCGCAGATAATACCGGGCTTCCTATCACCTTGCTGCTGTCACACAAGCAGGGCGGTCATCAGCAAATTAACGCCCGAATCGCCTATAATGAAATTGATTTGGTTCTGCTGTTCAGCGACCCCAACTCCGTAGACCCCTGGGACGACAGCCAGACCATCGAGACCATCCGCTTCTGCGACAAGCACAATGTCCCCATTGCCACCAATTTAGCCAGTGCAGAAATGTTCATCATGGGTCTGCAACGGGGCGATTTGGACTGGCGGGAAATGCTGCACGCAAAACCCAGACACTAACATACCTTTTATTCCACGATGGGGATACGGAGCGACCGGGTTCTGTATCCTACATCTTTTTACGGAGGACTGATACCATGGAAATCATCAAGCCCCGGACCTTGTCCGGTTTTATGGAGCTGTTGCCGGAAAAACAGCAGCGGTTTGAGCGCATGACGGAAATTCTGCGCAACACCTATGCATCCTACGGCTTTGCGCCTTTGGATACACCTGTGATTGAAGATGCGCAAATTTTGCTGGCCAAGGGCGGCGGCGAAACGGAAAAACAGATTTACCGTTTCCAAAAGGGCGACAGCGATTTGGCCCTGCGCTTTGACCTGACAGTGCCTCTTGCCAAGTATGTGGCACTGCATGTGGGAGAGCTGGCTTTCCCCTTCCGCCGCTACCAAATCAGCAAGGTCTATCGGGGCGAACGGGCTCAGAGAGGCCGTTTCCGGGAATTTTATCAGGCAGATATTGACATTATCGGCGACGGTAAGCTGGACATTCTCAATGAGGCAGAAATTCCCGCCATTATTTATAAGGTCTTCCGGGGCTTCGGGCTGAACCGATTCCAAATTCGGGTCAACAACCGGAAAATCCTCAATGGGTTTTACGCCATGCTGTCCCTCAGCCAGCAAAGCGGCGGCATTATGCGCACTGTGGACAAGCTGGACAAAATCGGCAGTGAAAAGGTTCGCACCCTGCTTTTGGAGGACTGTGGCATTTCGGAGGCCCAGGCAGACGAAATTCTGAAATTTATCGCCATCACCGGCACCAACGCGCAGGTGCTTTCCGCATTGGAAGGCTACGCCGGCAGAAACGAGCTGTTTGATACCGGTCTCGCGGAGCTGAAAGCCGTAACCGGGCATTTATCCGCCTTTGGCGTGCCGGAGGAAAATTTTGCTGTGGATTTGACCATTGCCAGAGGCCTGGATTATTACACCGGCACGGTTTATGAAACCACACTGCTGGACCATCCGGAGATTGGCTCTGTCTGTTCCGGTGGCCGATACGACAATCTGGCGGGCTACTATATTGATAAGGCGCTGCCCGGCGTGGGAATTTCCATCGGTCTGACCCGGCTGTTTTATGTGCTGGATGAGCAGGGCCTGCTGAATCCCGACCTGCCCAGTGCTCCGGCAGATGCGCTGGTACTGCCTATGACTGCCGACCCCGGCGCCGCCATCGCCCTTGCTGAAGCTTTGCGCAGCACCGGCCTGCGGGTACAGCTTTACGGAGAGCAGAAAAAGTTTAAGCAGAAAATGTCCTATGCCGACAAGCTGGGCGTGCCCTTTGCGGTGCTTTTGGGTGAGGATGAAATCGCCCAGGGCAAATGCTCTGTAAAGAACATGGTCACCGGGGAACAGGTATTGCTTTCTCCCCAGGAGGCCGCCGCTTACATCCGTACTGCCCTGGCCACAAATCAAGGGCCTGTCATTTTGGAGAAATAAAATGGAAAACCGTTTTATTACCGCCTGGGCCCAAGCCCGGGAGCAGGCCGCCAAAATCGGCGTGCGAATGCGCCCTGTCCCGCCGGAGGATGCCATAAAAACCGCTCACCGGTGTCTTGGCTCTCATCGGGAAAGTGACGGTTTTTCCGCTTTGGCAGACAAACACCGTTTGGCGCTTAGTTTGGAGGCTCTGGCTGTGGATAAGCGCTACACCCAGCTTTTTTCCGACGAAGAAGTCAACAATGCCCTGTCCCGGTTGCTGTCCGCCGGTTACCGATTCTAAAAAACACGCCATCCTGCCGGATGGCGTGTTTTCTTATATTTTTCTTTTTATCCGAAAATGCGGTCAAACGCCTGCCCAAAAAGAGCATTATAGGTCATGTGGGACTGTAATTGGGAAAGCATTTCCGGGAACTGTTTTTCTGCCTGTTGGTAACATTCCAAAAGCGCCCCGTCCAAATAGGCACAGCGGGGATTGGCCTGCAACGGCAGAATCAGCCCCAACAGCTCCGGCGCTACCAGTTTCAATCCCTTTTCCGTCAGTGTCCGGCGCGCGCCCTCCGGCATGGTCAAAAACCGCACCATGGATGCCATATTCCCCAGGCATCTGCGAACCTCTCCGGCGCTGGCCGGAGGATAAAATTTGGCAACGGTTTCACATTCTCCCGGTGTCAAACGCAAATGCGGACTCAAATCCTGACTGCAAGGCGGCACTTTTCCGTCTTTTTCCAGTAAAAACCGGTCGAATTCTGCCTCAATTTCCCCTTGGCCGGCCTGGGTTTCCTGCTGCGCAATAAAGGGGTGGCAGTGGGAGTCTAAGATGTAGTGACATAGCACTCCGTACAAATAGGCCAGTGCCGCCTCGGAGCGTTCCAGCCGCGCCATCCTGCAAACCCGCTGAAAGAATTCCCGGCCGGTCTGCTCGTGAAATTTGATTCCCAAAAAACCGGTCTTGGTTTTCAGCAGCGGTGTGTCGTAACAAAAAATATCCGGGCCGTGAAGCCCCACATCAAAAAGGCTTCGGAATCGCTGGACTGTGCGCCTCGCATCCGCCGGCATGGTCGGCAAAAGTGCCGCGCCAAATCGGTAGTGGGCATACGCTGCAGGCATAAAACTCCTCCTCCCTTAGGATTTCTGATACTATTTTACACGATATCTGGGAAAAAGGCTAGTATTTTTTACATTTTCTCCCAAATTACCGGTGGGACGGCCGTTTGCTTTCTATTCCGGGGTGTGCTATAATAAGGAAAATTGACCGGGAGGAAACACCATGCAGACCCGAAAGCTTTATTATGAGGATTGCCACCTTTCTACCTTTACCGCCTGTGTAACCGACTGTCAGCTCTCGGAGCGGGGATATTGGATTGCGCTGGACGCCACAGCCTTTTATCCGGAGGGCGGCGGCCAAAGCTGGGATACCGGCACCTTGGACACAGTCTGCGTGTTGGAAGTGCAGGAACGGGAGGGGGAAATTTACCATCTGTGCAACGGCCCTTTGCCCATAGGTCAGCAGGTCACGGGAAACATAGACTGGGAGCGCCGCTTTGATTTCATGCAGCAGCACACCGGAGAGCATATTCTCTCCGGTCTCATTCACAAAGCCTTTGGCTATCACAATATGGGCTTTCACCTGGGTGCGGAAGTTATGGAGGTGGATTTTGACGGCCCTATCAGCACAGATGCCCTGGCAAAGCTTGAGGCGGAAGCCAACAGGGCTGTTTGGAAAAATCTTCCTGTAAATGCTTCCTTTCCCGACCCCGAGGCGCTCAAACATATCCCCTACCGGAGCAAGCGGGAAATTCCTTGGCCGGTACGGATTGTGGAAATCCCCGGCTATGACTGCTGCGCCTGCTGCGGTGTCCATACCGGCAGCACCGGAGAGGTGGGCATCCTCAAAATTCTCTCCTGTGTGAAGCTGCGGCAGGGTGTCCGGCTGGAGCTGGTCTGCGGATGCCGGGCCTATAAATATCTGCGTTCTGTGTTTGACGAAAACCGAAAAGTATCCCAGCTCTTTTCTGCCACCATGCTGGAAACCGGCGATGCGGCAGATAAAATGTTGCAGCTGCTGTCTGCGGAGAAAGCCAAGAACGGGCAGCTGCAAGGAGAAATATTTGACAGCATCGCAAAAAGTTATGTCAACCGCACCGATGTTTTGCACTTCCAGCCCGATTTATCCTCCGGTCAAATTCGGCAGCTCGCCCAGGAAATTGCCCAAGTGTGCCAAGGATATGCCGCGGTCTTTTCCGGCAGTGGGAATGCCTACGGCTATTGCATCATCAGCAAGCAGCAAGATTTAACCGCCATGGGCAAACAGCTTACCCAGGCCCTGCAGGGTCGGGGCGGCGGAAAGCCCGGCTTTCAGCAAGGCAGTGTCCACAGCTCCCGGGAAGAAATTCTGGCCTTTTTTGAAGCACTGTAAAACCAGGGTCTGTTGCAAAAATGCAACAGACCCTCAAATTTTATTCTGCAATTTTGGCAGGCCGCAGAACCCCATAATCATCAAATCGGGTATCCATCAGCTCTGTGAGAAATACCAACCGTGTTTGATAGTCAGAAATCCCGGTCTGTTGGGCAACGACTGCAATCTCTTCCGCCGCCACGTCCTTCAAATACAGCCGGCTTCGCCCCTCGGGCAGTACAAAGGCATCGTTGCTTCTTAAAAAGGATACTGCAAACGTATCGGTAGCGCAGGCCTTCACCAAGGTGGATGCCGTTTCATTGATAATTTGATTCCGGTCACCCTCAAAATAAATTTTATCGGTGTTGGGTATGCAAAAATCGGTGAACACCACTTCCTGAAAACCCAGATTCCGAAGCTCCGAAACGATTTGAATCACATACGTCAACGTTCCCTCGGATTCGGGATTCAGCCAGTAACAGCGCTCCTCATCCATCCACAGCGACAGCCGGTTGAGATTAAAGATACCGCAGTCCACATTTTCCAAGCCAAACCAATAATCCCGGAATGCCGGCAACCGGGCAATCAGATAGTGTCCTGTTTGCCGCAGATTGGCAATAAGGCCATCCATCTGCTGCGCATCCACCTGCTTAGACTGCTTCCCCAGAGCGGTGGTATAATAAAACTCCCCCCGGATATTTTTCACATCCAACAGCACCGGGGTCTCCGCAGGCAGGCTGGCAAGCTGTTTTTGCACCTGGTCAAACTGCTCCGTCAGCATCTGCCCGGTAACGCAAATGCCGGAAAGCTGAGTCAGCTCTTTGTTGGCAGGCAAAATTAAATTGTCGCCCTCATTATAGTAAATGTCTACGGTTTCTCCCGGCTCTTGCAGCTGTGGCCGGTCCCCGTCAGCCAGCTCCGGCGACAGGCCGAAGTCCAGCTCTGCCCCGCCCCGGGTATAGATGACAAAGCGATTCAGCCACAAGAACCAACAAAGCAGCAGCACTGCAACAATCAGCAGCACCGTCAGGCCCGTGACAGTCAATTTCCGCAAAAAATTACGGGTGCGGTAGGGTATCATATCCGTTTCTCCTTTGTGCGGTGATACAGCGCCAGTCCTCCCCGGCGCGAACTGAAGTCACTTCCAGCCCAGCATGTTCCAAAGCAGTCGTCACCTCTCCCAGGCGGTCATGAAGGATTCCGGAGCAAATCAAAATGCTCTCCGGCTGTAAAAACACCGGCAATACCGGCGCAAGGCCAATAATCACATCCGCCACGATGTTGACGAAAACCAAATCATATCTACCTTGGGATAACCGGTGCATCAATGGCCGGTCGGTGGTAACATTGCCGGTCAGCGCTGTGAATTCCGGCGCTTTGAAGCCGTTATAGGCGGCGTTTTCCCGGGCCATATTCTCGGCCTTCGGGTCAATATCCACCCCAATGGCACTGCCGGCCCCCAGCCGCAGTGCGGCAATGGACAAAATCCCACTGCCGCTGCCCAAATCCAGGCAGGCACAGCCGGGCTTTACCAAATCCTCCATGGCTTCCATCACCATCTGGGTGGAGGGATGGGCACCGGTGCCAAAGGTCAGGCCCGGGTCTAAAATCACAGGCAGCCGCCCGGATAAATCCGTTTCTGCCAGCCAGTAGGGTAATACCGTAAGCCGGCTTCCCACCTCCACAGGAGGATAGTTTTCCTTCCAGCTTACCTCCCAGTCGACCGCTGCCAAGGGAGTGATTTCCAGAAGAAGGCCTTGGTCCTGGGCCAACTGCTTTAAGACATTCAGACTATCATTATCCTGTTCTTCCAAATAAAGCTTAATGCGGGAAAGCCCCTGTAGGGACTGCTGCAGAGTTTCGTCAATATAATCCCAGTAGGCCCGGTTTTGGTCTAAAAAGGTTTCAAGCTCCTGCTGGTCTTCCAGCACCAAATCAGAAAAGCCGGCAGCCGTCAGTGCCGCCGCCACGGCTTCCACATCCCGATTTGCCGTATTGACCGTAATCTCCAGCCAAGCCATCGCGTACACCCCCCGAAGTCCTTTCCAGTGTTTTCTCTATTGTAGCGCATTTCCCGGAAATTCGCAACCGGAAAACCGGGGAATTTTCCAGATACCACTTCCTATTTTGGAAAATATGGTATATAATAAATAACAGTTATTTTCCGGAACACAAAGGAGCATCCCCTATGACCCAAACATTTGAACTCTCCCCCGGCATCACTTTGCGCTGTTTTCAGGACTTTCGGTTTAAGCAGGGCTGTCTGAGTGTGCAGTTGGTGCGCCCCATGAAGCAGGAAGAAGCTGCCATGAACGCCCTTATCCCTGCGGTTTTGCTCCGGGGTACAGAGCAGTATCGGGATTTGCGGAACATTACTCTGCGGCTGGATGATTTGTACGGCGCATCCGTCAGTGCATTGGTGCGGCGTATCGGCGACTATCAGACCACTGGGTTATACTGCGCCTTTATGGAAGACCGATTTGCCTTGGCCGGGGACGAAATTTTTTCTCCCATGGTGGATTTTCTCCGGCAGCTTCTGCTGGAACCCCTGACAGAGGACGGCGGCTTTTGCCGGGAGTTTGTGGAAAGTGAGAAACGGAATCTGATTCTCACCATAGAATCTGAATTAAATGACAAGCGGGTCTATGCCGCCGGACGGCTTTTGCGGACCATGTGCAGTGGGGACAGCTTCGGCATCCCCCGGCTGGGAGAAAAAGCCCAGGCCCAAGCCATCGATGCCAAAAACATCTACCTCCACTACCGGAAAATCCTGGAGGAAAGTGCCGTTTCTCTGTTTTATGTGGGCTCTGCCCAACCGGAACAGGTGGCCGCTCTTTTAACTCCCCTCTTTACTGGCATCTCAAGAAATTACATTCCTCTGCCCAGCCAAACACCCTTTCAGGATGGCGGCGGCAGTCATCTCACCGAGCAGATGGATGTGACCCAGGCCAAGCTGGGTATGGGCTTTGTCACCCCCATCACCAACCAAATGCCGGAATTTGCCGCCATGCAGGTGTGTAACACCCTGTTCGGCGGCGGAATGACCAGCAAGCTGTTTATGAACCTACGGGAAAAAATGTCCCTATGCTATTCTATCCACTCCGGCTACTACGGCTCCAAAGGAATTTTGACCGTCAATGCAGGCATTGATGCCGAAAAGGAAGAAACTGCCCGGCAGGAGATACTCCGGCAATTGGAGCAATGCTGTCAGGGACACATTACACAACAGGAGCTTCACTCTGCCAAAGAGGCACTTCTTTCCAGCCTGCGAGGCGTTCACGATTCTCCCGGTGCCATTGAGGGCTATTACGGCACCCATTGCCTAAGCGCCTTTCCTCTGACCCTGCCTCAGCATTTTGATGCGATAAACGCAGTCACCGCCCAGCAGGTATCTTCTGCCGCCCGGAGTCTGTCCCTACATTCTTCCTACGTTCTCAAGGGGGTATCGGCATGAAAAAACAATATCCTGCATTGGGAGAAACCCTCTTTCAAAGAACCTTGGATAATGGGCTGACGGTTGCGGTGCTGCCCAGACCCGGCTTTCAAAGAAAGCTTGCCTACTTTGTGACGGATTTTGGCTCTGTCCACACAGAATTTTCCTTTGAGGGCAAGGACTACCGGGTACCGGCCGGGGTGGCGCACTTTTTGGAACATAAAATGTTTGAACTACCGGACCGGGATGTGACCGCGGAATTTGCCGCCCTGGGGGCAAACGTCAACGCCTTTACCAGCTATGACATGACTGCCTACTATTTTTCCTGCACAGAGCATTTTGAAGAAAGCTTACGTCTTCTGGTGGAATTTGTGTCCACGCCTTATTTTGAAGCAGAGAGTGTCCGGCGGGAAGTGGGCATCATCGACCAGGAAATTCACATGAACGCCGATTCTCCGGATACCCGGGTCTTTGAAAATCTGATGAAGGCTATGTATGCCGTTCATCCCATTTGCGTACCCATTTTAGGCAGCTGCGAATCTATTCGGGAAATCACACCGGAAACACTTTCTCTGTGTCACAAGGCCTTTTACACCCCGGGGAATATGATTTTGTGTGTCATTGGTGACGTAGACCCGGAGTCCGTCTGCCAAATTGCCCAAGAGGTTTTGGGCAGTGGTATCCGCCCCGTAGGGCAAAAGCACCGGAATTGGCAGGAAGCCATGACCGTTCAAAATGCCCCCGGGCAACCGATGGAGGTATCCATGCCCATGTTCCAGCTGGGCTTCAAATGCGAACCTACCGGCATGGGTGAACCTGCCATTCGGCAGGAAATTGTTGGCGACCTGGCCGCAGAGCTTCTCTTTGGCGAATCCTCGGAGCTGTATCTAAAGCTGTATGAGCAAGGGCTGATTGATACCAGCTTTGGCGGCGGCTTTGAATCGGTGGACGGCTGTGCCTTTCTGTCCTGCAGCGGAGACAGTGAAGACCCGCCTGCCATCCGGGATGCCATTTTTGCCCAAGCAAAAAAGCTGATAGCTGCCGGGATTGCCCAGGAAGATTTTCTCCGGGCCAAGCGCAGTGCCTTGGGCCGCCGGATTCGGGATTTGGACAGCTTTGATTCCACCGCCTTCCGGATTTGTGCATATCATCTGTCTGAATATCCCTATTTTGACTTTCCCGCTGTCTACGCTTCCGTGGAAATCCCGGAAATTCTGGACTTTTTCACCCAGGTGGTACGGCGGTCGCGTTGCGCCCTGTCCGTCATCCATCCCTTGGAAGAAATTACTGCAACACAGGAGGAAAAACCATGCTGAACCCATATTCCGTCATTTCCTTTCCCGGACTGGGCATCCAGTGGAATCCGGGAAAATCCCTTGATTTAGGCCCATTATCTGTCCACTATTACGGCATTCTCATTGCCCTGGGTCTGGCCCTTGCGGTGATGTATGCCTGGAAACGTTGCCGCCAATTCGGTATCAAGGATGACGACCTGACCGACGGCGTACTGTGGATTGTTCCTCTGGCCGTGGTCTGTGCCCGGCTTTACTACTGCATCTTTGAATGGGAACAATATGCGGAAAACCCCATCAGTATCCTTTACATCTGGAATGGCGGTCTGGCGATTTACGGCGGCGTTTTGGGTGCTGTGCTGGGAATTGCCATTTTCTGTAAGGTAAAGAAAATCAAACTGCCGGCATTGCTGGATTTGGTGGCCCTGGGCTTTTTGATTGGCCAGTGCATCGGCCGGTGGGGCAATTTCTTCAACCGGGAGGCCTTTGGCTCGGAAACAGACTGGTGGCTGAAAATGGGTCTTTTGAATGATTTGACCGGTCAGGTAGAATACCACCATCCTACCTTCCTGTATGAATCCCTTTGGAATCTTATAGGCTTTGTGCTGCTACATTTCCTGTCCAAAAAACGGCAATATGACGGCCAGATTGCCCTGGGCTACGCGGCATGGTACGGACTGGGCCGCACGGTGATTGAAGCTTTGCGAACAGACAGCCTGTACTGGGGCCCTTTCCGGGTCAGCCAGGTATTGGCGGCGGTGAGCTGTATGGCGGCGGTGGTTGTGCTGTGTCTGCAGTTGTTCCGGCGGCACAGCCCGGAAAACCTTTTTGTCAATCAGGTTGCAGCCAAGGCCGTTACCGAAGAAACCGAGAAAGCCGAAGAAACGGTAGAAACCGGGGAAACAGAATAATCTTCGGGCGTGTTGTCTTTGGCAACACGCCCGTTTGCGCTTTGAAAACCGAGATATTCCCTTTGGGTCTTTATGACAGATTCGTAAACTTTTTTCAGAAAGCAAAAATTTTTACGAATTTTTCCAAATACCCCTTGCATTTTTCTGCAGTTTGGGTTATGATATGTTAGCACTCGGATAAAAAGAGTGCTAAACCCATAGATAAAAGCAGGCGTTCACCGACCTGCGGTCTAAATAATGAGTATGGAGGCATATACAATGAAGCTGAAACCCATGGCAGACAATGTGCTGCTGAAGCAGCATGAGGCAGAGGAGACCACCTCCTTTGGCATCATTCTGGCAACCACCAATAAGGAAAAGCCCGCTATCTACGAAGTTGTTTCCGTTGGCCCCGGCACCAAGGAGGTCACTATGACCGTTAAGGTTGGTGACAAGGTGGTCGTTGGCAAGTACGACGGTCACGAAATCAAGCTGGACGGCGTGGATTACAAATTTGTCAAGCAGGATGATATCCTGGCTGTGGTCACTGACTAAGGAGGAAGATTATTATGGCAAAGATGATTATTTACGGCGAGGAAGCCCGTAAGAAGCTGCAGTCCGGCATCGACCAGCTGGCCGATACCGTTAAGGTTACTCTGGGCCCCAAGGGCCGCAATGTGGTGCTGAGCAGAAAGTTCGGCGCACCCCTGGTTACCAACGACGGTGTGACCATCGCCAAGGAAGTGGAGCTGGAGGATGCCTTTGAGAATATGGGCGCACAGCTCATCCGTGAAGTAGCCACCAAGACCAACGATGTTGCCGGTGACGGCACCACCACTGCCACGGTGCTGGCTCAAGCCATCACCCGGGAAGGCCTGAAGAACCTCAGTGCCGGTGCAAATCCCATGGTCATGCGCAAGGGCATCGACAAGGCGGTAGAAGCCGCTGTGGCCGCGATTAAGGAACACTCCGTTCCTGTCAACGGCTCTGAGGACATTGCCCGCGTCGGCACCGTTTCCTCCGGCGATGAGGCTGTGGGCGCGCTGATTGCCGAAGCCATGGAAAAGGTGGGCACCGAGGGTGTCATCACCATTGAAGAATCCAAGACCGCAGAAACCGGTCTGGAAGTGGTGGAAGGTATGCAGTTTGACCGGGGCTATATCTCCCCCTACATGGTCACCGATACCGACAAGATGGAGGCCGTTCTGGACGATGCCCTCATCCTCATCACCGATAAGAAGATTTCCTCCATTCAGGAGATTCTGCCCATTCTGGAGCCTGTTGTCAAGGCCGGCAAGAAGATGATGATTATTGCCGAGGATGTAGAAGGCGACGCCCTGGCTACCCTGCTTGTGAACCGTCTGCGGGGCAACTTCAACTGTGTATGTGTCAAGGCGCCCGGCTTTGGCGACCGCCGCAAGGAGATGCTGCAGGACATTGCCGTTCTCACCGGAGGTACAGTGATTTCCAGCCAGCTGAATATGGAGCTGACCGAGACCCAGCTCACCGACCTGGGCCGCGCCCGTCAGGTGGTCATCACCAAGGACACCACCACCATTGTAGACGGTGCCGGTGACAGCGAAGCCATCAAGGCCCGCGCCCATCAGATTCGCTCCTCCATTGCTACTACCACCTCCGACTACGACCGGGAGAAGCTCCAGGAGCGTCTGGCAAAGCTCAGCGGCGGCGTTGCCGTTATCAAGGTAGGCGCCCAGACCGAGGTTGCCATGAAGGAGCAGAAGCTGCGGGTTGAAGACGCACTGAACGCCACCCGCGCCGCTGTGGAAGAAGGCATCGTGGCCGGCGGCGGTACTGCCCAGGTCAATGCCATTGCCGCTGTGGAAAGACTGGTAGCGAAGCTCTCCGGCGACGAAAAGACCGGTGCAAAAATCATTGTCACCGCTCTGCAGGCCCCCATCCGTCAGATTGCCGAGAATGCCGGCGTGGACGGAAGCGTGGTTTACGAGAAGATTAAGTCCTCCAAGAAGGTGGGCTACGGCTACAATGCCTACACCGAGCAGTATGTGGATATGATTGCTGCCGGTATCGTTGACCCCACCAAGGTGACCCGTTCCAGCCTGGAAAATGCCGCATCCATTGCCGGCTGCGTGCTGACCACGGAAAGCCTGGTGGCCGACAAGCCCGACCCCGCCGCAGATGCCGCTGCTGCCGCAGCCGCTGCCGGCGCCGGCGGAATGTACTAAGAACCGCAAAAAACGCCCTCACTGATGAGGGCGTTTTTTATATGGCAAGTGCAGACATTGCAATTATCAACAAAATGTGATAAACTGTCTGTACCTTAAAAAACAGGATGGTTGATTATGAAAATTAAGACCGTTTCCAAGTCCTATGACCGGGTAATGGCGCTGCCTAAGGCCAAGCACCGCAATCCCCTGCGCCCCAATTTTCTGTTGCAAACCGCCGTTCGGATTGCCGCCATCCCGGATTTGCTTGCCACCCGCTTCCGCTACACCGCCGAGGGTATGGAAAAGGTGAAGGGTCAGCCCTGTCTGATTTTAATGAATCATTCCAGCTTTCTGGATTTGATGATTGTTTCTAAAATCTTTTATCCCAAGCCCTACGGCATCGTCTGCACCGGCGACGGCTTTATCGGCAAGCAGTGGCTTATGCGGCTGCTGGGCTGTATCCCCACCCAAAAATTTGTCAGCGATGTGACGCTGATTCGGGACATCTGCCATATGCTGACCCAGAAAAAGGCAAGTGTGCTGATGTACCCCGAGGCCAGCTATTCCTTTGACGGCACTGCCACGCCCCTGCCCAGAAAAATGGGTGTCCTTTTGAAAAAATTAAATGTGCCTGTGGTCACCGTCATTACCCAGGGTGCCTTTGCCCGGGACCCTCTGTATAACGGTCTGCAAAAGCGCAAGGTTCGGGTCAGCGCCCATGTAAAATGTCTGGCTTCCGCCGAAGAAGTGCGGCAAAAAAGTGTCCGGGAATTGGACGAAATGCTGGATGAAGCCTTTTCCTTTGATAATTTTGCATGGCAACGGGACAAGGGCGTGCGAATCACCGAGCCCTTCCGGGCAGACGGATTAAACCGGATTCTTTACAAATGCCCCCACTGCCTTACGGAATCGCAAATGGAGGGCAAGGGGATTCATCTCACCTGCCATCACTGCGGCAAGACATGGGTTTTGTCAGAGCTGGGGCAATTGGAAGCCCTCTCGGGAGAAACGGAGTTCCCCCATATTCCGGATTGGTATGCATGGGAACGCAATGCTGTCCGACAGGAGTTGGAAAACGGCACTTACCGGCTGGATACGGAAGTGGAAATCGGCATGATGGTAGACTATAAAGCCATTTACATGGTAGGCCATGGCCGTCTGACCCACAGCATCGACGGTTTTTCCCTCACCGACGATCAGGGAAAAGAGCTGTATGCCCAAGGCCCTCTGGCCTGCTACGGACTGTATTCGGATTATTACTGGTATGAAATTGCCGATGTAATTTGCATTGGCAACCGGGATGCCCTGTATTACTGCTTCCCCAAGGGTGGGGATGTGGTGGCAAAAACCCGGCTGGCAGCAGAGGAGCTGTATAAGCTGAAAAAACAGCGCCGCGCCCCGGCCCAGCAGGAACTCTCCCTGTAAAGACAAAGAGCCTCCCTTGCACAGCTGACGGATGTTTTACGCGCTTAAGTATTGCGCGAGGAACAGAAAGCAATTCCGCACATGAAGAAACGCCCGGTTTAGAACCGGGCGTTTCTTGTTTATTTGTTAATCAGCAGGAAATAATCTGCAATTCCCTGAGCCATGGCCACAGCCTTTTTCTGAACGGTCTGGGCACTGATTGCATTGCTTAAATCGTACTGACTGGTCATATATCCGTTTTCTGTCAGCACAACGGGGCAGGCGGATACTCTGGCCACATAGTAGTTATGCCAAGTCAAAAACGAGGATTTGTAGGCATCGGTTTCTTTGGTGTTCAAATACACCTGCTCCGCCGCCAGTTTGGAGAAGGGGCTGTAATAATAAGCACCAAAGCCATTGATTTCCGGATGATTGGCAATGGAATTATGATGTACCGCAATACAGATATCCGGTTTCGCATTTTTCAAAAGCAGCATCCGTTCATCCCCCGTCAGTGTCACCTTATCATCCCGATTCAGCACTACGGTTGCGCCCATACTCTCCAGTTCCTTCTTCAAGGCGCTGGCTAAGTCCATATTTCTACCGGATTCGGACCAATACTTACCTGCCACATCATAGCCGGAAGCCCCGGGGTCTGCACCGCCGTGTCCCACGTCAATCATGACGGATACGCCGGTTAAATCTGCGCCGTAGGCATTGTCCTGTGTTGCCGCCACCTTGGCAGGATTCAAAAATTCAAAGCAAAGCTGCCCTAAATCGTTGTAGTAGCAGTCCCAGCCGTAAAAGCCGCCGGTTTTCTTCAGATGCAGCCGCAGGATGCAATCCGACTCATTTTGAATCAGCTCTGCGGACTTAAAGAGGGAATTCCCCTCGGGGATCTGCACCGTGCCGGTAAATTTGGTGGTATAACAAAGGGTAATGTCAATATAGGTTGCAGTAAAGGAGGCAATCTCATAGCTGCGGTTTGCGCCGGCATCGGGATATGCATAATTCTGGGGCAGAATATCAAAGTAGAAGGGTGCTTTCCACAGGGTATCCAGGGTCAACACCGTATGGTTACCCACGGTTTCCATAGACACAAAGCCAATCTCATTGTGATCCGGCAGCTTGCCCACATAGAAATCCGCGACCTGCGTTCTCTCTGATGCCATGATATTTCTCTTGTCCACATAGATCCGGCGGCCGCAACGCATCTGCGCATATTTCACGTTTCCGTTCTGCTGCAGATTGGTAGAGCAATAATCCACCGTGCCCTTGGGCAGATAATTGTTGGTGGGATGGGAATAATCATCCTTGGTCTTTCCGTCGAAGGTTTCGGCAGAATAGCCCACAATCTCCACAATATAGCCGGAGCCCACATTGATATAATCGCCGTAGGAGGGGGTCACACTGGGGTCCGAGGCCAAAATCGTATTGGTTTTTTTGCAGGTAATAGTGCCGGAGGTTCCCACCTCTGTAATGCCGTTGCAAACCACCGTATAGGTAGCTACGCCCAAATCCAAATCGCTGGTATTGGTATTGGTGAGCTTATACTCACCCACATACCGCACAAAGCCCTCTGTCAGACCGTTGCCCAACTGATTGTCGGACTCTTCCAGAGAGATGGTTTTGCCGTTGAACTGCACCGTTACTTTGCTGTCTTCTCTGGCGGACACCTCAAAGTGAATGGTGGCGCCGCTTCCGTAGCTCTGATTTCCTGCCGGGGCAAAGGATTCCAACACATACCGCCGCTCAATTTCATAGCGCACCTGCTCACCCTTGTGCACAATGAGAATTTCATTTTTGCCAACGGTCAGTGCTACCTCCCAGGAGAAGGTTCCGTCGTCTTTGCAAGGCACTTCCGCGCCGTTGACCGTCAGGGGTGCAGAGGGGTCTGCGGTGCCGGTAAGCTTCAAGGTTTCCTCCATGGTCACTTCACCGTCAGCAACCGGTGACAGGACTGTCAAGCCGACGGCTTGGGATGTGCCCTGTGTAGGCTGGCTTTGGGTAGAAGGATTTGCGGATGTTCCTTCGTCGGCAGATATGGATGTCTGAGGTTCGTGGGTCCTGACTGCAATGCAAATCACCACGACTAAAATCACTGCCAGCACGCCAATCAGTGCCACCAGCATTTTTGTCAAATTCTGTCCTTGCTTTGGTCTTGTTTGCTCCATAAATACCTCCAACGCCGCCTCATTTGTGCAGCACAATACCCACAATATATCATAATCTTGGGATTTCGTAAAGAACTTTTTGTTATTTTGTCGAATCCGGAAGAAAAGGACGCGTTGCAAAATCATGCAACGCGTCCTAAAAATATATCACTATCTACATCCTGCGGATGTAGGGGCGGCAATCTGCCGCCCGCGGGCGACGAATCGTCGCCCCTACATATTCTATCTGAGAATGGCCATATTTTGCAACAGACCCTCTGTTTTCTGCGTTTACAAATCCGCTTCTCCCAGCAGGATATTCTTGTAGTTGGTCTGCATCTCGTAGCCGCGCACCATGTCTTCCAGTAAAGCATCGGTTTTTTCGCTCATAACTCCGCCGCGGCAAAGCCGTTTCCAGCCGGGCTCACCCTCCACATAGTACATAAGATGCCAGCCATAGTCCGCCTGTACCAGCGCATAATCTCCCTTTGTCCGTTCCTCGGCAAAAATCCACTGGGCCACTGCATCGTCCCGATGAACAAAATACATCACATGGTAGCCAAACTCCGTCTTTACCAGACCGGTATCGCCCGGGGTGCGGCTTTCATCAAAAATCCAGGCATCAAAGGCTTCCACCATATAGCCCTTGGTCACATCCATATAGATGCCGCCTACAGAGCCGTTACCGTCCGCGGTGTGCTCTTTTGCCAGCTGGCCGAACCGTTCCTCTGTCTGTTCTCCGGCCAGGAAGCTATCCAAAATGCTCTGGGCGGCTACCCGGCAGGCTTCCCATTCTGCCTCGGAATAAACCGTGGTTTTACCGTCCTCACTTTTCGTACCGCCTTCCGGCTGAATGAGAATATGGCGCACATCCACCGAGACCATGTCCTGTTTCCCCAAATAGGAAGTCAAGCCGCCATTTTCGGCGCTCTGCTGGTCATCGGATTTTTCTTTTGCCAGCGCGGCAAAGCTTTCCTCGGTTTTCTCCCCGGCCAGCCACTGATCCAGCAATGCCTGGATTTCCTTACGGCAGGCTTCCAGCTCTGCCTGTGAATACACAACGGTCTTGCCGTCCGCACCGGTAGTGCCGCCCTCGGGCACAAGAACAATATGCCGAATATCAGATAAAAAGCCGCTGTCCTTTGTAATGCCTGTAGCCAGGAGCTTGTCTTCATATTCTGTAAAGTAGGTTTCCAGCTCTTCGTCGGTAATCTCCAGCTTTTTTGCTTCACTGGTGGGATATATTTTCCCGTAATAATAAAGCTCCATATAGTATTTGTAGTCTGCCAGGGTACAGCCCGGGCCTACATCCGCCTGAATCAGCGCTTCAATGCTTTCAAATTTATATTGCTCCACCAGCTTTTGCAGCCGTTCTTCCACGTTGTCCAGTTCCTCTTGAAAGGTCGGTTCCAGCTGAAAATTGGCTTCCTTGGCCTTATTGGTGATAATCCGGTACTGCTTCCAGGTGTTCAATGCATTTTCCAAAAAGAACTGCTGCCAGGTCAGACCGGTTTCTTCATCACAAATCTGGGTATGCAAAGGCTCATTCATATCCCAGCCAAAGCCATAGGTGTTCAAATAATCAATCACCTGCATGCCGTAAAACACCTGCAGCTGGCCGTTGGTCAGCTTATCATCGCCCATGGTGGCTACAATCTTGCCGTTGTTGGCATCCACCGCATCGGCATCCGCAGTATAGCTTTCTTTATAATACACATCGTTCTTCCGGGGAAGAAATCTTCCGGTTACTCCGAAATAAACCACCCAGGCCAGCACTGCCATCAGCAATACACAGCCCAAGGTCATCAAAACTGCCTTCCAAGGAAAGCGCTGGCTGCCGGAAGTTTCCAAATCCTTCTGGCTGTTATCTCTGCCGCACTGATTGCAAATCAGGCTGTCGCCTTCCAGTTTTTTTCCGCAGAATTTACAATTCATAACATTCTCCCTTTCCCTACCGTTGCCCATAGAATGTAAACAGTTTATCATGCACAGATGGGAAATGCAAGCAAAACACGATTTGTTTACATTTTGTCCATTCCCTGACTCTGTGCAAAAAACCGGGCGCAAAATGCGCCCGGTTTCTCATTCTCCCAGCCAGCGTTGCTGGGTGGTATTGACCGCCCGCCCGGCAGCCAGGGATTTGGGAACATCCAAAATCCGCTGATTGCGGCTTCCCCGGAAGTTCAGCTCCAAGCTCCGCTCTGCAAGCAAAAACGGCCCGTCGATTAAAATATCGATATGCGCCAAAAGTTGCCTCTGGCCGGGTGTTCCGTTCAAAAGCTGCTCGAAGGTATACCCGGAATAGGAGGCTACCTCATAGCCCGCTTCCTTCAGCATAGCCGCAAGCTTGGCAAAGGCCTCTGCCTGTGCAAAGGGCTCGCCGCCGGAAAAGGTCACGCCCCGGCATAAAGGATTGCTGCGGACAATGTCCACTACCGTTCCTTCCTCCATGGGGGTTCCTGCGCCAAATTCCCAGGTTTCCGGGTTATGACAGCCGGGGCAATGATGGGGACAGCCCTGGCTGAATACCGTGGTGCGGATGCCCGGGCCATCCACAATGCTGTCGCTGACGATTCCGGAAAGATTAAGCATTCTTGCCCATGCCGTGCTTCACACGGTCCCGTTCCTCAGCCCGCTTGGCATCGTTCCACTTGTCCATAGTTCCTACCAAATAGCCGGTGATCCGGCGAATCCGCTCAAAGCCTACGCCCTGACCCATTTTCTCACTGTTGGATTTAATTGTCATCTTTGGTTCCTCCTTGTGTTTTACTTATTCAATTCCTTGGAATGCAGGCATCTGGGGATACATTCTGCGCAGCTCCTCTACCCGCTCCGGCTCAATCTGCTGGCCCTCATGACGTCCGCACCGGGGACAGACATCCCCGATAATGCCCACATAGCCGCAAACCGGGTCCCGGTCTACCGGGTGGTTGATAGAGCCGTAGCCAATGCCGAAGTCATGCATACAGCGCACCACAGATTCAAAAGCCTCTACATTGTGGGCCGTATCTCCGTCCAGCTCCACATAGCTGATGTGGCCGGCGTTACACAGAGCATGATAGGGCGCTTCCAGCCGAATCTTGTCATATACAGAAATTCCGTACCAAACAGGGATATGGAAGGAGTTTGTGTAGTATTCCCTGTCTGTCACGCCGGCAATCTTGCCATAGCGCTTCTGGTCCATGCGGATAAAGCGGCCGGATAAGCCCTCTGCCGGGGTGGCCAACAATGTCACATTCATTTTCAGTGCCTGAGACTTCCGGTCGCAGTAATCACGCATAAAGCCAATGATTTCCAGACCCTTCTTCTGCATTTCCTCGCTGCAGCCGTGATGCTGACCGTAAAGGGCAGTCAGGGTTTCTGCCAGGCCGATAAAGCCGATGGACAGTGTGCCGTGCTTCAGCACCTCCCGCAGGTCGTCCTTGGCAGTCAGCTTTTCCGAATCCAGCCATACGCCCTGACCCATCAGGAAGGGATAGTTGAAAATATGCTTGTCTGCCTGGATTTCAAACCGATCCAAAAGCTGCTGGGCTACCAGCTCCAGCATAGCCTCCAGCTTTTCATAGAACAGCTTTTCGTCGCCCTTGCTCTCAATGGCCAGACGGGGCAGGTTGATGGAGGTGAAGGACAGATTGCCTCTGGAGTAGGAAATTTGCCGTGTGGGGTCGTAGACATTGCCCATAACCCGGGTACGGCAGCCCATGGTGGCAACCTCCGTTTCCGGACGGCCGGGCACATAGTACTGCAGATTGTAGGGAGAATCCAGGAAGGTATAATTGGGGAACAGCCGGCGGGCGCTGACCTTACAGCTAAGCCGGAACAAATCATAGTTGGGGTCTGTTTCGTTATAGTTGACCCCTTCCTTAACCTTGAAAATATGGATGGGGAAGATACAGGTTTCTCCGTGACCCAAGCCGGCATCCAGTGCCAGCAGGATATTACGGATAACCATACGGCCCTCCGGGGTGGTGTCAGTGCCGTAGTTGATGGAGGAGAAGGGGGTCTGGGCGCCGGCCCGGGAGTGCATGGTGTTCAGATTGTGGACAAAGCCCTCCATGGCCTGCTTGGTATCCCGGTCTGTCTTCTGCCAGGCACGTTTTCTGGCCCGGGCAATGAGAGCAGTCGCCTGCTCCACGGTCAAGCTGTTGTTCCGGGTCAAATTCTGCGCCACAGTCCGGTCAAATTCCGGCTCGTTTTCCAGCCGTGCCGTCACACCGCAGGCTGCTTCCGCCGCCTGCACTGCCGCGGCTGTCGCTTCCTGGGCATCCTCTATATCCAGCAAATCCTCCAGTGCTTCCTTCAAACGGCGGATATAGGCCTTACGGAAGGTCTTGGCAACGCCCTCAGCCATACCGTAGTCAAAATTGGGAATGGACTGTCCTCCGTGCTGGTCATTCTGGTTGGACTGGATGGCAATGGCGGCCAAAGCAGCATAGCTCTGGATGCTCTGGGGCTCCCGCAGATAGCCGTGTCCCGTAGAGAAGCCGCCACGGAACAGGCTTAGGATATCAATCTGACAGCAGGTAGTGGTCAGAGAATAAAAATCAAAGTCGTGGATGTGAATATCGCCTTCCCGGTAAGCCTTGGCATGCTCCGGGCGCAGTAAGTACATCTCGTTGTAGGCCTTGGCACCGGCGGCGCCGATTTGGAGCATGGAGCCCATGGCGGTATTTCCGTCGATATTGGCATTGTCCCGCTTCATATCGCTAATGCGGGCATCAATGTTTGTAATCTCATCGATGGTCTTCATCAAAGAAGTATTGGCCTCTCTGGCCCGGGTGCGGTTTGCCCGGTACAGGATGTACGCCTTGGCGGCGGCGGAAAAGCCGTGGTTCATCAGCTGCCGTTCCACAGCATCCTGGATTGCCTCAATATTCGGGGCTTCCGAGGAAAACTTTCCCTCCAGCTCCCGCTGAACATCATTGGCTACCCGGGCAGCATCTGCGGCATCGCCCTCATGGGCGGCCTCCAGCGCCTTCAATATAGCACCGGCGATTTTATTCTGGTCGTACAAAACCACCCGGCCGTCACGCTTGATGATACTCTGAATCATAATTCTTACCTGTCTTTCCTTTCATTTTTCGCTTTTAGACACAAGATATTGTATCTCGTTCATTTGCTTTCCACAATATATTGCCACAACCAAGGCTGTTTGTCAAGGGTCATTCTCATATTTTTGCTATTTTGCGAACAATTTCCCACCGCTCTGCCATCGAAAATGTAGGGGCACTATTATCCGCCCGCGGGCGGCCATTGGCCGCCCCTACAAGTAAGACGGGGCTTGCGTACATAGGCTGACGGAAGAGGTGCCTTTTCGCCGAAAAACAGCACAGCCGCCGACCATCCGGCCAGCGGCTGTGCCTGTCTGTTAAATAAAGTCTTATTTCAGCTTTCCATAAATGCAAAGATTATGTATCTGGCCGTTTTTGATAACTGCATTGGACATCAAGCCCTCTTTTTGGAAGCCATTCTTTTCCAGCACTTTTTGCGATGGGATGTTCTTTTCATAAACCAGCCCTGTGATTCTAATAATGTCCAGCTTGTCAAAAGCAATCTGACACATTTGCTTTACGGCATTTGTCATAATTCCCTTTGACCAATTCTCCGTTGCTAAGAAGTATCCGATTTCCCCATCCTTACGGTATACGTCTGATTTCTGCTCTACGGAAATCGTACCGACAATTTCATCATCCACCAAAATCGCCCGGAAAACCGCATCAACTCCATCGTGCTCTGATACCATATTCAAATACCACATAGCATCCTTTTCCGTATAGGGATACGGAAGTCTGTCAGATAAATATTCCCTGTTGACACGGTTGCAAAGATGCATCAGCACATCCCGGTCCTGTATGCCCCATTTTCTGAGTGTAACGTTCATCCTTTTCCCTCCCCGGTAAATTTGTTTGTCCGTATTATAAACCCACCGCACCGCAAAATCAATCCCCACTGCCCTCTCCTTTGGGGAGGATGCCAGCCCCAGGCTGACGGGAGATGTGTCTTTTCGCCGAAAAACAGCACAGCCGCTGACAATCAAGTCGGCGGCTGTTATTATCTGTTCGACAAATTGCAATTTATTTTTCCGTTGGGGCAATTACAATGTGACAGCTATTACAATAATAAGCGGTGGCTTTAAACCCTGTTATCCCCTGCTTGTTGTTCAACTCAACTCCATCGGATGCAACTGCCCATCGCCATATAGACGGCTTTTTCTTAGCAGGTATCCATTGGTTTGGTTGGCTTTCACTATATAAATATCCTTCACTCATATCTTTGTCGCAGTAAGGGCATTTCATGTTGATTACCTCCTTCGTCAAATTCAAGTTTGTCTAACTGAATTATACTCCTATACCACACAGAAAGCAAGATTCCCTCACAAATTCCGCTGCCCGCCCTTATCTGCAAATGCAGCTAAAATAGAGATAGCGGGATTTTTGTATCTCGGCATTTTTCCACCGCTAAAAAGTCGTTTTTTCGTCAGCTGCTTTAGATGCGTAACTCTTGCCGACGGGAAAAGCCTCCCTTGTGTAAAGGGAGGTGGCCGAGCAATAGCGAGGTCGGAGGGATTGTAACCTACCATTTTTGAACAACCCCTCAGTCAAAAATCAAAGATTTTTGCCAGCTCCCCTTACACAGGGGAGCCTTTGGTTGCAATCGATGGTTGTATATGGTACAATACCTTCAACGAAAGGGAGGACATTTTATGACAAAAATCCTTTTTATCTGCCATGGCAACATCTGTCGCAGTCCCCTTGCGGAGTTTGTTTTGAAGTTTTTGGTTGCCCAGGCCGGGCGCAGTGAAGAATTTGAAATTGCCTCCGCCGCTGTCAGCCGGGAAGAGCTGGGCAGCGACATCTATCCCCCTGCCCGACGGCTTCTGCAAGAACACGGCATCCCTTACACTTCCCGGCGGGCACGGCAGATTACCTCTGCAGACCTGGATTATTATGACCGAATCTACTATATGGACAGCAGAAACGTAAGCTATCTGCGCCGGCTCTTCGGAACCTGTCCCGACAAATGCCGAAGCCTGCTTTCCCGGGATGTGGCAGACCCCTATTATTCCGGAGATTTTGCCCAGACCTGGGAGGATATCCTCACCGGCTGTACCCAAATTTTGGAGGAATACACATGCTGAACCGCGAAAAATTAGAGGAAGCCCTTTCTCAGCTTCCCCTCTATACATACCATTTCATCCGACCCGACACACTGGAATTTGCGGACAGAATCCGCTGGATTTGTGAGCACGACTGTCCCATGTACGGGCGCTCCTGGGCCTGCCCCCCCGGGGTAGGAACAGTGAAAGCCTGCGAGGAACGGTGCAAAAAATTCCAAAGCTGTCTTATGATTTCCACCATCACAGAAGTGTCGGACATTGCCGATATCGCCGCCACCCTGCAAACCCGCCCCCAGCATGAGGAAATCACCAACCAAGTGCGGGATTTGATGCGTCAGCAAGGCATTGAGCCCTATATCCTTTCCACCGAGGCCTGCTCCATTTGCCAACGCTGCGCCATTTTGGACGGCGAACCCTGCCGCTATCCGGAGAAAATGCACCCCTGCGTAGAAAGCCACGGCATCAACATTTTGTCTTTGCTGGAAGAACTGGGACTGAATTTTCAGTACGGCGAAAATGTGGTCACTTGGTTTTCCCTTCTGTTTTACTAAGCAGCAAAACTCCCCCTCGCCGAGGGGGAGTTTCTTATTGCAATGTTTCCTTTGCCAGACGGGTATAATGCTCTGCATCCTCCCGATGCTGGGCAATCTGCTCCGGTGTCAAAGTTTTGACCGCCTTGGCAGGACTGCCCAACAGCACCGAGCCAGCAGGGGCATTGGTCTTTCCTGTCACCAACGCGCCGGCGCCAATCAGGCAGTTTTCCCCAATCACCGCTCCGGTGAGAATAACCGCGCCCATGCCCACTACCGTACCGTCGCCCACGGTACAGCCATGGACAATCGCCCCATGGCCGATGGTGCAATATGCTCCAACAGTGGTTTCCTCATGCAGCACACAGTTATCCTGCACATTGGTGCCCCGGCCAATACGGATGGCACCGCTGTCGCCCCGGAGCACCGCGCCGTACCAAATACTTACATCCTCTTCCAGCACCACATCTCCCACAACGGTGGCATTGGGTGCTATCATCGCGCCAGCCGTTACCGGTTTCTCTTTTGTCAATTGCATCCGCTCCTTTCGTTCTTAGAGCCATTGTATCACTGGGGATTCTCCATTGCAACCGGAATTTCACCCAAAGCCGCCGTGACCAAAATCCCCAGATTGTCCCGATAGATTTCATCAAACTGACTCAGCGGCAAGGGATTGATTCCCTCTCCCACCTCAATGGTGTAGCCCGGCCGCCGGAAGTATTTGATAAACCAGTCCTTGTAGCCTGCAAAAGCGGATTCAAAGGGGGTATCCTCTAATTCATATCCGCTGACACTGGCAAAAGCCTCCGCCAGCTCCCTTGCCCCGGGCACTGCAATATCCTCAAACTGCCAGTAAATCACCTTCCCCTGGGAATGGTAAGCAAGCACCAGGGCCGGGTCAACCGCTTCCGTGTAGCCCGCCAGCGCCCGGGTTTCCAATTGATTTAGGGGGGCTCTGCCCACATAATCTCTTGGGCCGGGGCGGGTAAAACCTTGGGAGAATTTGGTTTCCCTGGCCTGAAGCCATCCTGCCGGATAGTTTAGATTCAAGTCCGTCCCCAAAAGGTTGGCTTTCCAGCCGTCGGGAAAGGGAATATTGGGATAGTTCTCCGCCAAGGTTACCGCATTTTCATATTGGAGCTGTCCCGGCAGGATTGCCCCGGTCACCAAATCCACCCCGTCCGGGTTCACCATGGGCACGGTGTAGATGGTGACGGCCTCTGCCAAGGCATTGGCATCCACACCGAAAATTCTGCCGCCGGAGGTAATGGCCTGGGCCAATTCCTCTACAAATTTCAAAAGCACCGGCGTGGTAATCCATTCATTGGCATGATGGGCGGCGGTATAAAGCACCTTGCGAGGGCCCTTTCCAATGACCAAGGTACGCACCGGACGGTCAAAGGCGGTGGTGGTCAAAAGCTCACTGCGGCAGAAGGGGTAGGTTCTGGTAATGGCATCGATGGTTTCGTTGCATAGCTGGGATGTCATGGGTACATCTGTTCTGACAATGGGCATAAAAAATCACCTCCGGCTATTGTATGTCGGAGGTGAAAATATGTGCGGTTTTACGCCATTTCCAGGGTCAGCTCTCTGCCACCCAGAATATGAAAATGCAAATGGGGAACGGTTTGTCCGGCATCCGGGCCACAGTTGGATACCACCCGGTAGCCGTTCACCAGGCCCTCTTTTTCCGCCACCAAGGCAATGACCTCAAAAATGTGGGCAATGACACCGCTGTTCTCGGCATTGACCCCTGCTACAGAGGGAATATGCACCTTGGGAATCACCAAAATATGGGTAGGGGCCTGGGGCTGGATGTCCCGAAAGGCCAGAACCGTATCGTCCTCATAGACCTTGGTGGAGGGAATCTCCCCGGCTACAATTTTACAAAACAAACAGTTTTCCATACTGCATCCTCCTTACAAACCAATGGCGCTGAATACGCCCATGCTGGCAAGTCCCATAATCAGGCCCGCCATCACTACGCCCAAAGAAACGGCAATGGCTGTACTTTTAATTCCCATATCTAAAAAGCTGGCCGCCAAAGTGCCTGTCCAAGCACCGGTGCCCGGCAGTGGAATTCCCACAAAAAGCAGCAAAGCCATAAACAGTCCGCCCCGGCCGGTTTTCGCCACCAGCTTTTGGCCTCCTCGATGGCCTTTTTCCAGACAAAACCGGAAAAATTTCCCGATATACTTCTTATCCGCACCCCAGAGCAGCACTTTTCTGGCAAAGAAATAGATAATCGGCACCGGCAGCATATTGCCGATGACGCAGACGGCCAGGGCTGTAAAATAATCCAGATTCATGCCCATAGCCATGACAATACCGCCACGCAGTTCCACAAGGGGCACCATGGATATAAAAAATACAGTCAGATATTTGGTAAACATTTTATTCCTTTTCCTTGACAATCACAAAACCATCCACCAAATTGGCGCTGAGGAGCTGTCCTTCAATGGCCATGCTTCGCTCCATCAAATCGGTGAGAATGACACAGCCGTCCTTGCACTCAATACGCATGACGTTTTTCATAGCCACAGTTTCCGGCTTCATTTCGTTTTTATAGACCGTAGAAAGGCACATTGGAAAATCCTCACTTTACATCCAGGCTGGCAAGCACCGCGCTGAGCCGGAGATTGCCCTTTTCAAAATCGGACACTGCCGCCATCACCTGCTCATAAGCCATGTGATTTCCGGCCTTTTCCAACTGCTGGGCCAAATCTGCCAGTTCCTTGGCATGGGCGGCATTGTGGCCGGCCATATACTTCATCAGTGCGGTTAATTCTTCCATGGGGGTATGCTCACAGCCGCCTGCACAGCTATGGCAGTGGCCGCCACAATCGTGGGAATGGGTATGCTCCGCGCCCTCGCCATGGAGATGGTCGTGGTCGTGGGGATGCTCATGGGTATGCTCATGGGCATGAGCATGCTCGTGGGAATGGGTCACGCCGTCATGGGTGTGCGCATGGGTATGGGTATGAGAATGGGCGTGGTCGTGGTAACCGCCGCTGATATGGTCATGGTCCAGATGCATAGCAATAAAACTCCTTTTTACATTTTGTTTGTATTATACCTGAGGAAACGTATCTTGTCAAACACTCTTAAAAACCGGGGGCAGCAAATGCCGCCCCCGGAAACGTTTATTCAACGGTCTTTAGATCAAAAGAGAGAATCTCCCCGGTTTTTTCATTTTTCTGGATATTCACGCTGGCAACCTTGATCAAGGACTGATATTTATCCTTCTTGGGGCCGCTCTTGGAATAGCCCCACAGGGTATCCATGTCGTAGTCACTGTCCTCTGCCTGCCCCTCAGCAAAGGCTTCCTCGTCCAGAACATAGACCGCAACGGTATAATCCGTTTCATCTTCAAACATGGGCCGGTAGGCACTGTCGACGATACAGACCACAGTTTCATCGTCCCAATCATCGGTTTTTTCCAGCACAAGTTCCGTCATGCCTTTGTTGGCTTCCACCCGCTGGGCATCGGTATAGTCGGCGGAGCGGGAAGTATCGGTATAACGGTAAGTCAAATACCCCACAGCACTGCCTACGCCTACCACCAGCAACAGCGCCAGCACCGCAATCTGCTTCTTGCTGAAGCTGAGGTTCGCACTGCTGTCATGGGTCAGCTTCACCCGGGCGGTCACCGGCACCAACACCTTCAAAAACAGGGTGATTACCACGGCCTCAATGGGGAAGAAAAACAGGTTCTTGAAAATACGGGCAACGGTCATAATGCCCATAATGGCATCTTTTGCCTTTTCGGGGTTACCCATGTATGTATACTGCCATGCAAAGATGAACTGCTGCAGAACCACATTGACCACAAAGCAGATCAAAAATCTTGCAACAATCACCCGGGTGGCGCTGGGCTTGGCCCGGTAAAGGCACAAAGCATAGATCATGGTGCTGGCGATTTCCGTCAGCATGAACGGCAGGAAATAATCCCCGGTGGGGAAGATCATAAATCCAATAGTATCCGAGATCATTGCTGCCGGAATGGCAAGCACCGGTCCGAAAATCATAGCACCCAGGGCTGTTGCCAAAGTGGCGGTCTGAATGGCCATTTGGGGTCCGATGTAGATGGCAAAGGGCTTCAGGGCGATCCGCAGGGCGATCATCAGAGCGGTGATCACCAGCATTTTCACGTCCTTCAGCTCAGCGGCGGCATCCCGCCAATAGGCCTTGGAGAAGGGATGGGAATACAGTGCTGTGCTTCTTTGTTTGGTTGACATAATAATTCCTCCTTTGTTCTGAGGGCGAAAGCAAGCAGTTCCGGCCAACAAAAAACCCCTACGCATAGCGTAAGGGAGTTGGCATGGATACAGCCTGGGCAGGTAAGCGAAACAGCCGACCTTATCGCCCGACCGAGTATCGCCTCTCATAAAGGAGGGTTAGTTCCTATATGGGCAGCGGGTGCGGAAACAGCATCGTGGAAAATCCTTCGTCCTCCGGGCAACTCCCCGTCCCGGTGGCACTTAACGCGCCGTCTCCTACTCTGTTCGCCGTTATCATACACGATTGTGTGGGGAAAGTAAATACTTTTTTGCGGAACTCGGAAAATTTTTCTGCGAAACTGTCGGGCAGTTTTCTTTTTCGGGGGCATCTTTCGCTATGTTTCCCATTTCCCGGACCGTAAAATGGATATCAGCATCTACAAAGGAGGAAGGGCAATGCAATGCCAAAAGCTGAAAACCTATATGGAAACCGGACGGGTGGTGTTTCTTCCGGCCCGGGCAATCCGCCCCAACCCTGCCCAGCCCCGGAAGGTCTTCCGGGAGGAGGCGCTGGCGGAGCTGGCAGAATCCATCCGACAACACGGAATTTTACAGCCCCTGTCGGTGCGGCGCATAGGGACAAGCTATGAACTGATTGCCGGTGAGCGGCGGCTTCGGGCGGCTGGTCTGGCAGGGCTGACGGAAATTCCCTGCATCATCATGAGCATGGACGACAAGGAATCCGGCATGGCCGCCATGATTGAGAACCTGCAGCGGCAGGATTTGGATTTCGTAGAGGAGGCCACCGGCATTGCCCGGCTTATGGACAGCTGGAATATGAGTCAGGAGCAAGCTGCCCGGCTTCTGGGAAAAAGCCAGAGCGCCATTGCCAACAAGCTGCGGATTTTGCGGCATTCCCCCCAGGTACTTACCGCACTCCGGGAGGCCGGTTTGACGGAGCGCCATGCCCGGGCCCTGCTGAAACTGCCCACTGAGCCGGAAAAGATGGCGGCCATTTCCGTCATTGCCCGGCAGGGAATGAGTGTTTCCCGCACGGAAAGCTATCTGGAACAGCTGTTGGCAGGCAAGGCCGCCAAGGCCGGCGGCGTAAATTTAGGGATCTTCCTAAACAATCTGACCCAAAGCCTGCAGCGAATCCAGCTATCCGGCATCCCGGCGGTGTCAGAGAGAAAGGAAACGGAATCCCAAATTGTTTTAACCATTACCATCCCGAAAGAAAAGAAGTAAAATTCCACACAGCAACACTTTTTCTCAGGCCATTGCGAAAGCAGGAAAAACATGATATAATGCTCTATACTTCAAAGAGAAAGGAAATCTGTCATGATTTTCGGCAAGCATATCAACCGATATTATCTGCGGTTTGCTCCCCTGTTGCTGATGGGCCTTGCGGCGCTGGTTGCCGTGGATTATCTGCAGTTGATCATTCCTAATTTATATCAAATGGTCATCAACGGAATCAACAATGGCTATGTGTTGCTGGACGGCGTGAAAACAGCGTTTTCTGTGCCGTTTTTGGTGGAGCGCATCTGTATACCCATGCTAACGGTGATTTTACTGATTGTCTTCGGCCGTTTCCTGTGGCGTGTCTGCTTCTTTGGCGCAGGCATCCGGGCAGAAGAAGACCTTCGCAACCGGATGTTCAGCCACTGTAAGGATTTGTCCCAGGAATTCTATCATCAAAACAATGTAGGCAATCTGATGAGCCTGTTTACCAACGATTTGGATACCTTCCAGGAATGTTATTCCTGGGGTATTATGGAATTTTTCGACGCTTTGTTTCTGGGGGCTTTGGCAATCTCCAAAATGTGGGCCATGGACTCCCTGCTCACCGGCCTTGCCCTGATTCCCATGGCCTTTTTGATGGCCGCCAGTATCGTGGTGAACAATTATATGACAAAGAAGTGGGATGCCCGGCAGGAGGCCTTTTCCAGGCTTTCCGACTTTGCGCAGGAAAGCTTTTCCGGCATCGCTGTCATCAAAGCCTTTGTAAAGGAAGGCAAGGAGCTGTGGGCCTTCAAACAGCTGAGCAAGGAAAACGAAAACGCCAATATTGCCTTTACAAAGGCCTCCGTTCTGTTCCGAATTCTGGTGATGAGCTTCGTGGAAAGCGTCATTTGCATCATTTTGGGCTACGGCGGATATTTGGTATATACCGGCAGCTTTAACGCCGGAGAGCTTATGGAATTTATTGGCTACTTCAACGCCATTATCTGGCCCATTATGGCGGTAGCGGATTTAATTGACATGACCTCCCGGGGCCGGGCCTCCGTCAAGCGCATCAGCAAGCTTCTTGATACCAAGCAGGATGTGGTAGACCGCCCGGATGTGAAGCCTTTGGAGACCATACGGGGTGACATTGAATTCCGGAATTTGAACTTCTGCTATCCTGACGGAGAGTTTAACGCCCTTCACGATGTTTCCTTTACCATCCGCGCCGGGGAGAATATCGGCTTAGTGGGCCGCACCGGCTCCGGCAAGACCACACTGGTGGACTTGATTCTGCGTACTTATAATGTGCCCGACGGCACTGTGTTCATTGATGGCCGCGACGTTAACACCATCCCCATTCGGGATGTGCGCTCCGGCTGTGCTTACGTTCCTCAGGACAACTTCCTGTTCTCCGATACCATTGCCAACAACATTGGCTTTGCCGTGGATGAGAAAAAGGGAGAAGCCATCCGCAAGGCCGCAGTTATGGCGGATGTAGACGGCAATATCCGGGAATTCTCCCAAGGCTACGAAACCGTTCTGGGAGAACGGGGCGTTACGGTATCCGGCGGCCAGAAACAGCGCATTTCCATTGCCCGGGCTCTTTTGAAGGATGCCCCGGTACTAATTCTTGACGATAGCGTTTCTGCGGTAGATACCAAGACCGAGCGCACCATTTTAAGCAATCTGCGCCAGACCCGGGCCGGAAAAACCACGATTTTGATTGCCCACCGGATTTCCACCATTGAGCAAATGGACAAGGTCTTGTTTATTGATGACGGCACTGTGGCGGCCTTCGGACCCCACGAAGCGCTGTATGAAACCTGCGGTGAATACCGCAAAATGGTAGACCTACAACGGTTGGAAGAGGAAGGGGGTGCTCACCGTGCATGAGTATCTGCCTGTTTTGATAATCGGCGCTGTCATCGGCGTGCTGGCCTTGATTTTTGGCAGCGCCTACCTGATTATGAAGCGGAGCAAAAACGCTGTCGGCTTTGACCGGAATATGCCGGACAGCGTGATTATCCGCCGGCTGCTTTCCTATGCCAAGCCCTATGCCGGAAAATTTGTGCTGGTGCTGGTGATTATGCTGATATCCATTGCCTACGATTTGCTGTCTCCGGTAATCGTAGGGCGAATTGAGGAGCTGGTAAAGGCCGATTTTGCCTTACAGCATCTATTCTTTATGGTAGGCCTGTATGCCGGTATTTTGATTGTATCTCTGGTCAGCACCTATTTTCAGACCATGATTCTGCAAAAGGTGGGGCAAAAAATCCTCTCCGACCTGCGCGAAGATGTGTTTTCCCATATTGAAAGCCTATCCCACGAACAGCTCAACAATATCCCCGTGGGCAAGCTGGTCACCCGGGTAACCAACGACACCAACGGCATCTGTATGCTCTTTACCAATGTGCTTGTCACCATGGCAAAAAACTGCATGGTGATTGTGGGCGTGTTCGTTACCATGTTGACAGTTAACTATATGATGACCCTGGTAGTCACCTGCTTCATCCCCTTTGTGGTGCTGTTTACGGTGATTTTCCAGAAATTCTCCCGAAAAGCCCACCGGGCAGTTACCGATTCCCGGACGGAGCTGAATACCTTCCTGTCTGAAAACCTCTCGGGTATGAAAATCACCCAGATTTTTAACCGGGAGCAGGAAAAGCTGGAAGACTTCCTGGCGCGGAGCGCCCATTTGCGCAAGGCCAAACATCAGCGGATGCTGGTATTCGGCTTCTTCCGGCCCATTGTGTACCTGCTGCACATCGGCTGTGTCATGTGCCTGCTGTACTTTGGCGGTCGGGGATATATTGACAGCTTTACATTTTTAGGACAAGCCGTCACCAGCGGCACGGTGGTGACCTTCTACCTGTTTGCATCCAAATTCTTTGACCCCATCCAGACCCTATCCGAGCATTTTGACACGATGCAATCCGCTTTCGCCTCCGCAGAAAAAATCTTCACCGTCATGGATATGGTTCCCCAGGTGGTGGACGACGAAGATGCCATCGAGCTCCCGATAATCCGGGGCGAAATCGAATTTAAGGATGTATGGTTTGCCTATAAGCCCGACGAATGGGTGCTGAAAGGCGTTTCTTTCCATGTTCGTCCCAGACAAACCGTGGCCTTTGTAGGCTCTACCGGCTCCGGTAAAACCACCATTTTAAGTCTTATCTGCAGGAATTACGACATCCAAAAGGGCCAGATTTTGATTGACGGCGTGGATATCCGAAAAATCAAGCTTTCCTCTCTGCGCCGCCACTTTGGCCAAATGCTTCAGGACGTATTCCTGTTTGCCGGCGATATCCGCAGTAACATTGTACTGCGGATGGAGGACGTCTGTGACGAAGCTGTCATGGAAGCCTGTCACTATGTCAATGCAGACTCCTTTATCAACAAGCTGGAGCAGGGCCTTGACGAGCCGGTACGGGAGCGGGGTAACAATTTCTCCGCCGGCCAGCGGCAACTTCTCTCTTTTGCCCGGACCATCGTTCACAAGCCCAGCGTTATGATTCTGGATGAAGCCACCGCCAACATCGACACGGAAACCGAAATGCTCATTCAAAACTCTCTGGAGAAGATGAAAAACATCGGCACCATGCTGATTGTTGCCCACCGGCTTAGTACCATCCAGCACGCGGACAATATTATTTTGCTGTCCCACGGGGAAATCGTAGAGCAGGGCAACCACCAGGAGTTGCTTCACAAAAAGGGGAAATATTACCATCTTTACACCCTGCAATTCCAAAAACAGCAGCTGGAGAAAGGATAATTTTCGGGCAAGCTGTTTACCTAAAAGCAATATTCACCCCTGAAAAAGGAGGAATTTACTGTGAAAATCCAGGAAATTCTCGCAAAATGCGACCACACCTTGCTGAATCAGGCCGCCACCTGGCCGCAGATTCAAGCCGTTTGCGATGACGGCATCAAATATAACACCGCCTCGGTCTGTATTCCTGCCAGCTTCGTGAAGCAGGCCAAAGACTATGTGGGTGACAATCTGACTATCTGTACCGTCATCGGCTTTCCCAACGGCTATGCCACCACCGCCGGCAAATGCTTCATGGCCGCCGATGCGGTAAAAAACGGTGCCGATGAGGTGGATATGGTCATCAACATCGGCTGGGCAAAGGAAGGCCGATGGGCAGATATTACGGAAGAAATTGCCGCTGTAAAAAAGGCCTGTAACGGTAAGCTGTTAAAGGTCATTATCGAAACCTGCCTGCTGTCTGAAGAAGAAAAAATCGCCCTTTGCAAATGCGTATCCGATTCCGGTGCGGACTATATTAAAACCTCCACCGGCTTTTCCTCCGCCGGCGCCACCTTTGCCGATGTGGCGCTGTTTGCCAAGCATATTGCCCCCCATGTAAAAATCAAAGCCGCCGGCGGTATTTCCAGTCTGGAGGATGCAGAAAAATTCATTGCCTTAGGCGCTTCCCGTCTGGGTACCTCCCGCATCGTAAAAATCGCCAAAGGCTTGGAAAACGATGGGACTTACTAAAACAGCCAAAGGAGAGCGATATTATGTTAACCACTCCCACTCCTCACATTTCTGCCACTCCCGGGGATTTCGGTAAAACCGTTTTGATGCCCGGCGACCCTCTGCGCAGTCAGTTTATTGCGGAAACCTTTTTGGAAAATCCTGTGCTGGTGAATAATGTCCGGGGCGTGCAAGGCTACACCGGCTACTATCGGGGTGTAAAGGTGTCCGTCATGGCCTCCGGCATGGGAATGCCCGCCATCGGTATTTACTCCCACGAGCTGTATAACGGCTACGGCGTGGAAAATATCATCCGGGTCGGCTCTGCCGGGTCCATTCAGGAGCATATCAACCTGTATGACATCGTGCTGGGTCAAGGTGCCTGCACCGATTCCAATTTTGCCAGCCAATTCCATTTACCCGGCAGCTTTGCTCCCATTGCGGACTTTCAGCTTCTGTGCGCCGCCGTGGATGCCTGCAAGGCCCACAAAGCCACCTATCACGTGGGAAACATCAACTCCTCCGATGTGTTTTATGGCGACCATGTAGGCGTACCGGAGGGATTGGACAGTGTCTACGGATTGCAGAAAATGGGTGTCATGGCTCTGGAAATGGAAGCCGCCGCCCTGTATATGAATGCCGCCCGGTACGGCAAGCGGGCGCTGTGCATCTGCACCATCTCTGACCATGTGCTCAAGGGCGTGGAAACCACCTCTCAAGAACGGCAGACCGCCTTTACCCAGATGATGAAAGTCGCGCTGGATGTGGCGGTGGCCGCGGAAGCATTTTAATTGGGAGGGATGCTATGAAGCGCGTTTTTCTCATGGTGCTGGATTCCCTTGGTGTCGGGCAAATGCCCGACGGAGCGGATTTCGGTGATGTGGGAGTCAACACCTTAGCCTCCTGCGCCACATCCTCCCGACTGCATATTCCCAATCTGCTTGCCGCAGGTCTGGGAAACATTGACGGCGTTACCTGTTGCACCCCTGCCAAAAATCCCACCGGTGCGTTTGCCCGGCTGGCAGAGCGGTCCATGGGAAAGGACACCACCATCGGACATTGGGAAATTGCCGGCATCGTATCCCCCACGCCCCTGCCCACCTACCCTTTGGGCTTTCCGAAGGAGATTTTAGAGCCGTTTCAGGCCGCCACCGGCCGGGGCATCCTTGCCAACGCCCCCTGGTCCGGCACTGCGGTAATTGAACACTACGGTCAAGAGCATCTGCGCACCGGGGATTTGATTGTTTACACCTCTGCCGATTCTGTGTTTCAGCTTGCCGCCCATGAGGAAATTGTCCCTCCGGAGCAGCTTTACGAATACTGCCGCATTGCCCGTAAGCTTTTGCAGGGCAAGCACGGTGTAGGCCGGGTCATTGCCCGTCCCTTTGTAGGCACGCCCGGAAATTTTAAGCGCACCGCAAACCGCCACGATTTTTCTTTGGAGCCGCCCCAAAAGACCCTTTTGGATGCCGTAAAGGAGGCAGGTCTTGCCTCCATCGGTGTAGGGAAAATCCATGACATTTTTGCCGGACGGGGACTTACCGAATACGTCTATAACAAATCCAATGCCGACGGCATGCATCATACCCTTTCCTATGCCCGGAAGGATTTTTCCGGATTGTGTTTTGTCAATCTGGTGGATTTTGATATGCAGTTTGGCCACCGCCGGGATGTGGACGGCTACGCCAATGCTTTGTCGGAATTTGACGCATGGCTTCCGGAATTCCTTGAGGCGATGGAGGATGAGGATTTGCTCATCATCACCGCCGACCACGGCTGTGACCCGGCCTACGCCGCCACCACGGACCACACCCGGGAATACGTTCCCCTGCTGGTTCTGGGAAGGCAGGTCAAGCCGGTGAATCTGGGCACCCGTAGCAGCTTTGCCGATATTGCCGCCACCGTAGCGCAGGTGCTGAAAGTTCCGCTGGAAACCCCCGGAAAAAGCTTTGCCTCGGAAATTCTGTAAGGAGGTGGGGATATGTCCCCCGAAAGGTTGATTCCTCTGGCGAAAGAAGCCATGACCCATGCCTATGCGCCCTACTCCGGTTATCAGGTGGGTGCGGCCCTGCTTTGTGCCGATGGCACAGTGTATCAGGGCTGTAACATCGAAAATGCCGCCTACGGCCCCACCAACTGCGCCGAACGCACCGCTTTTTTCAAAGCGGTTTATGACGGCCACCGGGACTTTACCGCCATTGCCGTCTGCGGCGGCAAGGACGGTATCATCGCCGGACCTTTCCCGCCCTGCGGCGTTTGCCGACAGGTGATGCGGGAATTTTGTGATGACGATTTTTTGATTTATATCATCGGGGCCGGGGATGCCTACGAAGTCAAAACCCTTGCCCAGCTTCTGCCCTGCAGTTTTTCTTTATAATGGCCTATTTTAGGCCCTTCTTTTACAAAGCAAAACGCCCTGCGTGCCGAAATTTCGGTGTTCAGGGCGTTTTTTGAACGCCGGAGGTATATTTCCGGGAAAAGAAAGAACAGTTGACATAATTTCAAAAATAAGGTCTTACTTTTTTCTTTGGTCAACATAAGTTTTCCACATTTTCCACAGGTTTCTCCACAGAAATATCCTGTAAAACCAATGCAAACCCCCTCTTTTTGGGTCGTGTGTTAAAAAATACGCCTGCCGAAGACACACTGCCGGCAGGCGTATTTGGTTTCCATAACAAATATCAGAACTGCATCTGCACAGAGAAAACCCGGTTATGTTCCCCTTGGGTATCCCCTGTCTGCCGGTGGGCATCCACCGTTAAGCCACCCTCCTGTGTCAGCTCCCAAAAAAGCGCTATTTTTTCCCCTTCCCGGGCCTCAGACAGATACCGCACCGAAAATTCCCGGGGGCTATGGGCGCTGTGAAAGCTACCGGGCAACGTGTCCGCCGCCCAATCCAAATACCGGCAGTTATTCATATGGCCGTTGCAGTCCAAATCGGAAAAACGCACCTGCCGGCACTGCTGATTTTGCATGCTTCTGGGTGTCAGAGACCCGGGCACGGCCAATTCACTGCCCCGGAGCAATCCCTCTACATGGACACCGCTCTTTCCCGGCAACACCATACCCCGCCGGTCCGTATCCATCAGCACCCACAAACTGATGGAACGAAACAGTTCCTTGCCCTCCCTGTCGTAGGCCACCGCAGAGCGGGGAAAGGCCGTCCGGGTGGTGGGCATGGGCCAGGTTTCCACCGTCACGTCCTCCCCAGCCTTCGGAAGCCGGGTAATCTGTACCCGGTGACGCAGCACTGCCCAGAACAAATTCTGTACTGCCAGCTCCTCACGGCCGGTGCCTAACAGCCGGCTGTGGTCACCGGCCACCTCCTGCAGGTAAGCCAGTATGTGGCTAAGCTTCAGCCGCTGAAAGGCATCGGTCTCAAATGTCTGAATATGAAACTGTTTTGTATAAATCGGTGTCATGGGTACACCGCCTTTCCTTTGGAATTATGCGCCCGCCTGGCCCAGAGTCACAGATACGGTTCGTTGCAGATGCCCCCGGTAGAACGAAAGCTGCACTGTATCGCCGGCCTTGTAGGAATACAAGGCGGTTGCCAGCGCATCCGAGTCCGTAACACGGACACCGTTGATGCTAAGCAGAATATCCCCCACCTCAAGGCCTGCTTCCTTCGCCGCGCCGCCGGATAGCACCTGGGTGATTCTCACTCCGGCAGGAAGCCGGTAATAGCGCTGATATGCGGCAGATACCGCTTCTCCCCGAATGCCCAGGCTGGGTCTGCCGGCCACATAGCCCTTTGTCAAAAGCTGATCCACAATGTCCTTGACCGTGGTGCTGGGAATGGCAAAGCCCAGACCCTCCACGCCGGCCTTATCGGTAAAGGCACTGATTTTCATGGTGTTAATCCCAATGACCTGGCCGTAGCAATTCAGCAGCGGTCCTCCGGAATTGCCGGAGTTCAGGGCCGCATTGGTCTGAATCAATGTCATGGTACGGCCGCCAAGGCTGACCTCCCGGTTGATAGCCGACACAATGCCATCCGTCATAGTGCCCCGGAATTCCTCTCCCAGAGGGTCTCCGATGGCTACCACCGCATCTCCCACCTGCAGGCCGGAGGAATCTCCGAACACCGCCGGTGTCAAATCCTTGGCATCCACATACAATACAGCCAAATCCGAGACCGGGTCCGCGCCCACCAGGGCTGCACCCATCACCCGTTCATCGGTAAAGCGAATTTCAATGGCCGTAGCATCCTCCACCACATGGGCGTTGGTAATGAGATATCCGTTTTGCGACAGCACCACACCGGTACCGCTGCTAATGCCGTCTGATTGGGTACAGCGAATGGACACCACCGAATGAATGGATTTTTTGTAGATTTCCTGCAGGGACAAGCCACCCTCTTGGGGTACGTTCTGCACAGCATCCGGTGCTTGATTCAGCTCCAACCCCAGTTCACCGCTGTTGGCGGGCAAACTGGCCGTGGGCGGTTTCTCGCCGGCTGAGACATTTCCTGCAGTTTCACTGTCAGTGGGGTAGAAAATCACCGGACCTTCCCGGTCATCCTTTTCCATCAGCGCATTGGACAGCTTAATGTTCAGCAGTCCCAACGCGCTGGAGATACCGCTCAGAAAAATCACTGCCACCAGCAATACCGCCAGGAGTCCGCTCCGTTTTTTCGGCGGTTGGGTAGACCCGGTTTGATAAGAGCTTTTCTCCCAGGGCTCCTGGGGCTGCTCCGGATTCCAATTGTTTTCTTTCATAAATCACCCTCCGGGGATACATTAAGCGTCGGTAAAGGAAAGCTTCTCCAAAGGCAAGGTAAAGGTAAAGGTGGTTTTTCCTTCCCGACTGGTTACGGAAATATTTTCTCCGTGAAAGCCGATAATGGTTTTGACAATATAAAGGCCCAGACCCCAGCTGTCCCGATTTTTAGAGCGGCTTTTGTCCGTCTTATGGAATCGATCAAATACCAGAGGCAGCTCTTCAGAAGGAATGGTTTCTCCTTCATTGGAGATGCTGACATAGACCTTATTGTTTCCTTCCTGCACGCTCAGCCCCAGAACACCTTCCTGGGGGCTGAATTTCACCGCATTGTCCAGCAAATTATAAATCACTTGGGTAATATGGTCCTGGCAGGCTTTGGTATATACCGGATGCTCCGGAAGCTGCACCTGCACATCCAGATTTTTGGCCGTAATTCTCTGCTCCAGAGAAATCAGCACCTGGCCCACCTGCTCCGTCAAATCAAACTGGGAAATCTGCTCCGGCGGTATGGTTCCCTGGTCCTGAAGCCGGGAAATATCCAACATACTGCGAACCAAACGGCTCAGCCGCTTGGTTTCTCCGGATACCATGGTTAAATACTGCCGCTGTTTTTCCCGAGGGATCGTGCCGTCCAAAATTCCGTCCAAAAAGCCGGCAATGGTGGTCATAGGGGTCTTTAGCTCATGGGAAACATTGGCAACAAATTCCTGCCGCTGATACTCACTTTTCTGCAAGGATGAGGCCATATTGTTAAAGGCCAACGCCAGTTCCTCAACCTCCTGGGAATAATGCCCATCGGTATTGACCCGCGCTGTCAAATCCCCATGGCCGAAGGCGCTGGCCACCCGAGCCATTTCCCGCAGGGGTGTGGACTGTTTTCGGGCGAAAACCGTCATAATCACCATGGAAATCAGCACCGCCAGCAAGGAGACAAAAACGAAGATTTCAGAAAGCTTCGTCAATAACGCCATGGAGGTATCCACCGGCTCGGACATAATGACAATGCCCATATTTTTTCCCGTAATGCTGCGTATGGGTAACGACACCACATAGCGCCGGTCGGCATACAGCCCGTCAATGATGCCGGTATCCACACAGCCATCTTCCTCAAAGGTGCGCTCTAAATAGTCCTTTGCCAGCACCAGACCGGAATGCTCACAGCCATAGGGCTCATCGGCACAAAACAGCAAGCTGCCCTCTGCATCGCAGATAACGGCATCCGCACCGGAAACCGCAGCCGTGGCCGTCAGCGCAATATGAAAATCCCGCACCGACAAAGGCATATCCTCGCTGTAAGCCTGCACCAGCTGAGCAATCACCTGTCCGTCCCGTTTCAGCCCTTCCACAGCACGCTGGGCAATGTAATTTCTCACCAGCACCTGAAACGAAATTCCCACCAGCAGCAACGCCACCAGCAGAATCACCGCCACCGTGGTAAAGGTACGGCTGAATGTGGTTTTCATGGATTCAATACCTCAAATTTGTAACCAACACCCCAGACGGTTTTTACGCTCCATTTTTCGGAAACACCCTCCAGCTTTTCCCGAAGCCGCTTCACGTGAACGTCCACTGTCCGGGAGTCACCGAAATAATCAAAGCCCCAAACCTCATCCAAAAGCTGATTCCGGGTGTAGACCCGGTTGGGAGAGGAGGCAAGGTAAAATAGAAGTTCCATTTCTTTCGGGGGTGTATCTATCTTTTTTCCATCCACCGTCAGCTCAAAGGCATCCATATCAATGGTCAGCTTGTCAAAGGACAGCCGGCGGGCTTTCTTTTCTCCCACATTCCGGTCACTGCGCCGCAGCACCGCCTCTATCCGGGCCAAAACCTCCCGCATTTCAAAGGGCTTGGTAATATAATCATCCGCACCGGCCTTCAGACCCTGTACCTTATCGTTTATCTCTCCCTTGGCGGTGAGCATAATCACCGGTGTCTGGCTTTCGGCACGGATATTTTTGCATACGGACCAGCCGTCCATCACCGGCATCATCACGTCCAGCAGCACCAAATCCGGCTGAATGGACCGGAATTTTGTCAATCCCTGTCCGCCGTCAGCGGCCAAGGTCACTGCGTAGCCTTCCTTTTCCAGATATAATTGCAGCAGCTCCGCAATATTGCGGTCATCCTCCACAACCAAAACAGAAACAGCCATAGCCTTACCTCCCAATTTTGTTTCCTTTTTTATCATTATAACGGTTTTTTCCTGTTTGTCATGAACAATTTTTTAAGAGTTCTCCCCCAAAATATGAACAGTCAAAATTTTCTTGCTTTTGCCCGTTCTTTGATATATCATGGACACATAACATTTCTGCCCTTGGCAAGAAAGGAACTACCATGATTGAATTTTTGAAAGCCGTGCTTTTTGGCATTGTGGAGGGCATCACCGAATGGCTGCCCGTGTCCTCCACGGGACATATTATTTTGCTGAATGAGTTTGTCAAGCTGAATATTTCTGAAGCATTCTACGATTTGTTCGAGATTGTCATTCAGCTGGGCGCGATTTTGGCAGTGGTGGTGCTGTTCTTCCGCAAGCTCAACCCCCTGTCCCCCAGAAAAGATTCCATCCAGAAGAAAAACACCTGGAAGCTGTGGCTGAAGGTCATCGTAGCGGTCATTCCTTCCGCTGTGATCGGCTTTGCCTTTGACGAAGAACTGGACAGCTTTTTGCGGGGCACCCCTGTGATGGGCACAGACCTGAACACCATCGTTGTCTCTGCTGCCTTGATTCTCTACGGCATTGCATTTTTGTTTGTGGAAAAAGCAAACACGAAAAAGGATTTCCGCATAACAGAAGTCGACCGAATAGACTACAAAACAGCCCTGCTCATCGGCGCATTCCAGTGTTTGAGCATTATCCCGGGTACATCCCGTTCCGGCGCAACCATTTTGGGTGCCATTTTGCTTGGTGTGGGCAGATCCGCCGGCGCAGAGTTTTCCTTCTTCCTGGCCATCCCCACCATGCTGGGTGCCAGCGCCTTAAAGATTCTCCTATACGCCAAGGACGTTATGGACGGAATTGCTGCGCTTCCCAGCGGAACGGAAATCACGGTCCTGATTACCGGCTGCGTGGTCAGTTTTCTCGTCAGTATTGCGGTGATTAAGGGGCTGATGGAATACGTCCGCAAGCATTCCTTTGCCGTGTTTGGCGTGTATCGCATTATCCTGGGTGTTCTGGTGCTGGGCTATTTTGCCCTCAGCGCCCTTCTGTAAGATAACAGCACAACCCCATCCGATTTGGATGGGGTTGCAGTTTTTATAGAGGTGCTTGCTTGATTTTGGCATAGCGCCGGGGATATTGGGCCGGCGTAGCCGCTATTTTTCGCAGCACAATCACCGAATGATTGGCTCCGTCTATGGAAAAGGTATGGACCTTTTCCAGCTTCAGACCCAGACGGCGGATAGCATTTTTGGCTTCCTCCAGCTCTTCCTGGGCCGCCGCGCCCTTCATGGCAACCACCGCGCCGCCTACCTTTACATAGGGCGCTGTCAGCTCCAGCAGGATGTTCAGTCTTGCCACCGCCCGGGAAGTGGCAACATCATAGCTTTCTCTGCGCTCTGCCACGGCCTCCTCGGCTCTGGCGGTAATGCATTGGGCCCGGATTCCCAACTGGGGCAATACGGTTTGCAGCCAGGCAATCCGCTTTCCCAGACTGTCCAGCAGCGTTATCTCTGCCTCGGGGCAAGCAATGGCCAAAGGCACACCGGGAAAGCCTGCGCCGCAACCTACGTCAATGAGCCGCTTTCCTTTCAAGTCCACCGCCTTCAGCACCGTCAGACTGTCCAGCAAATGGAGCTTGGCCACCGCCTCCGGCTGGGTAATGGCCGTTAGATTCATCACTTCATTTTGCCGAATCATCGCCTGGGCAAAGGCACAGAGGGTTTCCTCCTGCCGGGCATCCAAGCGCAAGTCCAACTCCGGCAGTCCGTTGTGGAGTGTTTCCGCTATATTTGTCATATCAGTTACCACCGGTGGTATTACCCAAGTTCACTTGATTTTTGTCCGTAGGGTCAAAGCCTTCTTCTTCGTCCTTGTGAGCAGGCAGGTAAACTTCCTGGATATGCCAGGAAACCAGCAAATCGCAAACCTCGCCGTAGGATTTGATTCCTTCCTCGTCACCGCTGGCTTGGATATACGCATTGTTCACAGAATTGGCAAAATCGGTGGCCGCTTCATCCCGGTACTGGGCTAAGAAAGCCTGATAATCCTGCATATCCTTTTTCATCTGGCTATTGATGCCGGAAGCAATGGTTTTTGCCGCATTATCCGCCGTACTGGTTCCGATAGAGGTCAGGGCATTGTAGCAATAACGGAAGGCCATAAAATAGCCGGAATATTGGAAGGCCGGGTCAGAATGGGCTGTGGTGGCCAAAAAGCCTGCAAAATTGGCATCCCGCTCGTAGGCAATACACATTCTGTGGGCCATTTCATGGCACATGGTAAAGGGTATGCTCACCGCCGGAATGTTGGGATTGACTGCCGCCTCTCCGGTCAAAGGCATGGTCACGCCGGTAATACTCATGGAAGAATACATATTCTCCCACCCCAGCTTCTTCACCGGCACTGTCGAGCCGGCAAATATGGAGTAGGACCGGTCATAGGTCAGATTCTGAAAGCCCTCTCCCGCCATCTGCGCCAGCTCCTCAAAGGAGGGATAATCCACAGAGCCGTTTTCCTTGCGGTTTACCTTTTCCGCCAAGGCGTTGGCCTGGTCCCGGTAGTAGGTGGTGGCCTCTACCAATTCGGTAACGGTGTATTCGGTGACATTCAGACGAATATCCTCTGCCAGAGGGCCTGTATAATTGTTCAGGCCGTAAATACCCGTATGCAGCATCCACAGCATACTGACACCGGCAAGAACCCAGCCCAGCCACTGAACCACATTCCACCGCAAAATCACCATCACAACAATGGAGGCCAGAAAAACGACCACCAGCATCACAGCCAGCAGCTGCCAAAGGCAGAAATCCACACCGGCACTCCACTGGGCCAGGGTCGTTTGAATCAGACGGGTGGTATAAGGATACACCATATCCATCAGCACCGTATGAGATTTTGCAAACTGGGTGAGTGCCAGGGTCATGGCGGCAAAAATCGCCGCAGCCAAATATCCGCGCCAATATTTCAAAGGAACAACCTCCTTATCCGCTAAATTCAAAAGGAAATATCTTTGAATAGTATAGCACATTTTTCATCCCTTGTCTGCCCCTATTTTTGATTTTTCTAAAATTCCCCGAAAAATATTTTTCTAAATGCGAATAATTCTTATTGACAAACAGAATTTTCTATGCTATACTAAGCCCGTAAGCAAGAAAACGGCAGACAGGAGGGACAGTTATGGAGCATACGCAAAAGCAATTTCGCAAGCGCAATGCCATTTTGGCCTGCCTGCGCCAAACCAAAGAACACCCTTCCGCAGAGTGGGTCTATTCTCAACTAAAGCCCCAGATAGCTGACCTTTCTCTGGGTACGGTGTACCGGAATCTGGCACGCTTTAAGGAGCAAGGGCTGATTGCCAGCCTTGGCACCGTTGACGGCGTGGAACGCTTTGACGGTAACACCGCTCCCCATGTCCATTACATTTGCCGCCAGTGCGGCAGTGTGCTGGACCTGCAGAATTTGCACATCCCCGAAGAGCTGAACCGCGCCGCGGCCGCCGATGCCGGCGGAGAGGTCACCGGCTGCCAGCTCACCTTTACCGGCCGGTGCAGTCAGTGCATCCGTGCCAATACCCTGTAAACATAAAAATGAATATATAAACATGGAGGAAATTATTATGAAGAAATTTGTTTGTCCCGTTTGCGGTTATGTTCACGAAGCCGAAGTTATGCCCGAAGGCTTCAAGTGCCCCCTTTGCAAGGTGGACGGCTCCAAGTTCAAGGTGATGGAAGCTGACAAACTGGCCGCAGAGCATGAGTACGGCGTTTACGGCAAGACCGTGAAGAACAACCCCGATATCAGCGAGGAAGACAAGAAGTTCATCTTCGATCAGCTGATGGCCAACTTCAACGGCGAGTGCGCCGAGGTCGGTATGTATCTGTGCATGGCCCGCATCGCCCACCGGGAGGGCTATCCCGAAATCGGCCTGTACTGGGAGAAGGCCGCTTATGAAGAAGCCGAGCACGCAGCCAAGTTTGCCGAGCTGCTGGGCGAGGATTTGGAGCCCAACATGAAAGCCACTACAAAGGCCAATTTGGCATGGCGTGTGGACTGCGAGTTTGGCGCCACCGCCGGCAAGTTCGATTTGGCCAAGTGCGCAAAGAAGAACAACCTGGATGCCATCCACGACACCGTCCACGAGATGGCGAGGGATGAAGCCAGACATGGCCTGGCACTGAAGGGCCTGCTGGAGCGTTACTTTAAGTAAGAACCGAAAAAGGGCGGGATATCCCGCCCTTTTTGCAACGAGGTAATATTATGGAAAATCAACTGCAAACCAATCTTGGCTTTGTGGTACGGGCAGAAAAAGAATGTGATGTGTACTGCCCCATTTGCCACAAAATTCTCCATGTGGAAGCCGGCAAGGTCATTCCCCGCTGCTGCGGCAAAGTGATGGAAGTTATGCATTAACAAAACGCATGAAAAGCACAGGGTAATCCCCTGCGCTTTTTTCCGTTGCAAAGTATGCCAAATGTGGTATACTAAACACAAAGGACGTGAACACATGATTGATTTTCAAAAAGTCACCCCGGCCGATGCTCCGAAGCTAAAACAGCATCTGCTTTCCTGTAACCCCCGAAGCTGTGAATATTCCTTTGTGAATCTTTCCATTTGGGGGCGGCAGAAATTTGCCTTTTTGGAGGGTTTTCTGGTGCTGTTTTCCCAGTTCGACCGCCGCAGCATCTACCCCTTTCCTCTGGGCCAGGGCAATCTTAAGCCTGTGCTAGATGCTTTGATTCAGGATGCCCGGGAGCGGGGGCTTTTGTTCCGGCTGAGCACCATGACCCATCAGGACTGTGAGCTGCTGGAATCTCTTTATCCGGGACAGTTTCAGTTCCACGAGGATCGGGATTTCTGTGACTATGTTTACCGTATCGAAGATTTGGCTTCATTAAAGGGCAAGCGCTATCAAAGCAAGCGGAATTTTGCCAACCGTTTCCGGCTTTCCCATCCGGACTGTCTAACCCTGCCGTTAAACGAACGCACCGAAGCCGCCGCATGGGATATGCTGCAAACTTGGTTTTCCCAACGGGCGGTCACAGACCCGCTGGCGGATTTCCACCTGGAAAAACGGGCCTTAGAGCGGGCCTTTGCCCACCGGGAGGCCTTAGGGCTGGAGGGCATGGTGCTGATAGAAAACGGCAAGGTGCTTGCCATGACCATGGGTAGCTTTTTATCAGAGAACACCTTTGATATCCACTTTGAAAAGGCCTTGGAAGGCATCGACGGGGCTTACGCCGCCATCAATCAAGCCTTCGCTATCCACCTGCAGGAAACCTATCCCCAGCTGCAGTTTTTAAATCGGGAGGATGATATGGGAATCCCCGGACTGCGGAAGGCGAAGCTTTCTTATCACCCCCACCATCTGGCGGAAAAGCATTGGGCAAAGCTTTGGGAGGAAGAAGATGCAGATTGATTTTCCAAAGGCACAGCAGATTCCCCGGCTCCGGGCTCTTTGGCAGGAGGCCTTCGGAGATGATGACGCCTTTCTTGACCGTTTTTTTGCCATCGCCTATTCTCCCCGGCGTTGCCGCTGTGTGACACAGGGCGATGCTTTGGCAGCAGCCCTTTACTGGTTCGACTGCTCCACAAAAGCAGGAAAATACGCCTATTTGTACGCCGTGGCAACCGCAAACGCCTACCGAAACCGGGGGCTGTGCCGCCGGCTGATGGAGGACACCCATGGGCTTTTGGCAGAAAGCGGCTATCAGGGTGCTGTTTTAGTGCCGGCAAGTCCGGCGCTTACAGCAATGTATGCCGGGATGGGCTATGTGCCCCTGTCCGGCATGGACAGTCTTTCCGCTATGGCAGGGGATAAGCCCGTTCCTGTTCGGCAAATCGATGCCAATTGCTACAGCGCTTTGCGCAGGACCTACCTCGGCACCGGCGGTCTTGTGCAGGAGGGGGCCGGCCTGGACTTTTTATCCGGCTGGGCCAGCTTTTATGAGGGGGAGGATTTTCTTCTTGCCGCCAGCCGGAAGGACTCTGCGCTTCAGGGTCTTGAGCTTTTGGGAAGCACGCGCAACCTATCCGGAATTTTGTCGGCATTGGGAGCGACTTCCGGCACCTTCCGTGTTCCGGGAGCAACGCCCTTTGCTATGTTTCTTCCTTTCACTGAAGCCCCCGCTCCCGCATATTTCGGCCTTGCTTTTGACTGATTACCGTCTTGCCTTCCCGTTTTTGGCAAGATTCACAGCCAAACTGCCAGAAATTTATTGGAAACTGTCTTTTCTATGAATTGACGAACGGATGATTTTCCGTTATAATAGGTATCGTAATTGAAGCACCCCCTGTAACTGACGGAATCGTGGAGCACCACATGGGAACAGGGTCGTTGCGTTATGTCGACCGTCTGGGCACACTTTGCTTCACGCGGGGCAGAGTGCGCCCACTTTTCTGTTTGGAGGATGTTTATGAAAAAGGTAGCCATCATTATGGGAAGCGACAGCGATTTGCCTGTGGTGCAAAAAGCCGCGGATACACTAAAGACCTTTGGCGTTCCCTATGAAATGCACGTTTACTCTGCCCACCGCACCCCGGTGCAGGCCCGGGATTTTTCCGTGAATGCCCGGAATAACAGCTTCGGCGTGATAATCGCCGCGGCGGGTATGGCTGCGCACTTAGCCGGGGCCCTGGCTGCCAATACCACCCTGCCCGTCATTGGTATCCCCATGAAATCATCCACCTTTTCCAACGGCATTGATGCCCTTTTATCCACTGTCCAGATGCCTTCGGGAATCCCCGTTGCCACTGTGGCGGTAGACGGGGCTGTCAATGCCGCCTTGCTTGCCATTCAGATTCTGGCGGTTACAGACGCCGATTTGGCTGCCAAGCTGGATGCCAAACGTGTAAGCGATGCAGAAAAGGTGCTGGCAAAAGACGTTGCGCTGCAATAATCAATTAGGAATTAGAAATGAGGAATTGGAATTTTTCAATCATCCTCCTCATTCCTAACTCCTAATTTCTAATTTTATAAATGAAAGAGGTATTTATTATGGAAAATCTGAAACTCCTTTACACCGGCAAAACCAAGAATGTATACGCCCTGCCCAACGGCAACTGCCTGCTGCTTTTTAAGGACGACTGCACAGGCAAGGACGGCGTATTTGACCCCGGCGAAAATTCCGTTGGCCTGACCATCGAGGGCGTGGGCGACGTGAATCTGCGCATGAGCATTTATTTCTTTGAGAAAATCAATGCCGCCGGTATCCGCACCCACTATGTTTCTGCCGACCTGAACAACACCACCATGGAGGTCAAGAGCGCCAAGGTCTTCGGCAAAGGCCTGGAGGTCATCTGCCGTTACAAGGCCGTGGGCTCCTTCTTCCGCCGTTACTCTGATTACTGCGTAGAGGGTCAGGACCTGCCTGCCTATGTGGAAACCACCTTCAAAAACGATGCAAAGGGCGACCCCCTGGTTACCAAGGACGGTCTGGTGGATTTGGGTGTCATGACCGCCGCCCAGTACGACGATTTGAAGGATATGACCCAGAAAATCACCAAAATCGTGGCTGACGATTTGAAGGCCAAGGGTATGGACCTGTATGACATCAAGTTTGAGTTCGGCTACGATGCCGACGGCAATGTGATGCTCATTGACGAAATCGCCTCCGGCAATATGCGGGTTTACAAGGACGGTCAGTATGTAGATCCCATGACCCTTAACAAGCTGTTTTTTGCTTAATTTTCAAATCCAAAGCCTCCCCTGTGTAAGGGGAGGTGTCAGCCGAACCGGCTGACGGAGGGGTTGTAACAATCCCCCAGTCAGCTTCGCTGACAGCCCCCTTTGCACAAAGGGGCCTTTGAGAACCAATCTAAAGGAGAAAACCCCATGGGAGGATTTTTTGGAATCGCATCCAAGCAGGACTGTATGATGGATGTGTTTTTCGGTGTAGATTACCATTCTCACCTTGGCACCCGTCGGGGCGGTATGGCCGCTTGGGACAAGGAAATCGGCCTGCAGCGGAAGATTCACAGTATTGAGAATTCCCCGTTCCGCACCAAATTTGAGCATATTTTTGATGAGATGCAGGGCACTTCCGTCATTGGCTGCATCAGCGACTCCGACCCTCAGCCCATGCTGATTCGCTCTCATTTGGGCACGTATGCCATCGCTACCATAGGCATCATCAACAATGCAGATACCTTGATTGAACAGGTGATGGCAAATCACGGCGGCTATTTTGATGCCATGACCGGCGGCAAGGTCAACTCTACGGAGCTGGTGGCGGCGCTGATTAACTGCAAAAAGGATTTTGTAGAGGGCATCCGGTATGCCCAAACCGCCATCGACGGCACTGCCAATATTTTAATTTTGACAGACCGGGGCCATATCATCGCCGCCCGGGACCGTTTGGGCCGTATCCCGGTGCAAATCGGTAAAAGCGAGGACGGCTACTGCGCCTCCTTTGAGGAATTTGCCTTTACCAAGCTGGGCTATGAAAGGGTCTGTGAGCTGGGTCCCGGTGAAATTGTGGAATTGACCCCGGACAGTATGCGCCAGCTTTCCGCCCCCGGCAAGGAAATGCGGATGTGCGCCTTCCTGTGGAGCTATTACGGCTATCCCACCTCCACCTACGAGGGCATCAACGTGGAAGCCATGCGCTACCGCAATGGTGCTGCCATTGCCGAACGGGATATGGAGCAGGGCCGCAGTATGGATATTGACTATGTGGGCGGTGTGCCGGACTCCGGTACGCCCCACGCCATCGGCTATGCCAACCGCACCGGCAAGCCCTTTGCCCGGGCCTTTATCAAATACACCCCCACCTGGTCCCGCAGCTTTACCCCTGCCAAGCAGTCGGACCGGAAAAAGGTGGCCAAAATGAAGCAAATTCCTGTCCATGAGCTGATTCAGGACAAGAAGCTCCTGTTTGTGGACGATTCCATTGTCCGGGGTACACAGCTGCAGGAAACGGTGGATTTCCTCTATGAAAACGGCGCGCAGGCGGTTCATATGCGCTCTGCCTGTCCGCCCATTATGTACGGCTGTAAATATTTGAATTTCTCCCGCTCCACCTCGGATATGGACTTGATTTCCCGCCGGACCATTATGGAGCTGGAGGGAGAAGAGGGCTTTCAGCATCTGGAGGAGTATGCCGACGGCAATACCCAGCGGGGCAAGGCCATGCGCAGAGCCATCTGTGAAAAATTCAAATTCGCCTCTCTGGGCTTCCAGACGGTTGACGGCGTCGTAAAAGCCATCGGCATGGACCCCTGCAAGCTTTGCACCTACTGCTGGAACGGCAAGGAGTAACAGCAATTAGAAATGAGGAATTATCTTCTTTGCCTCAATTCCTAATCCCGAATTCACAAAAAGGAGCTTTTATAATGGAACATAAAAATTCTCAGTCTGCCAGCTACGCCGCCGCCGGTGTGGATATCACCGCCGGCTACAAGGCCGTGGAACTGATGAAAAAGCACATCGCCCGCACCAAACACGAAGGCTGTCTGGACGATGTAGGCGGCTTTGGCGGCTGTTTCGGTCTGCCCATCGCCGGCATGGAAGAGCCGGTGCTGGTTTCCGGTACTGACGGCTGTGGCACTAAAGTCAAGCTGGCTATTTTGACGGACAAGCACGATACCATCGGCATTGATGCTGTGGCCATGTGTGTCAACGATATTATCTGCTGCGGCGCAAAGCCCCTGTTTTTCCTGGACTATATTGCCTGTGGCAAAAATATCCCTGAGAAAATTGCGGAAATCGTCAGCGGCGTGGCCGAAGGCTGTGTCCAGTCCGGTGCGGCCCTGATTGGCGGCGAAACCGCCGAGCATCCCGGCCTGATGCCTGTGGAGGATTACGATTTGGCCGGCTTTGCCGTGGGTATTGTGGATAAAAAGAAAATCATCGACAACACCCGGATGCAGGAAGGGGATGTGGTCATCGCCCTGGCCTCCACCGGTATTCACTCCAACGGCTTCTCTTTGTGCCGGAAGGCCTTTGACATTGATAACAACAATCCCCAGCTGTACGTTCCGCGAGACGAGCTGGGCGGCAAAACCATTGCCGAAGCTCTCTTGGTCCCCACACGGATTTACGTCAAAGCCATTCTGGCATTGCTGGAAAAGGTGGATGTAAAGGGCATTTCCCACATCACCGGCGGCGGCTTCTATGAAAATATTCCCCGCTCCATTCCCAACGGTCTGTGCGCGGAAATCCAAAAGTCCGCTGTTAAGGTGCTGCCTATTTTCGATTTGATTGCCCAATTCGGCAATGTGCCGGAGCGGGATATGTTCAACACCTACAACATGGGCGTTGGCATGAGCGTTGTGGTGCCTGCCGCCCAGGTAGATACCGCACTGGAGATTCTCAAAGCGCACGGCGAGGATGCCTATGTCATCGGCAAAATTGTCCGGGGCCAGGAGAAAATCGTCATTATCTAAACGAACTCTGCCTGTGTCCCCATGGGGTACAGGCAGCTTGTGCTACTTAAAATCACCCACCCCATTGGGAGGTATTGTTTATGGCAAACATGGCAAATATCGCCGTGCTGGTTTCCGGCGGCGGCACCAACCTGCAAGCCCTTATCGATGCCCAGGGCAAAACCCTGTTAAGTGGCAAAATCACCCTGGTGGTGGCCAATAACCGGGATGCCTATGCCTTAGAGCGGGCAAAAAACGCCGGCATCGAAACCGCGGTGGTGCTGAAAAAGGAATGTGGCGGTCAGGAGGGCTTTGAAACCAAACTGATGGAGCTGCTGGACAGTCACAAAATCGACGTGATTGTGCTGGCAGGCTTTATGACCATTTTAACCGCCCGGTTTACCTGCCACTATCCCAAGCGAATTTTGAATGTCCACCCCAGCTTGATTCCCTCCTTTTGCGGAGAAGGCTTTTATGGACTGCGGGTGCATGAGGAAGCCTTGCGCTACGGTGTAAAAGTCACCGGCGCAACGGTACATTTTGTCAATGAAATTCCCGACGGCGGTGAAATCATCGCCCAAAAGGCAGTGGAAATTCTTCCCGGTGACACCCCGGAAATTCTGCAACGCAGAGTCATGGAGCAGGCCGAATGGATTTTATTGCCCCAAGCCACAGAAACTGTTTGTGCATCTTTAGGAGGAAACGGATATGAATGTTTATGAAGTAAAAACCATGCAGGAGCGCCTTTGCGGCAACACCTACCCCGGTCGTGGCATTGTTCTGGGCATCACCCCCGACGGCAAGCAGGCCGTAGCGGCTTATTTCATTATGGGCCGTAGTGTGAATTCCCGGAATCGGGTATTCGTTCAGGAACCGGACGGCATCCGCACGGAAGCCCATGACCCCAGTTTGATGAAAGACCCCCATCTGATTATTTATCACCCTGTCCGGGAGGCCGGCTGTGGGCTCATCGTCACCAACGGCGACCAGACCGACACCATTTGGGAATCCCTTTCCCGGGGCGAAAGCTGGGAGGCAGCTCTGCGCAGCCGTATGTTTGAAGACGACGGCCCCAACTGGACTCCCCGTATCTCCGGTCTGCAGGGTCATGACGGCAGCTATAAAATGTCCATTCTGAAGTCCAATGACCCGGAGGGCAGTGCCTGCGCCCGGTATTTCTATGAATATCCTGCCAAGGCGGGCTTGGGCCATTTCCTGCACACCTATGTCTGTGACGGAAACCCGGTGATTCCCACTTTCCAGGGCGAGCCGGAGCGGGTCAGTATTCCTGAAGATATCGACGCTTTCACCCAGGAGCTGTGGCAGAACCTGGACGAGAACAACAAGATTTCCCTGTTCGTGCGCTACACCGATCTGGAAACCGGAAAATACGAGCAGAGAATAATCAATAAGCACTGCTAAGCAATGAGAAATGAGGAATTAGGAATTTATTTCCTAACTCCTAATTCCTAATTTTATGGAGGTCTTATCTATGAAAACATTTGAATTAAAATACGGCTGTAACCCCAACCAGAAGCCTGCTTCTTTGTATATGCATGACGGAGCCGAACTGCCCATCGAGATTCTCAACGGCCGGCCCGGCTATATCAATTTTATGGATGCTCTGAACTCCTGGCAGCTGGTCAAGGAGCTGAAAGAGGCAACCGGCATGGCTTGCGCCACCTCCTTCAAGCACGTTTCTCCCACCTCCGCTGCCGTGGGCAAGGTTTTGCCTCCGGAGCTGAAAAAGGCTTGCTTTGTAGAGGACGTGGAAGGTCTGGACGAGAATCCTCTGGCCTGCGCCTATGTCCGGGCCCGGGGCGCTGGCCGCCTGTGCTCCTTCGGTGACTGGGTGGCCCTCAGCGATGTCTGCGACGAGCTGACCGCCAAGCTGATTGCTCCCGAAGTTTCCGACGGTGTGATTGCCCCCGGCTACACCGACGAAGCGCTGGCCATTCTGAAGGCAAAGCGCAAGGGCGGCTATAATGTGGTCAAAATCGACCCCAATTATGTCCCCGATGCCCAAGAGCGCAAGCAAATTTTCGGCATCACCTTTGAGCAGGGCCGCAACAACTTCAAAATCGGCGCGCATTTGCTGGAGAATATTGTCACCGCCAATAAGGAACTGCCGGAGAGTGCCAAAATCGACCTGATTGTTTCTCTGATTACCCTGAAATACACACAGTCCAACTCCGTCTGCTTTGCATACGACGGCCAGGCCATCGGCGTGGGCGCCGGTCAGCAATCCAGAGTTCACTGTGTACGCCTTGCCGGCGGCAAGGCCGATACCTGGTTCCTGCGGCAACATCCCAAGACGCTGAACCTGCCTTTCCGTGAGGATTTGGGTCGCCCCGGCCGTGACAATGTCATTGACGGCTACATTAACGGCAACGAAGAGGACGTTTGCGCCGAGGGTATCTGGCAGAACTACTTCACTGTCCGCCCCGAACCTCTGACCCCGGAAGAAAAGCGTGCATGGCTGGATTCCCGGGATGCTGTGGCCCTGGGCTCTGATGCTTTCTTCCCCTTCGCCGACTCCGTCAAGCGCGGCGTTGCTTCCGGCGTGAAGTATATCGCTGAGCCCGGTGGCTCTATCCGTGACGATCTGGTCATCGAAGAATGCGATAAGCACGGTATTGTCATGGCCTTTACCGGTATGCGGCTGTTCCACCACTAATTGCGCAGCAAACAGCCCCCTTGTGTAAAGGGGGCTGTCAGCCATACAGGCTGACTGGGGGATTGTCAATACAAAGCAATCCCTCCGTCACGGCAAAGCCGTGACACCTCCCTTTGCACAAGGGAGGCTTCAGCGACCTTCGGTCGCATATCTCTCCCAGATTGGAGGAAATTATATGAAACTTCTCGTTGTCGGCGGCGGCGGCCGCGAGCATACCATTATCCGCGCTTTGAAGAAAAATCCCTCTGTGGAGACTATTTATGCCCTGCCCGGAAACGGCGGCATGGAAAAAGATGCCATCTGTGTTCCCATTTCCGCCACGGATATTGACGGCATCGTGGCCTTTGCCAAGGACCACGCCATTGACTATGCGGTGGTTGCCCCGGATGACCCGCTGGTTTTGGGCTGTGTGGATCGACTGAACGAGCTGAACATCCCCTGTTTCGGTCCTAAGGCCAATGCGGCTATCATTGAAGGCAGTAAGGCCTTTTCCAAGAATCTCATGAAAAAGTACGGGATTCCCACCGCCTCCTACGAAATCTTCACCCGGCTGGAAGATGCTTTGGATTACTTAAAAACCGCTCCCATTCCCACAGTCATTAAGGCTGACGGCTTGGCTTTGGGCAAGGGCGTGATTATCGCCCAGACCCGGCAGGAGGCGGTAGAAGCCGTCACCGACATGATGGCGGGGGGTAAATTCGGAAAAAGCGGCTCTACGGTGGTTATTGAGGAATTTCTCACCGGCCCGGAGGTCAGCGTGCTGGCCTTTACCGACGGCAAAACCGTCAAGCCCATGGTTTCTTCTATGGATCACAAGCGCGTTGGTGACAATGACACCGGCCTGAACACCGGCGGTATGGGCACCATCGCCCCCAACCCCTATTACACCGAGGAAATCGCCAAGGTGTGCATGGAAACCATTTTCCTGCCCACCTTGAATGCCATGAATGCCGAGGGCAGACCCTTCCGGGGCTGTCTGTATTTCGGGCTGATGCTGACACCCAATGGCCCGAAGGTCATTGAATATAACTGCCGGTTTGGAGACCCGGAGACCCAGGTGGTACTGCCCTTGCTGGAAAGTGACCTGCTGACGGTCATGCAATCCTGCACCAACGGCACGCTGGCAGATACGGAGGTTGTCTTCTCGTCAAAATATGCCTGCTGTGTGGTCACCGCCTCCGGCGGCTATCCTGAAAGCTATCAAAAGGGCTATGAAATTACCATGACTCCGGAAGCCGAGGCCCATACCTTTGTGGCAGGCGCAAAGCTGGAAAACGGCAAGCTGGTCACCTCCGGCGGCCGGGTCACCGGCACTACCGCCGTGGCAGACACCTTAGCCGACGCTGTGAAGGAAGCCTACCGTCTGGCCGACGGCATTGCCTTTGAGAAAGCCTATCGCAGAAGTGACATCGGTCAGCGCGCTCTGGCCGCATACAAATAAGGAGGATTCTCCCATGGTTTATCGCGTATATGTAGAGAAAAAACAGGGCCAAACCCATGAAGCCGACGGCCTGCTCCGGGAAGCCCGGGAGTTTTTGCAAATCGGAAATTTACGCTCCGTTCGGGTGCTGAACCGGTACGATGTAGAAAAGATTGAAAAAGACCTGTTTGACTACGCCGTGGGCACGGTGTTTTCCGAGCCCCAGGTGGACAATGTCAGCTACGAAGCGCCCACCGGCGATACTGTATTTGCCGTAGAGCCCCTGCCCGGTCAGTATGACCAGCGGGCAGACTCTGCCGCCCAGTGTATCCAGATTCTTTCCCAGGGGGAGCGCCCCTTGGTGCGTACCGCCAAGGTCTACGTGCTGGAGGGAAAGCTGACAGAAGCAGAGCTGTCCGCCCTGCGCCGCCATGTTATCAACCCGGTGGAATGTCGGGAGGCTTCCCTTGCCCTGCCGGAAACGCTGGCGCTTTCCGTGAATATTCCCGAATCCGTCGCCACGGTAGAGGGCTTTTTGGATATGGACCAGGCCGGCCTTGCTCAAATGGTGAAGGAATTGGGTCTTGCTATGGACCTGGACGATATCACCTTCTGCCAAGGCTATTTCAAAACCGAGGGCAGAAACCCCACCATTACGGAAATTCGGATGATTGACACCTATTGGTCCGACCATTGCCGCCACACCACCTTCCTGACCACCATCGACCATGTAACATTTGAAGACCCTCTCATCCAGAGTGCCTATGAGGAATATCTGGCTACCCGGGAAGCATTGGGTCGCACAAAGCCCATCAATCTGATGGATATCGGCACGCTGGCCGGCAAGTATCTGCGGAAAAACGGCTTTTTGGATAAGCTGTACGAATCCGAAGAAATCAACGCCTGCACCGTGCGGATGACCGTGACCGTAGACGGCGAGGAGCAGCCTTGGCTGCTGCTGTTTAAGAACGAAACCCACAACCATCCCACAGAAATTGAGCCCTTCGGCGGTGCCGCCACCTGTATCGGCGGTGCCATCCGTGACCCGCTGGCCAGCCGGGCCTATGTGTATGCCGCCATGCGTGTTACCGGTGCGGCAGACCCCCTGAAGCCCATTGACCAGACCATGCCCGGAAAGCTGCCCCAGCGGAAAATCGTCACCACTGCCGCTGCCGGCTATTCCTCTTACGGCAACCAAATTGGCCTTGCCACCGGCATGGTGGACGAAATCTATCACCCCGGCTACGCCGCAAAGCGGATGGAAATCGGTGCTGTGGTCGGCGCAGTGCATGAAGACCACTCCAAGCCCGGCTTCCCTGCCCCCGGAGATAAGGTTGTTTTGCTGGGCGGCCGTACCGGCCGTGACGGCTGTGGCGGTGCTACCGGTTCTTCCAAGAGCCACACCGTAGAGTCCTTAAGCTCCTGCGGTGCTGAAGTGCAAAAGGGCAATGCCCCCGAGGAACGGAAGCTCCAAAGACTGTTCCGCAACGGGGAAGCCGCCGTTATGATTAAGCGCTGTAACGACTTTGGCGCAGGCGGTGTGTCCGTTGCCATCGGCGAATTGGCCGACGGCCTTATCATCGATTTGAACAAAGTTCCCAAGAAATACGACGGTCTGGACGGCACAGAGCTGGCCATTTCTGAATCCCAGGAGCGGATGGCCGTTGTGGTGGAAGATAAAAACGTTGCCCGGTTCCTGGAATTGGCGGCGGAAGAAAATCTGGAAGCCACTGTGGTAGCCACCGTCACCGAAGAACCCCGCCTGCGGCTGAACTGGAACGACCAGACCATCTGCGATGTTTCCCGGGAGTTCCTGAACTCCAACGGCGCAGAAAAGCACGTTTCCGTGGAAATTCCCGCCTCGGCAGATTTCGCTCCTGTGATTTCCGGCAGCTTTACCGAGAATATGCTCCGGATTGCCACGGATTTGAACACCTGCTCCAAGCGCGGCCTTTCCGAGCGGTTTGATGCCTCCATCGGTGCCGGCACTGTGCTGATGCCCTTTGGCGGTGTCCATCAGCAGACCCCCATCCAGGCCATGGCCCATAAAATCAGTCTGGAATCCGGGCATACCGACGATTGCTCTGTTATGAGCTGGGGCTATAACCCCTTCATCACGGAAAAGAGCCCCTACCACGGCGCTTATCTGGCTGTGGTGGAATCTGCCGCCAAGCTGATTGCCTCCGGTGCCAGCTATGAGGATGTGTACCTGACCTTCCAGGAGTATTTCCTCCGGGTGGGCAAGGATGCCAAGCGGTGGGGTCAGCCCACTGCAGCACTTCTGGGCGCATTTAAGGCCCAGAAGGACCTGAAGATTGCCGCCATCGGCGGCAAGGACTCCATGTCCGGCACCTTTGAAGATTTGGATGTGCCTCCCACTCTGGTTTCCTTCGCCATCACCACCGACAAGGTGCAAAACATTGTTTCCAATGAATTTAAGGCCGCCGACCATAAGGTTTGCCTGGTAGAGCCGGAGTATGATGAAAACGGCCTGCCTGTCACCGCATCCCTGCTGAAGCTGTTTAACACTGTTACCGCTATGCTGCGCAACGGCAAGGCTGTGGCCGCCTATACCCTGGGTCTGGGCGGTGCGGCGGAAGCCGTGATGAAAATGGCCTTTGGTAACGGCCTGGGCTTTGCCTTCAACGAAGAAATCCCTGTAAAGAAGCTCTTTAGCTACGGCTACGGCAGCTTTGTGCTGGAGCTGTCTGACGATGCTCCGGTGGGTACGGTTCTAGGTACCACCACCGACGACGGTGCGTTTACCTACGGCAGCGAAGTGCTGAACACCGCCGCAGTACAAAAAGCCTACGAGGACAAGCTGGAAAGCGTATATGCCTGCAACATCCCCGATGCGGACACCCCCGTGGAAACCGTTTCCTCTCCTGCCAAATCCCGGGTAGCCCCGGCTGTAAAGGTTGCCAAACCCAAGGTTCTGATTCCCGTTTTCCCCGGCACCAACTGCGAGTATGACTCTGCCAAGGCGGTGGAGGATGCAGGCGCAGAGGCAGAAATCTTCGTGGTGAAGAATCTGACTGCCGATGCCATTTCCCGGAGTGTAGAGCAGTTTGCGGAGAAAATCAGCCAGTCCCAGGTTATTTTCATCCCCGGCGGCTTCTCCGGCGGCGACGAGCCCGACGGCTCCGGTAAGTTCATCACAGCCTTCTTCCGCAATGCCGCCATTAAAGACGAGGTGACCCGTCTGCTGGAGCAGCGGGACGGCCTGATGCTGGGTATCTGTAACGGATTCCAGGCGCTGGTAAAGCTGGGTCTGGTGCCCTACGGCAGAATCATCGACACCGATGATACCTGCCCCACCTTGACCTACAATACCATTGTCCGCCACCAATCCCGTATCGTTCGCACCCGGGTGGCCTCCAACAATTCCCCCTGGCTGGCAAATACCAATGTGGGCGATATCTACAATGTGCCTATTTCCCATGGTGAGGGTCGGTTCTTCGCCTCTGAAGAATTAGCGCGGCAATTGATTGCAAACGGCCAGGTTGCCACCCAGTATGTGGACTTGGCAGGGGAAGCAACCGCCGATGTGCATTTCAATCCCAACGGCTCTATCTTTGCCATTGAGGGCATCACCTCCCCCGACGGTCGTGTGCTGGGCAAGATGGGACACAGCGAGCGTTGGAATCAAGGCCTTTATAAGAATGTCCCCGGCGAATATGATATGAAGCTATTCAAGTCCGCTGTGGAGTATTTCAAGTAAACAGAAAAGAGGGTGCCGGTTGGCACCCTCTTTTTATAAGCTAAGGTTATCCTATTTCCATTCTGGATTCTATTTTCTCCAGGGCGTTTTTCATGCCCAGATATGTGCTTTCCGACACCTTGTTCACAAGGTTCTGCTCATAAGCCGCCATGGCCTCCCGAATCCGCAAAAGCCGCAAACCGCCGCCGGTTTGGGTTTCATCCAGCAGATACACCGGTGTATAGTCCACGCCGGTGATGGCCGTGTGTCCTGTTTGCCCGTCTTTGGTGATTTCTAAGTTCAGCAAAAGACTGTATTCCGTGCCGGCTGTAGTTGCATCCCCGTAGAAATCCCCCAGGGAATACGCAAGCAACGTACCTTTCTGCGGGTCAAATTTCACTTCCTGCACATAATGGGAATGGGTTCCGATGATGGCATCCACCCCTTGCTCCAGCATGAGAGCGGAAATTTGTTCCTGGGACTGGCTGATTTTTCTGTTAAATTCACTGCCCCAATGCAGCAGCGCAATGGTAATATCCGGGTTTTGAGCTTGGGCCGCCTTCAATACGGCAGTAATCCCCTCCGTATCCACCTTCTGATAGGTGCTGCTATAGTCCTTGTAAAGAAGATTGACACAGTCCTCACTGCCCGCCGGAAGTCCCATGCCGTCCATTCCCTTGGTAAAGGCCACAAAGGCAATGCGGATGCCCTGTATCTCCCGAATCACATAGCCCCCGGTTTTCTGAAACGCCTGGGCATCGGCATAGGTACCCAAAGGCTCCATGCCTGCATCCCGAATCCCCTGCAACGTGGCGCTAAGGCCGGAAAGGCCGTTGACAACACTTTGAGAGTTGGCCGTTTGCAAAAAATCCACACCGGCATTGCGCAGAGCCTGCACCAAGGCGGTGGGCGCAGACTTTTGGGCACTGCCGTAGGGCGCGCCGTACAGGCTTCCTTCAAAATTTAAGGCCGCCAAATCTGCACCCGCCAGGGTTGGCACTACATCTAAAAATATGTCGGTATAATCATAGCCGCTGCCTGTGACCCCGGCATTTACCGTCTTATCCGTAATATTTACATCGCCGCCGGCCACAAAATGAATCACCGTATCCGGCGTTACCGGCTGGGTGGTAGGGGGCGGGGTGGGCTGACTTTCCGTTGGCTGCGTCGCAGTTTGCTCCAACGAGGGCTTCGCAGGCTGTTTGACAATCCACATGGTCACCAACAGTGCCCCGCCGCAAAGCACCAGTGTCAGTGCAGTCATAATCACACCAAGGCGCAGAAGTCGGCGCTGACCGGCCTGAAATTTCTGCTCCTGCCGCCGGGCCTCACGGCGCTGATTCAGTTCTTCATTGTCAAATGCCATGCCGTTCCTCCCGGATTTTTGTTCTTGGTTTTTATTGTACTACATTTTCTTCCGATGCACAAGCCCCCAGTCAGAAAAAGCCTTTCCCCTGTATCCGGTGTGCCATGTCGCCCTTGCATTTTTCCTATGGCCATGGTAAAATAAAACCGATATTTTTGCGGAAAGGAGGCTGTCGCTATGCGCCGCATCGGAATCTTTTTTATACTATGCCTGCTTTTGACCACATCGGTATTGGCCGCAGGAACTGTGACCCAAATGCAAAGCAATACCACCGTTCACAGCAACGGCAAGTGCGATGTGACGTTAACGCTGCAGCTATCTCTTGACGAAGTGCCGGCAGAGCTACTTTTCCCCCTGCCTGCACAGGCGAAAAACATTTCTCTCAACGGCGGTGCGGCCCGCACCTCCCTGTCGGGCAATGTGCGAAATGTCAACCTGCGGGGCTATGTCCATTTTGCCGGCAGTCAGACCTTTGTGATTCGCTATGAACTGCCCGATGCCATCACGGCACAAAAAAACGGCCAGCTTTTGCTAACCTTAGAGCTTCTTTCCGGCTTTGCCTATCCCATTGAGAATATGTCCTTTGACATCGCCCTGCCCGGCGCACCGGAAAAGCGGCCGGAATTTATCAGCACCTATCACCAGGAAGCTGCGGATACCCTGATAAACTATACCCTGAACGGGACAACCATGCACTGTAGCTTTCAGCAAGGGCTGAAGGACCACGAATCCTTGACCATGACCCTGGCTGTGTCGGAAACCCATTTCCCCCAGCCGCTGATTAAGCGCTGGCGGCTCAGCACAGACGATATCGGTATGTATTTATGCGCCGCCGCGGCACTTATTTACTGGCTGCTGTTTTTGCGGAATCTGCCGCCCCGGCGTTTGCGCAGAACCCAAGAGCCTGTGGGCCTGACTGCCGGAGAATTGGGCTGTTGCCTTACCGGACAGGGCGTGGACTTTACCATGATGGTGGTTTCCTGGGCACAAATGGGTTATTTGCTGATTCAGCTGGAGGACAACGGCCGGGTTCTGCTTCACAAGCGCATGGAAATGGGCAATGAACGGAAGGATTTTGAAGTCCGGTGCTTCCGCACCCTTTTTGGCCGCCGGAAAACTGTGGACGGCACAGGGCACCATTATGCCCGGCTGGCCAGCAAGGCCGCCAAAACCGTTCCCAATGCCCGGGATTATTATTTGAAATACTCCGGAAATCCCAATATTTTCCGGCTGTTTTGCGTAGGAATCGGAATTTTTGGCGGCATTTCCATGGGGCTGGCTTTGGTAAATGATACCGCCTGGCAGGTCATTTTAGGAATTCTTCTGTCCACGCTGGGAGCAGTCCTTTCCTGGCAGATTCACGCCGCCGTGGGCGCTTGGCATCTGCGCAGAAAAATGCCCCTGGTTTTGTCTGTTGCCGCCAGTGTGCTCTGGCTTTTGGTCAGTGCCCTGTCCGGTGAATGGGGCGTGGCCGCCTTTGTGCTGGGCTGCCAGTGGCTGGCAGGCTTTGCCTGTGCCTACGGCGGGCGCAGAAGTGAGGGCGGACGGCTGGGAATGTCGGAAATTCTGGGCCTGCGCCGGTATTTGAAAACGGTATCGAAAGAGGAATTACAGCAGATTCTTCGGAGCAACCCGGAATATTACTACCGCATGGCTCCCTATGCTCTGGCTTTGGGCGTAGATAAGGCCTTTGCCAGACAAATGGGAAATATCCGGCTTCCCGAATGTACCTATTTGACCACCGGCATGGACGGCCATATGACCGCCCGGGAATGGAATCAGCTTCTGCTGGATGTGGTCAAAATTTTGGACGAACGTCAGCAATCCATGGCCCTGAAAAAGTGGTTCGGGAAATGAGGCATGGCAATGGCCAGAGAATTTGAACTGAAATATCGGGCAACGCCAGCCCAAATGGCGCATATCCTTACAGATTTTGGCGGTTTTTCTCCTATTTCCATGGAAACCACCTATTACGACACACCCAGCCGCGCCCTGTCGGCCCGACGTATTACCTTGCGCCTGCGGCTGGAAAACGGAATATCCGTGTGCACCCTGAAAACCCCCGGAGAAGGCTATGCCCGGGGCGAGTGGACCGTGGAAGAGGAAGAAATTGGAAAAGCCATTTCAGAGTTATGTAAACTATCTGGAATCGGGGAGCTGTCCCAATGGGTCGCAGAAGGTCTGTCACCTCTTTGCAGTGCCCGATTTCTGCGACAATGCAAGGTGCTGTCACAGCCGGAATTTCAGGCAGAGCTGGCTCTGGACCAAGGGCTTCTTTTGGGCGCAGGCCGGGAAATGGCATTGTGCGAGGTGGAGCTGGAGCTGCTTTCCGGCAGTGAAACCGCGCTGGTAGCCTATTGTGAACATTTTTCCTTGCGATATGGCCTGATACCGGAAGCGCAAAGTAAATTTCGCCGGGCCTTGGCTCTGGCCACAGGAGAATGATATGGAATTTTCGCAATTATTTGCCCGGTATGACCGTCTGGTGCTTTTTGATACAGAAACCACCGGATTGCAATTTCCCCGGGACGAAATCATCGAATTTGCCGCGGTTGTGGTGGAACAGAGAGATGGCAAGGCGGTGGTGGTAGAGGAATATGACCAACTGATTTCTTTGACCCCCGGCAGTACCGTTCCTCCCAAAATCGAGGAGCTGACGGGCATCACCACCCAGGACCTTCTGGAGCGGGGGATTCCCAAGGAGCAGGTCTGCCGGGACATTGCCCGGCTTTTTGCCGGAAATACACTGCTTCTGGCATACAACGCCCATTTTGACTTGAGCTTTTTGTTTTATCTGCTTTTGCGAAACGGCGACCCCACGGTTTTGAAGGGAAAGGACAAGCTGGACCTTTTGACGGTTTACAAAGACCGCCACAGCTATCCCCACAAGCTTTGCAATGCCATTGATGTCTACGGCTTGGCCGACTCGGTGGTAAATTCCCACCGGGCAGTAGATGATGTGCTGGCCACGGTGGCGGTGATGAAAGCCATGGAGCAGGAAAAAGACGATTTAATGTGTTATGTAAACTTATTTGGTTACAACGCCAAATACGGAATCGACGGCAAGCCCATCGGCTCTGTTACATATCGCCCCCAGGGCTACGACCCCCGCCAGCCCCTATATCAGCTGTAACATCAGGAGGTTTTTATGTATAACGAAACTGCCTATGCTTTGGGCGCAAACCGCTCCTGTATTCGGGAGCTGTTTGAATACGGATGCCGCCGGGCCGCCATTGTGGGTAGAGAAAATGTCTACGATTACAGCCTGGGAAATCCCTCTATTCCTGCCCCTCTGGAGGTCAACCAAACCATTGAACAGCTTCTTTCCCATACGGATTCTCTGTCTCTGCACGGCTATACCTCTGCCGTAGGTGATTTAGAGACCCGACAGGCCATCGCCCAGGATTTGAACCGGCGGTATGCCGCCGGCGTTACCCCGGAACAGCTATTTATCGGCTGCGGCGCAGCGCCGGAGCTGGTGGCGGTATTTCGCGCCCTGACAGTCCCCGGCGGAGAAATATTGGCCATCGCGCCCTATTTCCCCGAATATAAGCCCTTTGCGGAAGCCGCCGGTGCCAGCTTTCGGGTGGTTGCACCGGATGTACCCGACTTCCAGATTCGCCTTTCCGCGGTAGAGGAAATGCTGACGGAGCATACTGTGGCTGTCATTGTTAACTCCCCCAACAATCCTTCCGGCGTGGTCTACACCCGGCAAACCTTAGAGACCTTAGCCGCACTGCTGACCAGAAAAAGCCGGGAATACGGCCATCCCATCTACATCGTTTCCGATGAACCCTATCGGGAGCTGGCCTATGAGGGTGTGGAAGTGCCTTTTCTGCCCACCATCTATTCTGATACCGTTGTCTGCTATTCTTATTCCAAATCTCTGTCCCTGCCGGGAGAACGAATCGGCTATATCTATGTGCCGGAAGCCGCAACGGACAGCAAAAAGCTGTATACCGCCATTGCCGGAGCATCCCGGGCCGCCGGCCATGTGTGCGCTCCCTCTTTGTGGCAAAAAGTCATTGCCCGGTGCACTGCGTTGCGGCCGGATTTGGAGGCCTACGACCAAAACCGCCGTCTGCTCTACGAAAATCTCACCGCCATGGGCTACGAAATGGCCAAGCCTGACGGGGCGTTTTACCTGTTCATCAAAGCCCCCGGCGGCGATGCGGTTGCCTTTTCCGAAAAAGCAAAGGCAAAGGACCTGCTGCTGGTTCCGGGCGACGGTTTCGGCTGCCCCGGCTATTTCCGAATCTGCTACTGTGTCAGTCAGGATATGATTTATCGAAGCCTGCCGGTCTTTGAAGCCCTGATAAAAGAATGAAAAAATGCTGTCACGCATCCGTGACAGCATTTTCCTTTTTCTCTGCATTCAAAGCATCTACCACAATCTCCGGGTAGGGATTCACGATGACGGTGCGGTAGGTATGATAAATCACCATGCCCGGTTTTCCGGCCGGTGGCTTTTTCACCTGCTTCACCGGTGTCACATCCACCGCAATATTCTGTCCGCCGCCGCTTTCTGCATAATAAGCCGCCAGTTGGGCCGCCTGGGTCACCGTATCGTCCGGCACACTTTGACCGGCGCAGGCAATGATCACATGACTGCCGTGGACCTTTTGGGCGTGAAGCCACAAATCGTCCTTTCTGGCCATTTTGAAGGTCAGTTCATCATTCTGCCGATTGTTTCTTCCCACCAAAATCGGCACACCGTCGGTGGACATAAACTGCATGGGGGCAGTTCTTTTCTGCTTCACCCGCTTTTTTCCGGAATCTGCCCTAACATATCCGCCTGCCGCCAGCTCCTGCCGAATTTCCTCCAGCTCCTGTTCACTGCCGGCCCGGTTCAGCTCCTCCAGCACGCTTTTCAGATAAGTCAGTTCCTCTCCGCCCAAGGCAAGCTGCTTGGTCAGCTCCTTTTGGGCGTTTTTCATGCGGGTGTAATCCTTGTAAAATTTCGCCGCATTCTGCTGGGGCGAAAGAATGGGAGAAAGAGGAATATCAATCAGCGGCATCTGCTCGTCGTAAAAATCCTCCGCCTGCAGGACCGTTTGCCCCTTGCGGATGCGATGGATATTGGCTGTGACGATATCTCCCAACTGCCGCAGTCGCTCCCGGTCATAGGTTGCCGCCAGCTCCGTTTCCTGAATGGCCAGCTTTTTCGTCAGCCGGGTGCAAAGATTTTGCACTGTCTTTCGCAGGCCCTGTCCCTTTTGCCGCATGGCGTTTTGGTAGTCCCGCTGGGTGTAGTAAGCATCCAAAAGGGCGCTGAAGGAATCCGCCTGCTGACACTGTCCGTACTGCAGGATGGGACAGAAGGCAAATTGCTTGGGCGTTCCGTCCGGGCCTGTGCAGTAATAAGGCACCGGATGCTGTAAATGCTCCCGGAAGAACAAAAACAGCTTTTCCCCGATTTCGTCAGCACGTTTCCCCTCCAACCGGGCATCCGTATCCCCCGCGGCAAACAGCGCCGCCTCCCGACATACCAAGGGAGATAAGCCCCCTAAGGTATCCATCAGCCGGTCTGCCAAACTATCCGCGCCGGGCATTTTTAGCAGGTTTACATAATCTTCAGATTCCAACTTTCCGGGGTCTTTCTTTTCCACCGGCTCCGGGTTTTGATAGTACAGCCCCGGCAAAGCTTGCCGCTTGGAAGAATCATCCAGCCCCACCCGACGCAGGCAGTCAAGAATTCTGCCCTCCGGCGACAGCAAATACAAATTACAGGTTCTGCCCATCAGCTCCGCCACCAGGCTCTTTTGCACTGCATCTCCCAGCTCGTCAATGCAGTCAAAGGTAAATCTTACGCACCGCTCCATGGGAAGCTGGGTAATCTCCGTCAGCCTTGCTCCGGAAAGATGCTTTCTCAGCAGCATGCAAAACATGGGCGGCTCGGCAGGATTTTCCGGATTGGCCGCCGTCAAATGCAATCTTGGTGCGGCTGGATTGGCCGCAATCAGCAGCTTGACCCGTCCCTCCCGATGCCGCAGGTGGAAAATCAAGGTATCTCTCACCGGCTGGTGGATTTTTTCCACCCTGGGCTCGGGCAATGCCCGAATTTCTTCCAACACGCAGGAAAGATAAAACGCATCAAAGGCCATGGGCTTCCTCCATCATGATATGAAACAATTCGTTGAGCCGCTCCCGCTTACCTGCCAGATACAGCGCGCCAAACAGGGTTTCCAGCCCGGTGGCTTTGGCATATTCCTGGGGGGTAGCCGCCTTGGGCGCGGCGTGGGTATGGGCATTTTTCCCCCGGCGAAAATAAGATAGCTCCTCGTCCGTCAGAAAGGGCAGCAGTTTTTCCGCAAATTGAGCCTGCTTCGGTGCCCGCACCAGTTCTACCGTCTGCCGGTGCAGCTGCTTGACCGTCAGATTGCCCTTGGCGCACAGATAACTGCGGCAAAGCAGTTCATAAACTCCGTCACCCATGTGGGCAAGCCCCAGATTGGAGATGGCATCAATTTGCTTTTTTTCCATCTGTATTTCAAAACAGTTTTCCACAGTGCATCTCCTTCTACATGGCCATTTTATCGGACACCTGCCGGCTGGGTATTCACAATATGTATCCCCTTGGGATAGAAAAACCGAAGCTTTTCCTCTGCCAAACGGATATCCACCACATCCGACCGCCGCAGCTCTCCGTCCAAATTGATGGCCGTCGGGCCGTCGCAGTGAATGGTCAGCTGTTTTGTCCGGATATGGCGAACCAAATGGGGCAATTCCTGATATCTTCCGTCCTTATATTTTCCGATGACCTGCGCCACCTGCAACCGGGACACCTTCTGAATCAACAATACATCCAGCCAGCCATCAGAGGGGTCTGCCTCCGGTACAGGATAAAAGCCGCCTCCGTAATAGCGTCCGTTACAGACGCAAATCAGCGTATGCTGGCCGTCCACCGTTTCTCCGTTGATTTCCACCACATAATGCTCGCTGATGCCCCGAATCACATTCATCAGCGTGGACACCGCATAGGCCCGAAAGCCGCTGAGCAGAGGGATTCTTTTGTAGTTTGCCACATCTGTTCCGATTCTGGCATCCAGACCCACAGAGCATATATTCAAAGAATAATCCTCGTTACAGCGAATCAAATCAAAGGTAGTTTCCTGGGCATCCAGCAACCGGTCAATGTCAAAAAAGGCCCGGGGGTCGGAGAACAGCTTGACAAAATCATTGCCGCTTCCGCCGGAAAACACCGTGACCGATGCATTGTCATACCCCGCCACACCGGAAACCACCTCATTGAGCGTACCGTCGCCGCCGCAGGCATAGATTCGGTATTCCTCCCCGGTTTGGGCGGCCTCTCGGGCCAATCGGCGGCATTCCCCGGGGGCAGCGGACACTTCAATGCGGTAGTCCAAATCCCGGCGTGTGCAGGCCTCATGAATGGCTTGGGAATATTTTTTGGTTCTGTCCCGGCTTCCTGCCGCAGGGTTGATGATAAATAGATGCTTCATACATCCCTCTCCATAGATAAATTGTAGTTTTGTGCACCGGCAAAGCAGTGCCCTTGGCCCTCCCCTTTGGAGAAAGTTTTAAAACTGCAATCTACTTTTTCTCTGTTTTTCGACTGCTGTCTGTATACATATAGTAGTCGCATTTTATCATGCCGTTATAGAGCTTGCGTTTTTTATCCGCCCGCTTGCCAAAATAATGCTCAAACTCCGGCTCGGAGGTAATGATATACTTTTTCCAGCCATCGGCAAATTTCAGATGCCGACCCAGCGCGCTGTAGAGCCGCTGAGCACTTTGCTGTTCCATCATCCGCTGACCGTAGGGCGGATTGCACACAATCAGGCCGGAATCCGTAGGCAGACTCATCTTTGTAGCATCCCCATCCCGGAAGGTAATCCAATTCCCTACGCCGGCCTTTCGGGCATTGGCCATGGCCAAGGAGATACATTTGGGGTCATTATCCGAGCCTAAAATCCGGTAATCTCCCTGAAACTCTTTATCGATGGCCTCTCCCCGGGCGGTTTGCCAGATTTTCTCGTCCATCCAGGCAAATTTTTCTGCCGCAAACCGGCGACTGAGTCCCGGCGCCCGATTTTTTGCAATCAGGGCCGCCTCAATAGGGATGGTGCCGGAGCCGCAGAAGGGGTCCCAAAAGTATTCTCTGCCCCGATAGCGGGTCAGCATCACCATGGCCGCGGCCAAGGTTTCCCGGAGGGGGGCATCGTTTCCCACTGCCCGGTAGCCCCGCTTGTGGAGCCCCTGGCCGGAGGTGTCCAGATACAGCTGCACCCGGTCATTCATAATAGAAAATTGGAGCTGATACTTCTGTCCGTCCTCCGGAAGCCAACTGACCCGGTATTTTTCTCCCAGCCGCTTGGAGGCGGCCTTTTTAATAATGGCCTGGCAGTCCGGCACGGACATCAGCTGGCTGTTTAAGCAATGCCCCTTCACCGGGAACGCCCCGTCTTTGGGAATATAATCCTCTAAATGGGTGCGATACACCCCTTGAAACAGTTGTTCAAAGGTCTTGGCCTCAAAATCTGCCAACACAATCAGCACCCGCTCTGCAGTGCGTAGGTTTAAGTTGGCTCGGGCCAGGGCGGTTTCATCCCCGGAAAACAGCACCCGGCCGTTTTCCGCCCGGACATTTTCCATATTCAGCCGCCGAAGCTCATCCCCGGCAATGCCCTCCAGTCCGAATAAGGTGGGCACGGAAAATTCAAATTTCGACATAGCGCCTCCATTAAGGAATGATTTTTGTAGCTTTCAAATACCGCTCCTGCTCGGAAAAAATACAGCCGCAGAATTTCTGGATATACATTTCTAACTCCCGGGCCTTTTCCTGTCCGGCTTTGAAGTAAGGCCGGAAATCCCGGTAGAGAAATTCCACACCGTATTCCGCCGCCGCCCGCTGTGCCGTCTGCTGCATCAACGCATGATTCTGATAAGGGCTGATAAACAGGCTGGAGGTAAAGCTGTCAAAGCCCCCCTCTTTGGCCTGCCGGGCGGTTTCAAACAGCCGCATTTCATAGCATTTTTCGCACCGATGGTCAATGTCCTCCGCCACCTGCCGCACAAAGGGCCGCAGGCCGTAATCATCCCGTTCCAAAAGGGGCAGGTCTATGGCCTGGGCATAGTCACGCAGGCAGTTGCGCCGGGCCCGGTATTCCGTAAAGGGGTGAATGTTGGGATTGTACCAAAATCCGGTGACTTCAATATGGTCTGCCCGCAGTACCTCAATGCACTGATTGGCGCAGGGGGCACAGCAAATATGCAGTAACGTATTCATGGTTTCCTCCAAACGCGGAAAAGCTTTCCTTTTATTTTATCACACAGGGGTTTCCTTTGCAAGACTTCCCAAAAGGCCATCCCGGAACAAGCCGGTGATTTGCACCGGGCAAATTTCATTGTGCAAAGCCGCTCCCTGTACGTATATTTTCACATAATTGGGGGCGTGTCCGGTGCAGTAGCCCCCCTCCGTCTCCTCAAAAAGCACCTGCTGGGTTGTCCCCACCAGCGCCTCTAAGTAAGCGCGCTTCATTTCCTCTCCCACGGCAATGGCCGTCCGGCTGCGCTTTTCCTTGGTGGCATTATCATGCTGGCCGTCCATTTTGTCTGCCGGTGTCCCGGGCCGCCGGGAATAAGGGAAAATATGCATATCCGCAAAGCCGCAGGCTCGGATAAATCTAAGACTTTCTGAAAATTCCTCCTCCGATTCACCGGGGAAGGCCACAATCATATCCGTGGTAATGGCACAACCGGGGAAATTGGCTTTCAACAGCCGGACACTTTCTAAATACCGGGCTGTATCGTACTTTCTGTGCATCCGAGCCAGCACCGTATCACAGCCGGATTGCATCGACAGATGAAACTGTGGGCAAAGATTGGGTAGCTTTCTCATTTCCTCACAAAACCGCTCCGTCACGATTCTGGGCTCTAAGCTGCCCAGCCGCACCCGAAGCGCCGGCACTGCCCGGCAAATTGCCCCAATCAGGGTCTGCACCGGAGGCTTTCCCGGCAAATCTTCCCCCCAAGAGGCAATCTCTATGCCTGTGATGACAATTTCCCGATATCCCTTTTCTGCCAATTCTTTGGCTTGGGACACCGCCAAGGAAAGCGGTGCACTGCGCACCGGCCCTCTGGTATAGGGAATAATGCAATAGGTACAGAAATTGACACAGCCGTCCTGAACCTTTAGCATCGCCCGGGTACGCTCCTGCAGACCCCCGGCAGGTAATACTTCAAACTCCCGGCGGCGCAGGGCATTGTCCATGGTTTCTTTATGGCTTCGCTGAGCCATGGCAGAAAGCATATCCTCCAGAAATTTCCGACGGTTTCCGCTGCCCCCCAGTACATCCACCCCCAATGCCCGCACCGCATCCGCATCGTGCTGGGGATAACAACCGCAGACACCGATAACCGCATTGGGACGTTCCCGGCGGCAACGGCGGATAATCGCCCGGTTTTTCTTGTCTGCCACCGCCGTGACCGAGCAGGTGTTGATAATATACCCATCACAGGGTTCGTCAAAGGCCGTCACCTGATGGCCCATGGCTGTCAGCAGCTGTTCCATGGCTTGGGTTTCATATTGATTGGTTTTGCAACCAAGGGTATAACATCCGAATTTCATGATATTTTCACCAAATTTCACCCGTTGAATTTGTATTAATCGTCCAAATTATCAATTGATTTTTACAAAAAGCGTTTATATAATAGTAATATATTCACAATGAGCAAACATTTTGTTCTCATTATACACGATTTCTTCGCCTTTGTATAGCGGTAGGGGGGAATTATGAAAGAATTTCAAATTGCAATTCGCTCCTTTCCGGAGGTTCAGGAGTTTATCTCCATGGCAACCGTTCAGCCGTTTCAGGTGCTGGTAGGCAACGGTGTGCAAACCGTCAATGCCAAGAGCTTTATCGGCATGGTCAGTCTGGACTTTTCCCGTCCGTTAAAGGTGCTGTGCGACTGCGACACCGAAGGGCTGCAAAGCTTCCGTCAGCAGGCTCTGCGGTTCCTGGCTTAGTGAATCCGGCTTTTTTAAGCATCGTCCCGGGAATACCCGGGGCGGTTTTTTTATGAAATTGACTTTCCCCAAGGGGCATGGTATGATACGGTTGTGATTTTCGGGTACGGAGGTAGGTATATGCAGTTTTTATTTCTCTCCCTGTTTTCACTGGGCATTGTTGCTCTGGACCAACTGACAAAATATTTGACAGTGACCCTCATTCCCCTTTATGGGAACGTGCCCTTTTTGCCCGGCGTTTTACAGCTGACCTACGTGCAAAACACCGGCGCAGCCTTTTCCATGCTCCAAGGCCAGCAGTGGCTTTTTGCCTTGCTGTTTCTGGCGCTCACGGCGGCACTTCTGTGGGAATATTTCAAAAAGCCCCTGGGCTTTTCCACCTTTGACCGCTGGTGCATCGCCGCCATTTACGGCGGCGGCCTGGGCAATATGATTGACCGGCTGCGGTTGGGCTATGTGATAGATATGATCGAGACCGAATTTATTTCCTTTCCCGTTTTCAACGTGGCCGACAGCTTCATTACCTGCGGCTGTGTCGCGCTGATGGTTTCCCTGATTTTCTTTAACAAAGCCTTTTGGAAGGAAGAAAAGAAATGACTGTTTATGCCGATATCTCCGGGGAGCGGATGGACGCCTTTTTGGCCCGGACTGTCCCGGAGCTGAGCCGCTCCGCCGCCCAAAAGCTGTTGGAGGAGGGCTGTGTGCTCCTTAACGGCAAGCCCGGCCGGAAAAATGACCGGCTGAACCCCGGTGATGAGATTCAAATTACCCTTCCTGCCCCCAAGGAAGTGGAAATCGCGCCCACCGAAATGGCGCTGGATATTGTTTACGAGGACGAGGATGTGGTGGTTATCAACAAGCCCAAGGGGTTGGTTGTTCACCCGGCAGCAGGTCACCAAGACGATACTCTGGTCAACGGTTTGCTGTACGCCATGGGCGATGCCCTTTCCGGTATCAACGGGGAGCTGCGGCCCGGCATCGTCCACCGCATTGACAAGGATACCTCCGGTCTGTTGGCGGTGGCAAAAAACGACCATTCTCACCGGATGCTGGCTTCCCAGCTGAAAGACCACACCATGGCGCGAACCTATGAGGCAATCGTCTGCGGCTCTTTTCGGGAAGACAGCGGTACAGTCAACGCCCCCATCGGGCGGCATCCCTCTGACCGAAAGAAAATGACCGTAACGCCCCGCAATTCCAAAGAGGCCATTACCCACTGGGAGGTGGTAGCCCGCTACCGGGGCTATACCCATGTCCGCTGTCATCTGGAAACCGGCAGAACCCACCAAATCCGGGTGCACATGGCCCACATCGGCCATCCCATTCTGGGAGATACGGTTTACGGCCATAAAAAGGCGGAATTGGGGCAGGATACCCAATGTCTCCACGCCGGCCAGCTTTGCTTCCGTCACCCCCGGGATTTGCGGCCGGTGATGGTATTTGTTCCCCTGCCTACCTATTTTACAGATGTACTTGCCAAGCTGGAAAGGATGTTATAATGGCACTTTTTTCTGAAGTTTTACTGACTGTGGATTTTGACCGCACCTTAACCGCCCCGGATTCCACGATTCCGGAGCGTAATCTCCAGGCCATCCGTTATTTTATGGATAACGGCGGTGCGTTCACCCTGAATACCGGCCGCAGTGTCAATACCATGGGAGCGTTGCTGCATACCATCCCTGTCAACGCGCCCTTTCTGCTGTATAACGGCAGTGCCGCCTATGATGCAGAAAAAGGCTGTCTGCAGCAGGTGAAAACCATTGATTTGGACCTTTGGCAGACCATGGCGGAGGTGCACCAAGCCTTTCCCGAACTGAATCTGGAAATCCAAGGGGAAAAGACCCACTATCTTTACGACCCGAAGCCGGAATACGAGGCCATGTACGATGCCCTGGGCTGGCACCGAACCACCGCCACCCCCGGCATGGACGTTGGGCCTTTTATGAAGTTTTCTCTTTTCGGTCAGGCAAAAGACGGAACTGTGGGGCAGTTTTTCTCCGGCTCTGCAGAAGAACTGGCAAGAATGGATGAGGCAGAAAATTGGCTGCAAGCGCGTTACGGAAACAAGGTAAGCGTTTTCCGCGCCGCCCCCCGGATTATCGATATTCATACCAACGGTGTCAGCAAGCTCCGCTGCGCCCGGGAATTACAGCAAACTCTGGGCAGAAGCATTCTGGTATGTGTGGGGGATGCGGAAAACGATTTGACTATGATGGAGGGAGCGGACTATGCTTTCTGTCCTGCCGACGGGGTCATTGCCAAGGATTTTCCCAATGTATGTCCCTGCGCCGAGGGAGCTGTAGCAGATGTGATTTACCAAAAAATACCGGCCATCTTGCAAAATAACCCTTGACAAGAAGGGTTTCCTATGCTAAAATTCTCTAGCTGAAACAGCCAGATGACGCGGATTTGCGGGTGTAGTTCAATGGTAGAACACCAGCCTTCCAAGCTGGATACGCGGGTCCGATTCCCGTCACCCGCTCCATCTACATGCGCCAGTAGCTCAGCTGGATAGAGCAACTGCCTTCTAAGCAGTAGGTCGGGGGTTCGAGTCCCTCCTGGCGTGCCATCCAAGCTGAGATGTTGCAGGGTTCGTCCGCAGTATTTCCCCGTAGAAGCACTGTTAGGACTCGAACCGTCTAAATGCAACAGTCCGGTGGACTGTTGCTCGCGAGGGCTTGACCGAGCGACTCCTTGATTTAACGAGTCCCTCCTGGCGTGCCAAGCAACGCACGCACTGACAGGGATTTTCCGCAGCAATAAGTTCGCAGAAGTTTCTCTCAGGACTCGAACAATCAGATGCAACGCGGACGAGCGTTGCCGGCGAGGGCTTGACCGAGCCGCTCCTTGATTTAACGAGTCGCTCCTGGCAAATCAGCAGCACGATAAATCAGTATAGATACATTTGGTGGGTGTCGCCAAGCGGTTAAGGCCCCGGATTGTGGTTCCGGTATTCGTGGGTTCGAATCCCATCACCCACCCCATAAAAAGAGGAGATATCTTCGGATATCTCCTCTTTTTATATAGGTATTCGGGGGTGATGGGATTCGAAAGGCCGTTAAGAAAACAGTCCAGTGGACTGTTTTTAGGCCGTGGGAGAATCCCATGCGCCGAAGGCGCATTTAGGTCGTAGGAGACTCCGTGCTTTCCCGTTGGCTTGACGGCGCCGAACCCTAATTTTCGCCACAGGCGAAAATGCAAACGAATCCCTCACCCACCGCCTTTGCAAACCGGAGTACAAACTTAACCCTTGAAAGAATCCAGTCTCCCTTTTCTTCCCCCATTGACCTGCCGCCCTTTTTCGCGTATACTGTAAGCAAACTCACAAAGGGGGGATGGCTATGAAGCTTGCTTGGCAACGGCTGGAAGGGCGAAACGCCCATGAAGTGGGCAGACAGCTGCTATCTGCCCTGTATCTCCAGGAAACCGGCTGTGACCTGCCGGAAATTGCAACCACCCCCCAAGGAAAGCCCTTTTTCCCTCACAGCCTCCTGCATTTTTCCATTTCCCATACCAAAAATCATGTTTTTTGCTGTCTGTGCCGGCAAAACGTAGGCATCGATGCCGAGGAAATCGGCAGACCCATGGATATGCGCCTGGCCAGCCGTTGGCTTTCCCCTGGGGAGCTGGCTGGCTTTGACTCCAGCGAGGATACCTTGCTCCGGCTGTTTGTGCTGAAAGAAAGCTATGCAAAATTCACTGGCCGGGGCTGGGGAAATTATTTGGCAGACACAGACTTTTCTCCCCATGCTCCACAGCTACAAATCATTGACGGCTGTTATGTTGCCATTTTCACCAACGACCAAAAGGAGAACCTGTCATGCTCTTTGATACCCACGCCCATATGAACGACTCTGCCTTTAACGGTGACCGGGAGGAAATATTAGCCGGTCTGCCGGAAAAGGGCATCGGTCTTGTCATGAATGCCGGCTGCAGTCTTGCCTCTTCTTTGGAGTGCGTGGCGCTGGCGGAAAAATATCCCTATCTCTATGCCTCCGTAGGCACCCACCCTGATACTGCCCAGGAAGTGAACGAATCGGTGCTGGAGGAATATGGAAAGTTATGTAAACTTCATTCTAAGATTAAGGCCATCGGAGAAATCGGTCTGGATTATCACTACGAAACCGTCCCCCGGGAAATCCAACAAAGGGCCTTCCGGCTCCAGTTAGAGCTGGCCCGGGAACTGAACCTGCCTGTTATTGTCCATGAGCGGGAGGCTCATCAAGACGGCATGGACATTATCCGGCAGTTCCCCGATGTCACAGGCGTGTTTCACTGCTTTTCCGGCTCTGCAGAAATGGCAAGGCAGCTGGTAGATTTGGGCTGGTACATCGGCTTTACCGGTGTATTGACCTTCAAAAACGCCCGCAGAGCCATAGAGGCCGCCCAAGCCATTCCTTTGGAGCGAATCGTTATTGAAACCGACTGTCCCTATATGTGTCCCGAGCCCTTCCGGGGTCGGCGCAACGACCCGGCCCAGGTGTCCCGGGTGGCAGAAAAATTGGCCCAGATTCGGGGCATTTCTCCCGAAGAAGCGGAAAACATCACCTTTGAAAACGGAAAGCGGCTTTACCGCATAGTCTGACATTTTGGCGTACTGCTCCGGCAGTACGCCTTTCTTTGGAATATTTTCAGAAAATTCACGGTAGCGACTAGAACTTAGCCGTCAGGTATGATATACTGTCAGTAAGTATGTCAAATGGAGAAGAATGATTATGTTGGAACTGTTAGCTCCTGCCGGCTCTATGGAGGCCTTGCGCGCCGCCGTGCAAAACGGCGCCAACGCCGTATATTTAGGCTGCGGTACCTTTAATGCCCGCCAAGGCGCAAAAAATTTCACACCCCAGATGCTTTCTGAAGCAGTGAAATACTGCCATATTCGTGGCGTTGCCGTGCATCTGACTTTGAACACACTGGTTTCCGACCGGGAAACCGGTGAGGTCTGTGCGCTGATTCGACAGGCCGCCCTCAGCGGCGTGGATGCCTTTATTGTGCAGGACTTGGGCGTGGTACAGCTATGCCAGCAGATTGCCCCCAAGGTGCCGATTCACGGCTCTACCCAAATGACTATCCATTCCCTGCCCGGGGTAATGTTCTGCGCGGCCATGGGGATGCAGCGGGTGGTGCTGAGCCGGGAGCTGGGTCGGGATGAAATCCACTATATCTGTCAAAATTCTCCCATCGAAATCGAGGTCTTTGCCCACGGTGCTTTATGCATGAGCTACTCCGGTCAATGCTACCTCTCCGCCGCCATCGGCGGTCGCTCCGGCAATCGGGGCCGCTGTGCCCAGCCCTGCCGGCAAAGCTACGGCTACGGCCGTTGGGAGCATAAATATCCCCTGAGCCTGAAGGATAACTGTCTGGTATCCTATCTGCGGGAGCTGGAAAAAATGGGCGTTACCTCCCTCAAGCTGGAGGGTAGAATGAAGCGGCCGGAATATGTGGCCGCCGTCACCGGGGTTTACCGAAAGGCCCTTGACCAGGGTGCGGTCACCGGAGAAATGATGCAGACCCTCACCGCCGCCTTCAACCGTCAGGGTTTTACCGACGGATACTACACCGGCCGCACAGGAGGGGCCATGTTCGGTGTCCGGGAAGATAAGTACGACGATGCCAAATGGCTTCAGGAGTCCCGGCAAACCTATGAATCCACAGAAAACAGTCTGGTGCCGGTGGTATTCCATGCCAAAATCACCCGGCAAGGTACTTCCCTGACCGTTACAGACCCCCAGAAAAACACCTGTACTGTCCAAGGCCCTATGCCGGAAAACGCCAGAACCCTGGCGCTGACGGAAGATATCCTTGCAGAAAGACTGAGAAAAACCGGGGGTACACCCTACCGTTGCGAAGAAGTGACCGCTGACCTGGATGCGGGGCTTACCTTATCTGCCGCGGCCATCAATGCATTGCGCCGGGATGCTTTAAGCCAGCTAACCGCCCTGCGGGCCCGGCTTTCACGACCCCAAATCGGCCGGCCTAAAAAATTCGCCCACTTCCCCGGGCAAAAAGAACACCCGGGCCTGACCATACAGGTCACATCTAAAGAACAAATTACGCCGCGGCTGCTGAAAATGAAGCCGGAGGTTCTGTATGTTCCCCTGCACATTTTGGCTCTGGACCCGGTATTTTGCCATGAGCTGAACCGGAAGGTACGGGTATGTGCCGTGTTGCCCCGGATTGTTCACGACAGTGAGCTGGACCGGCTGAAGGACGATTTGCTGCTGGTAAAGAAAATGGGTGTCCGGGATGCCCTGGTCGGCAATCTGGGACTGCTGCTGCTGGTGCGGGAAGCCGGACTGGGCATCCGGGGAGATTTCGGTCTGAATCTTTACAATTCCGGGGCAGTGAATTTTATGCAGAGCCTGCAGCTGCAGTCGGCTACCTTAAGCTTTGAAATGACCCTGCCCCAAATTCGGGATGTGAGCAAGGCCGTGCCCTGTGAAATCTTCATCTATGGCCGGATGCCCCTGATGATTACGGAAAACTGCCTCATTCGCGGCCGTACCGGCAGCTGTACCTGCAATCTGGGTACCGGTAAGCTGACGGACAAAACCGGGGCGGACTTCCCCATCATCAAAGACGGAGAAAAATGCCGCAGTGTCCTGCTCAACGGCAAAAAGCTCAACTGGCTGGACCGGCAGGATGACTTGTCCCGGCTTGGCCTTTGGGCCACCCGGCTGTATTTCACCACAGAAAACGCCAAGGAAGTGGACAACGTTCTGTCCGCCTACTTAAATCCCCCGCCCTTCGACCCGGGCTCCGGTACCCGGGGACTGTATTTGCGGGGACTGGAATAAAAAGAGGTCTGATTTTATGCAATGGATTTTGGCATCCCAATCCCCCCGGCGCAGGGAGCTTTTCGGGCTGTTCCATCTGCCCTTTACTGTCCGGGTTGCCGATGTGGATGAAGCCATGAACCCGGAAAAAGGCGCTTTTGACGAAGTGGCCCGGGTCAGCAAATTAAAGGCTCTGGCAGTGGACAGAAATGACGACGATGTGGTCATCGCCGCCGATACCGTGGTGGTTTGCGACGGAAAGATTCTGGGCAAGCCCCACAGCCCCCAAGAAGCAGAAAACATGCTTGCCCTTCTGTCCGGCAGAGACCACCAGGTTATGACCGGGGTAACTGTCCTTCACGGCAAGGATGCCGATACCTTTACCGAGGTGACCCAGCTTCACTTCCGCCACCTTTCCCGGAAGGAAATTTCCGCTTATGTTGCCACCGGCGAGCCGATGGACAAGGCCGGCAGTTATGGCATCCAGGGCGGCGGAGCGCTGTTTGTAGAAAGCATGGTGGGAGATTACTATAACGTGATGGGTCTGCCGGTGTGCAGACTCTGGCAATGCTTACACCGCATGGTGCCCCAGCTTATGGAGGAGAAATTATGAAACACTTTTTTACCACAAAGGTACGCATCGTTCTGGTCGTTGCCATTCTGCTCAGTGCAGGGCTGGCACTGCTGACCGGTTTGACCGGCATGACGGTGGGAGACCTGATGGTCAAGGGCGTACTGACCCCCCTGCGCGCCGGAGTCAGTCAGCTCACTGACCAGGCAGAAAAAATCTACAGCTATATCTTCCATTACGAAATGCTGGCATCGGAAAACGAAGCGCTGAAAGGCCAACTGGCACAAATTCAGGACGATGCCCGGGATGCCGCCTCCATCAAACGGGAAAATGACCGGTTGCGTGACCTTCTGGAGCTAAAGAAAAACCACGAAGATTATGAGCTGGTAGACGGTTATATCATCGGCCGCAGTTCTCTGGACTGGACCAACTCATTAACTATCAACAAGGGCACAAATTCCGGAATTCAGACAGGTATGTGCGCCATTACGGAAAACGGAGAAATGGTAGGCCTGGTCATTGAAGCCGGCCCCAATTACAGCGTTATCAAAACGGTGCTGGATTCCTCCCTGGAAATCAGCGCCACCATCGCCTCCTCCGGCTACAGCGGCATGGTGCAAGGCGGTTACACCACCGACCAGGCAGGCCTTTTGCGGATGGACTATCTGCCCTCGTCTGCCATTATCCGCAACAACGACCAGGTGGTTTCCGCCGGCTCTACCGTATATCCCCGGAATCTGATTTTAGGCCATGTTATCGATGCCGGCTTTAACGACACCGGTGCCGCAAAATTTGCACTGCTGCAGCCTGCCGCGGATATTGCCGCTTTGGAGCAGGTCTTCATCCTCACAGACTTCTATGTGGAGTAATGCCTATGCTGGGAAGAAAACGGGAATTTCGCCCTGACCGTGTGGGTTCCGGGCTCTTAAACAAGCTGTATCTGACCAAACGGCAGCGCCGCTGTCTGCTGACATGGCTGCTGTATACCCTGGTACTGGTACTGCTGTCGCTGATACAGGATGTGATTTTATGCCAGGTCAGCATCTACGGCGCCACCACGGATTTGGTCAGTGCAGGTATTTTGCTGCTGTGCATGATGCTTCCCACAGACACCTGCGCCGTATTCGGCCTGACCGCTTCTGTTATTTACTTTTTTTCCGGCTCTGCCGCCGGCCCTTATTCTATTTTGTTTTTAACAGGAATCGGCCTTCTTTTGAATATTTTCCGTTATAGCTATCTGCGGAAAAGCTTCGGCTCTACCTTTGTCTGCGGTGCTGTCGCGCTAGCGCTGTACGAGCTGCTGATTTTTGTCATGGGACTGTTTTTGGGGCATACCCATCTTTCCCGTTGGCTGGCCTTTTGCATCACCGGCGGTCTGTCCGTGGCTGTGATGCCCCTTTTATACCCCGTCTTTTTTTGGATTGGTAACATCGGAGGAGAATCATGGAAAGAATAACCCGCGTCAGAGCCGGTATCCTGCTGACCGTATTCAGCTTGATTGTGCTCTTTTTTGCACTGAAGCTCTACGACCTGCAAATCATCGATACCGGCGGCAGTGTGGATAACACAAAAACCTTTACCACCTGGACCGCGGTCAAGGCCCCCCGGGGAGAAATCCTGGACCGCAACGGCAACAAGCTGGTCAGCAACCGGGCCAGCTACGACCTGGTGTTTAACCATTACGTCATTATCAGTGCCGAGGGAACCAATGAACACTTAAAATCTCTGGTGCAGCTCTGCCGGGAATTGGAAATTACCTATAACGACCACTTCCCTGTTTCCAAAACTGCCCCCTTTACCTACACCTTAGGAGAATACAACGCCACCTGGCAAGGGTATTTCCAGTCCTATCTGCCGGAAAAAGGCGGTCTGGACTCCGATATTTCCGCTCCCTTGCTGATGAAAAAGCTCCGGGAGCTATACCGGATTCCCGAGGAATGGTCGGAAGAGGATGCCCGGGCGGTCATTGGCCTGCGCTATGAATTGGATTTGCGGCAAGGCATTACCAACCTGCCCAATTACGTGTTTATTGCCGACGCCTCCACCCAAGCCCTTTCCGCCATTTTGGAATTGAATATCCCCGGCTTAAAAACCGAAACCTCCACCGTTCGGGAGTATAGTACCGAGTATGCCGCCCACATTCTGGGCTACTGCTCTGCCATGACCCAGGACCAGTGGGATTATTACAGCACCCTCACTGACAAAAACGGCAAAGCCCTTTACAATAAGGATGCCCAAGTGGGACAAAGCGGCTTGGAGCTGGCCTTTGAGGAATACCTCCACGGCATTGACGGCATCCGGGTGGACCGGGTGACCGTAGACGGCACGCTGGTGGAGCAGTATTATCTGAAGGATGAAAACGGGGTAGAGCAAAAGCCCGTTTCCGGTAAAAATGTGGAAATCACTGTGGATTTGAATCTGCAAAGAGCCGCGGAGGAAAGCCTTGCCTCTCTGATTACCCAGCTACGGGCCACCGCCCAGGAGGATAAGCATGTGGATGGCTCCGATGTGGAAGGCGGCGCCGTGGTGGTCATGGATGTGAAAACCGGCCAGGTGCTGGCCTGCGCCAGCTATCCTACCTACAATCTTTCCACCTTCCGGGAAGATTGGGAAATGCTGAAGGAAGCCCCCTATGCGCCCCTGTTTAACCGGGCCCTGCAGGCCGCCTATCCCCCCGGCTCCACCTACAAGATGTCCATGGTCATTGCCGGTGTGGAATACGGCGCCATTGACCGGACCACAAAGATTCGGGACGAGGGTGTGTTCAGCAAATATGCCCCCGGATTTACCGCCAACTGCTTAGCGTGGACCCATAACCACTCCACCCACGGAACCATCAACGCCATTGATGCTCTGGCGGCGTCCTGTAACTACTTTTTCTATGACGTGGGCGATAAAATTTCCTTAAACATCATCGACTCCACCGCCAAAGGACTGGGTCTGGGAGAAAAAACCGGCATTGAATTGGGAGAAGAGCTGGGCCGCCGGGCAAACGCGGAAACCAAGCTGGCGCTTTACAAGGATGACCCCGACCGGCAGGATTGGTATGCCGCTGACCAGGTTATGGCCTCCATCGGCCAGTCTCTGAATCAGTTTACCCCCATCCAGCTTTGCTCCTACACGGCCACCTTGGCAAACCGGGGCGTGCGGTATAAGGCAACCTTCCTAAACCGGGTGGTTTCCTCTGACTATCAGCATCTGGAGCTGGAAAATGCACCCCAAATCCTCAGCACCATGACCATCTCCGATGAAGCCTACTATAACTACACCCAGGGCATGCGTGCCGCCGTTACCAGCGGTACTGCCTACCGGGTTTTCGGCAACTACCCCATTGCCGTTGCCGCCAAAACCGGTACTGCCCAGCACAGCAACAGTGAAAATGTCTCCGACCACGGCGCTTTTGTGTGCTATGCCCCCTTCGACAATCCCGAAATCGCCATTGCCGTTTACGGTGAAAAGGCCGGCGGCGGTTCGACTATGGGTCAAATCGCCAAGGCCATTATGGACACCTATTTTGACAACCCGGAAGCCGGAGATGTAACCACCAACGAAAATGAAATCAGCTAAATAAGAAAAACCCCACGAAAAACGGGTGATGTTCTTAGCGGAGCCTTTGAAAATGCCGTTAAGCGCGTGCATCGCATTTGTCTGGACAACCTTACAGCGAGCGAAACCCAAACCTTTATAACAAACAGAAAGAGCAGACACGCAAGACGAAAAATCTTGTATGTCTGCTCTTTTTCTGTAAGTAATGTATTTGCTGCGCATAATGATATTGCTCGCAAAAGCTCGCAGTGATGCGACATTTTCCCACTATGCCGTAGGCGCAACATCATTCACGCAATGGACATCCCGCTATCTGAGAGGGGTATGCTTTAGAACACATAGCGGAGACTGTCCGTTTCGTTCAGCTCACGAACATAATCAGTATATTCGGGCGCGCCGTTGGGATAATACTTGACCGCGTAGGTCACGGTGTACTCATAGTACGAATCGGGAGTCTCATACCGCTCCCGTGTGCGGAACCCGAACTCGTTATACGCATACGTGAAGGTATAGTTGTTCTCACCGTTTTTATAGTTTTCCGCTTTCAGCATGTTTCCCGCTGTATCGTAGGTATATACACGATACTCGTTATCGTCTCGCTCGGTGTAAGTGTAAGAGGTCAGGCGACCCGCCTCATCGAATGTCTGCTGATAAGTATACTTCTCGCTATCACCGCCGTCGGTGTATAAGACGGTGTACTGTGTGCCGTTGCTGTCGTACGCAAAGGTTTTCTCCGTATCGAAATCCGGGTCGGTCAGCGAAGAGGTGTAATGTTCCTTGATCAATCGATCCTGTTCGTCGTAGGTGTAGGTGTGGATGTTTCTTTTTTCCCCATCGCTGAGCTCGTATTTGCTGCTCAAACGACCTTTTTCGTCGTAAGTTTTGCACTCACCGTAGCCCTCCTTGCGCATACGGAGGATCTCATTTCCGTTCGCATCGTAGGTATAGGTGTAGGTGGTGATCTTGGGATCAGGCTCGGACGAATAACCCGAATACACCGTTTCGGTCTCAGTCTGCAGCTTGCCCGCCTCATCATAGACATAATCCAGCGTAACCTTGCGACCGCTTTCGTATTCGGTGTATTGCTTGATCAGCAGACCTTTTTCGTTGTAGGTATTGGTCGTGGTGTACTCCGAGCCGGTATCATCGGTCTTTTTCACCACGCGTCCGGCATCGTCATAGGTGAAGGTAACAAGTTCCTCTTTGCCGTTCTTCGGAATGGTGATCTTAGACAGCAAGCCCTTGTCGTCATAGCCAAAGGTTGCCGTATAGCTGCCGTTAAAGCCTTTGGGATCATCCGCCGTCAGCGTAACCGGCACAACCAAAAACTTGGCCGCATCCGCCGGATCGGCTTCCTTGTCACCTGCCAGCAGCGCCAAATACGCCGCCTCGTAGTCGCCCGAGGCCAACGCGTCCGCGTAGCTCACCTCGCCACCGGTTTGGCCGTCCACTGACGGCTTTTCACCGCAGCCGGTCAGCAAAACGCCACCGCACAGCAGTGCGCACAGCAAAAATGTCAGATAACGCTTCATAGTCCTTCCTCCTTTTTATGGGTATCTTTATTTTACTTTTTTAATAAACGATTGTCAAGTTTACGCGCAAACGGTTGCAGAGGGAGGCTGATCGCTGCGGCAGGACTGGGTATACCAAAGCCGCACGGCGCTTTTGCGCTGTGCGGCTTTCATTGTTTTATTTCCACAGACCGTCGGGATACTGACCCTGCCGGGTCTTCTCCTTCAGCGCTGCCACCACCTGGGGCTTGTCCGCGGCATAGGTCACGCCGTACCACTTATCCTGGGAGGTCAGCACCTTTACGGTTGCCTTCTTCTCCGCCAAAAGCTGGCTGATTACCAACGGCAGGAAAAACTCTGCCTTGGCCGGATTCTTAGGCACATCCACTGCCAGAAAATCCGGGAAACGCGCTTCAATCTCTTTCAAAAAGCTGGGAGTATATCCCCACATATTCATGGAGACCACCGCATCTGCCGGAATGCTCTCCCAATGCTCACCGTCCTCGGTAAAGCGGATACCGCCTTCAAACTTTTCAATGCAGGTGCGCTCAATCACTTCCGTCAGATTTCCCTTTTCGTCGGTCCGGCAGACACCCCGGGCCACACTGCCGTTATCCGTAACGGTATTGCCCAGAAGATAGCCCACCATGTAATAGTCATAGGTTTCACCGTCGCAGGCCTGGGTCAAGGCGTTGTAAATCACCCGAAACGCGCTCTTGCCGTAATAATCGTCGGCATTGATAACCGCAAAGGGCGCATCGCCGATTTCCTCCTTGGCACACAGTACCGCATGGGCAGTACCCCAAGGCTTACTGCGCTCCTGGGGAATGACAAAATCCGCAGGCAGCGCCTTATTCAGCTCTTGATAAGCATAGCGAATCTCCATGGGGCAGGTTTCCAGGCGCTTGCCCACTGTGGCCATAAAGTCCTCCCGGATGGCCTCTTTAATAATAATGACAGCGGTTTCAAAGCCTGCCTCATGGGCATCATACAGGGAATAATCCAAAATCGCTTCGCCGCAGCTTCCCACAGGGTCAATCTGCTTCAATCCGCCGTAACGGCTGCCCATGCCGGCGGCCATAACCACCAAAATCGGTTTCTTTGCCATTTTGCATCCTCCTAAAAAATATTCTCTTGCCTATGATAGCAATATGCCCAAGTAAGCCAAGCTTTTTTCTCTGTTTCGTTTATTTTCATAAAAATGTACGCAAAAATGTTACAAATCCAACGCAATGTCCTGCCGCTTCAGCCGTTCCCAGCAAAATACCGTCGCCAGCTCTTGGGCAGAAATTGGCTCCGGGCGTTCCAACAGTCCAGCCGCGTGGGCCAATGCGCCAATCAGCGCCTCCGGGGACATCCGGTTGCGCAACGCGCCCATGTCCAAATCCTTATCCCGCTTGCTCAGCCGCCGGCCGTCGATGCTAAGGAGCATAGGTACATGGCCGTAGGCAGGATGGGGAAAGCCTAACAACTCCTGTAAATACATTTGCCTGGGGGCAGAACCCAGCAGGTCACTTCCCCGCACAACCTCCGTCACCCCGGCTTCTCCGTCATCCACCGTCACCGCCAGCTGATACACATAGACACCGTCTGCCCGGCGCACCACAAAGTCGCCGCAGTCTTCCGCCAGATTTTGACAAAACACTCCTTGACACAAATCTTCCACTTCCCACTGCCTGTCCGGCACCTTCAGCCGCCACGCACCGGGCCGGCCAAAGGCCGCCCCTTCCTCGGGTGTCAGATTTCGGCAAGTGCCGGGATAGACACAGGTGCCGTCGCTCAAATGGGGCGCGTTGACACTGTGGAGCTGACTGCGGGTACAATAGCAGGGGTACAGCAGGCCCATTTCCCGGAGCTGCTGAAAATACCGGTCATAAGCTGCACTTCTTGCACTTTGGGGCGGCATTTCTGCATCCCAGGTCAGACCCAGCCAGAGTAAATCCTGCCGTAAGGTTTCTGCAAACACCTCACTGGTACGCTGGGTATCCAAATCCTCCATCCGCAAAATCCATTCCCCGTGCCGGGATTTCACCGACAGCCAGGAAATCAATGCCGCGAACACATTCCCCAGATGCATTCTGCCGGAGGGTGTCGGTGCAAACCGCCCCACCGGAGGCCTGCTTTGCATCATCCCAAAAATCTCACGCACCAGTAAATCATCACACCGATAATGCCCAGACACAGACCGCTGGCGGCAATCATCAGACCGATATCAATGCGCTCGCTGTTTTTCTTTTGCGTTTCCGGTTCTGCATATTCCTGCTGTTCCAGGTCCTTGCCGTAGCCGTTGGAAAAATTACAGAACACCTCCGGCTCTATCGCATCCTTTACCTGCTCAGCGTCCTCAAAATCGGGCTGGGACAAAATATCCTTCATTAAGGTATCTTCCAAAAGGTCTTCCAATGCGTCCTCCTCCGGTAACTGGGTCGGCGCAGAAGCTTCCTCCAGGGGCATTTGGATAATCACCGTATCCGACTGGGGGTCAGCCGACAGCAATTCCTTTTCAATCCGTTCCAATTCTTCCCGTGTATCGTCTTTCACAGAGAACACCTCCTTATTTTTCTATATTACCGCAAAATGCCCAAACTGTAAAGTAAAATTCCAGAAATTCTTCTGAAGGGCAGGAACGTGCCGATTATTTTTATAACTTAAAACTTTTTTAATTTTTATTCCCTTTTTTTCTTCACATTTTTCCGGTAACCTAAAGATAAATAAATTCTCTTTTCATTTCTTTATTTCTCTTCCTCTCATTTGTTGCAAAAACCGCAGGCAAAAGCCTGCGGTTTTTGCATTTGGTATATAAACCCATTTTCCGGAGAACAATAGCCCTGCAAACAAATCCCATTGGAGGCCGGAAATGATTTTATCTTACATTCGTACCATCGTGCTATATCTGATTCTGATTGCCGTAATCCGCATGATGGGCAAGCGGCAGGTAGGGCAAATGGAGCCGTCAGAATTTGTGGTCACTATGCTGGTGGCCAATTTGGCCTCCATTCCCATGCAGGACGGGGGCATCCCACTGTATTCCGGGCTGGTTCCCATTTTGACGGTTTTGGGTGCAGAGCTGGTACTCTCCGCCGCATCCCTGCGCAGTGTGGGCTTTCGCCGTCTTCTGTGCGGAAAGCCGGTAATTCTCATTGAAAACGGCCATGTCCTGCAAAACAATCTCCGGCGTACCCGGATTACTCTGGATGAGCTGACCGGCCATCTGCGGGAAAAGGATGTGCTGGACATCACCGCCGTGCAGTATGCCATTTTGGAAACCAACGGAAATCTGTCCGTCTTTCCCTATCCCCGGCATATGCCTGCCAGCGCCAAGGATGCCGGCATCCATCCAAAACAGCAGGCGCTCCCTGTCACCATCATCGGTGACGGCCATCTGTACCGGCAGAACCTTCCCGCCATCGGCAAGGACGAGGGCTGGGTCACCCGGTTTTTGCAGGAACGGGAGCTAAAGCAAGCCGATGTATGGCTTTTGACCCTGGACAGCACCGGCAAAACCACCCTGCTGCGAAAGGAGGAAACGCCATGAAACGTCTTTATATCGGCATCGGTATCTTAATTTTTCTGCTGGCCGGGGGAATCGGCCTGTCGGCTGGCATTTCGGCAGTGCATACCGAGCTGTCCGAAAAACTGGAGGGCGCCTGCATCGCCGTTCAAAAAGAGGATTGGGACACTGCCGTGACTCTGGCGGATACCGCCAAGACCCAATGGGAAACATACCGCCACTTCGTTGCCTCCTTTGTGGACCACGAACCTCTGGAGCAGATGGACAGTCTGTTTTCTGAGCTGGAAATCTACCGAAATCAGCAGCTGCCCACGGACTACGCCGCTGTCTGCACCCACCTTTCCCATTTGGCGCAGGCCATCGGTGAAAGTCATGCTTTGAAATGGTGGAATCTTTTATAGTCCCGACCCCTGGGCCAAGGCCAAAATACCCTGCCCCAGGGCGTTGGCCGCCAGCATTGCCTGTTCATGGCTATCTCCTGCCGCGCCCACCTCAATCAGCAGACTGGCCCTTGTCAGGTCCATGTTAAACCGCTCCGACCGAAGGGTAAGAGGGCGGGTAATCCCCGGATTTTGCCGCTCCAAAAGGGCGGTCAGCTTTAATCCTGTTCCCAAATTTTCCTGCCAATGGGGATGGTAATTTCCCGTTGCATCGGTCCCTACCACCACCATCAGCTGGGCGGAAGGCTGGCCTCCCACGGTGCCGGCGGTGGTGAGCTGACTGCCGTCTGCCCCATCGGAGGCATCCCGATGAATGTCCAGCACCATCTGAATCGAGGGATATCGGCGCAGATATTCCTCAATGCTCACCCGGGCATTGCCGTAAGAACCGTTATAAGAAGGATAATCGTGATAGCTTCGGTCGTGAAGCACGGTAATTCCCCCGGCTTCCAGTACCCGGGCTACCTCATCTCCCACAGACACCATATTGTATCTGTCATCCAGCGTTCTATAGGGGTCGTTTTCCTCATAATCCTCCCCCGGCTGTTTCTCGTAGCTTTCGGTGGCATGGGTGTGGACTATCAGCACCGACGGCTCCGGGCCGGTCAAATTCCAAGAAAGCGGCGCTGTCAGCAACGGCTCCAGCTCCGGCCGGTAGTCACAGCGGTAAAGCACGGAAATCCGCTCCAAATCTGCTCCGGAGAAGGTTGGTCGGTCAGGTTCTTCCGGTACCGTTTCCACGCTCTGCGTCGGTGGCGGCTGGGTTTCCTGTAATAAGTCGGGCCGGAAGCGTACTACCCTCCCTGTTTGCAAATACAACAGCAGGGACATTGCCGCCGGCGTTTCCAAAACTTGAAAAAACGGTGTAAAAATCCCTCCGCCCATTAGGCGCAGGGTCACGGCAAGCACCACCGCGGCGGCGCACATCCGAAAGCGTTTCTTTTGCATAATCCCCTCCCAAAAACCGTCAAAAAACCGCGAAACATCGAAAATTGGCGGTTTTCGGGAGTGCTCCCGGGGAGGTTGCCGCCGCCGCATATTTTCTTTACTTAGGCCGCCACTTAGGCCGTTCCTTCAGCTCCATACGCAGGTTTTGAAAAAAGTTCTGCAACAAAGCGGCGGACTCCGCTTCTCCCACCCCGGCAGTCACACTGGGGTGGTGATTAAAGGCCATAGAAAACAAATCGCATACCGAGCCGCAGGCGCCGCATTTTTTATCCGACGCGCCGAAAACCACCCGGGGAATCCGGGCATTGACAATGGCGCCGGCACACATGGGGCAGGGCTCTAAGGTGACATACAGGGTGCACTCCCACAGCCGCCAGCCCCCCAGGGCTTTGCAGGCCTCATTGATGGCCTCCAGCTCGGCATGGCCCAATGCGGTTTTCCCTGTTTCCCGGCGGTTTCTTCCCCGCCCAACAATCTGTCCGTCCCGGACAATGACACAGCCCACAGGCACTTCCCCCTCCAGGGCCGCCTCTTTCGCCAGCTGCAGTGCCGCATCCATATAGATTTTATCTTCCACAGGGCATTCCTCCCTTTTCTTTTTATCATACCCTACAGAAGACCCCTACGTCAAGACTCCATCAGCAGTGCCGCAAACAACACCACCATTTCCTGCCGGGAAAAGGGGCGGCCTCCCCGGCGGCAGAAACGCTTGTCCATTTCCGCTACCGAGTGCAGCAGTGTTTGCTGCGCTATTTGCCTCTCCGTTTCCGTATCCGGTTTTCCGGTCAGCAAATAATCCACGGACACCCCAAACAGCGATGCCATAGCCACCAACAGCTCCGCAGCCGGTTCCCGGCGTCCCTGCTCATACATCCCCACAGCGCTGGCACTGATTTGCAGCCGCCGTGCCAGCTCTGCCTGACTCCATCCGGCACTGTGCCGCAAGGCGGCGATTCTTGCTCCCAACATAGGCGCTCTCCTTCCTTTTTGAAAAAGCATACCACAAAAAAAGCGAAAAAAGGGAAGAAAACAGGCACCTACACATTTCGACGGACATCACACATTTTGTGTAGTATACTATTATTTGGAAATAACTGGAAAATATTCTCGAAAATTTGCTCTGTCGTTTCGACATTTTTTCAGCATTTCCCATTTACACGAGAGGATGATGTGATTGAGCCACGCCATTGAAGCAACCCTATACATAGATGAGCAGGCCAAAGTCCCTGCCGCCTTTTGTCCAAAGTGCCGGGGTGCGCTGTACGCCCCCAGCTTGATTTGCCTGCGATGCCGGAGGGATACCCCATGACCCTCCGGGAAATCAGCCAAGGCTATGCATATTCTGCTTCCCTGCTTCGGGCCCGATTGAAGCTTTTGCGGCAGGCCTTGGCCCAAGCCACCGACCCGGAGGAAATCTGGCACTTAAAACGCCGGATTGCCGAGTTGACCCCCATGCTGACCCAGATGAACGAGTTAAAGGAACTGACAGAGCACTACTATGACAGGGGGTACTACCGCAATGAGAAATACACTGTTTAAGGGATATCTGGGCCCCCGTCTGCCGAAAAAAATGCAGTTGGAGCGGGTAAAGCTGGTCATCACCCAGGAGCTGACGGAATGTCAGCGCCGGACACTGACCGACTACTACTTCCGGCAGTTGACGATTCCCCAAATCGCCCAGGAGCAGGGGGTAAACAAAAGCACTGTCTGCCGCACCCTCCATCGGGCAGAAGAAAAGCTTCGGCGTTTTCTCCGGTACTGATGTTTTTGCCGTGACCTGCCGTCACGGCGTATTTTTTTATCTGCGAACCCAATCCGGGGGGTTCCTTTTTCCCAAGAATGTGGTAAAATATAGAAAACCCCAGAAAAGACGAGGTAATGCCATGAAAAAATGTGTGATTTTCTGCTCCGCTGCCTGTGACGGCCTGCTCCGGCCCATCCAGCCGGAAGATCATATCATCGCCGCTGACGGAGGTCTGCGGCATATAAAGGCTTTGGGGCTGACGCCCCATACTGTGCTGGGAGATTTCGATTCTTTGGGCTACACCCCCACGGATGCCAATGTGTTTCCCGTGGAAAAGGACGATACCGATGCCATGCTGGCTGTCCGCCATGGACTTTCCTTAGGCTATAGGGAATTTTGGCTCTACGGCAGTCTGGATGGCCCAAGGCTTGACCATACCGTTGCCAATTTTCAGGTTTTGCAATTTCTTGCCCACCGGGGCGCCCGGGGCTATCTCATCGGGAATACCCAGATTGTTACGGTCATTCAAGAAGAAACCCTTATCTTTCCGGAAGGCGCAGAGGGTATTTTATCCCTGTTCTGTCTGGGCCCGGATGCCCAAGGGGTGACCTTAAACAATCTTTACTATCCTCTGGAAAACAGCACTCTGACCCCGGGGTATCCTCTGGGTGTGAGCAACCATTTCATCGGCAAGCAAGCCGCCGTAACTGTTCAAAAAGGCAGTCTTCTTGCCCTGTGGGACAGGAAAAATGCCATTCCCGAAAGAAGGAATTTACTGTGAGAAAGCAAAGAAAGCTGCCGGTCATCCCCCGGCAGGAGGTTCCGGTAAAGCACAGCGATACCGGCCTGACAACGGAAGAAGCCCAGCTCCGGGCCCAAAAGGGCTGGAGCAACGGCATCACCCAAAGCGCCTCCCGGAGCGAAAAGGAAATTGTTTTAGAAAACTGTCTGACTTTCTTTAATCTCATTTTTGCGGTATTGGCAGTGATTATGGCGCTCAGCGGCTCTTCCGTAAAGAATATGACCTTTTTAATTGTGGTCATTTGCAACACCGTCATCGGTATTTACCAGGAGATTCGGGCAAAACGGGCAGTGGACAGGCTGACGCTGGTGGCCGCCCAACAAATCCGCACCCTGCGGGACGGGAAAATCACCTCCATCCGGTCGGATTTGCTGGTACGGGACGATGTGGTGGAATTTCTCCCCGGTGACCAAATCTGTGCCGACGGCATTTTGCGCACCGGCCAGCTTCAGGTCAACGAGGCGTTGGTCACCGGCGAAGAGGACGCCATTGTAAAGCGGCCCGGAGATGAACTGAAATCCGGCAGCTTCGTGGTGGCCGGCAGTGGGCGCACCCAGCTGACCCGGGTGGGCGCGGATTCCTTTGCCGCCCGGCTGGCCGCAGAAGCCAAGGCTGATCCCCACGCCGCCAAATCGGAAATGATGAACTCTTTGGATAAGCTGATTCGGGCAGTGGGCTTTGCCTTGATTCCCATCGGTCTTATCTTGTTTTATCAGGAATTTAAGGTGCTGCAATTGGGCCTGCAAAACAGCGTAGAGGGAACTGTGTCAGCCTTAATCGGCATGATTCCTGAGGGACTGTATCTGCTGACCAGTGTGGCCATGGCAGTATCCTCTCTGAAGCTGGCAAAGCAAAAGGTGCTGGTGCAGGATATGAACTGCATCGAAACCCTGGCCCGGGTGGATGTGCTGTGCGTGGACAAAACCGGCACCATTACCGAGGCGGCCATGCAGGTGGAAAATGTGGTTGCTCTGACACAAGACCCGCCGGAGCGGCTGGAGCAGATACTGGCGGCCATCTATTCCGGCACAGAGCCGGAAAACGACACCGCCAGAGCCATGGCGGAAATGTTTTCCGGAGAAAGTGATTGGGTTTGTCTTCGCCGGATTCCCTTCCAATCTGCTACCAAATGGAGCGCCGCTGTGTTCCGCGGCCAAGGTGCTTATATCGTCGGCGCACCGGAATTTACCATGGGAAGCCGGTATGACGAGCTTCGGGAAACCGTGGAGCAGTGGTCCGGCAGAGGCTACCGGGTACTGCTGGTTGCCCAGTATGCCGCCGACCCCCAGGAGATTCTGGAACCGGGAAAGCTCCATCCCTTAGCGCTGATTCTGCTGTCCAACCGAATCCGCCCGGAAGCTCCGGATACCTTTGCCTACTTTGCCGCACAGGGGGTAACCGTCAAGGTAATTTCCGGAGACAACCCCATCACTGTTTCAGAAGTGGCCCACCGGGCAGGCATCGCAGGCGCAGAGCGTTGGGTGGATACCTCCCAGCTTTCCACCGCTGAGGATTTTGCCCAGGCGGTGAAGGCCTATACCGTATTCGGCCGGGTCACCCCCGATAAGAAAAAACTGCTGATTCGCGCCCTACGGAAGCAGGGACATACGGTAGCCATGACCGGCGACGGGGTCAACGATGTGCTGGCCATGAAGGAGGCCAACTGCTCCATCGCCATGGCCTCCGGTGCCCAAGCCGCCAGTCAGATTGCCCAGCTGGTACTGCTGAATTCCGATTTTTCCGCCATGCCGGGCATTGTGGGGGAAGGTCGGCGGGTCATTAACAATATCCAGCGGGCCGCCACCTTGTTTTTGGTGAAAAACATTTTTTCTCTCGGTCTTTCCATCCTTAGCCTGTTTACCAACTGGCCCTATCCCATTGTGCCCCTGCATCTAAGTGTCATCTCCGCGCTGACCATCGGCGTTCCCTCCTTCTTTCTGGCTATGGAGCCCAATTATGAGCGGGTACGGGGTCATTTCCTCCGGGGCGTCCTGCGCAGAGCCTTTCCGGGAGGCTTAACCAACATTTTTGTGGTGCTGATGGCCCAGGCCTTTATGTCCGTCTTCGGGCTGCCCCTGGAGCAAACCTCCACCGTTTGCGCCGCACTTCTGGGAATCGTGGGTCTGCTGGTGCTGTTCCAGACCTGTAAGCCCTTCGACAAATTCAGAAAGCTGATTTTCACCGCCATGGCCTTTGCGCTGGTGTTCTGTTTTACAGCGCTGGATTCCTTTTTCCATCTGGCACCCGGCAGTCAGGAAAGCACGCTGATTATGCTGACACTGCTTTTGATGACCCCCACCGTTTTTCTGATTGTCCGGCGGCTGTTCGATTTTGGAGATAAGCTGGTACTGCGTTTGCGCAGGATCTCCAAGCACAGGAGGTAACGGATGCGTACCTATGTACTGAAAAAAGCCCCGGGGCTTCCTCTGTATGAATCCCTGTACCGGCAGCTGCGCGCGGACATTCTCTCCGGCGTATTGCCCCAGGGCAAAAAACTGCCTGCAAAGCGGGCACTGGCAGAAAACCTAAAGGTTAGTAAAATCACCGTGGAAACCGCATATAACCAACTGCTGGCAGAGGGATACATTCGCTCAGAGGAAAAAGTGGGCTATTTTGTGGAAGCCCTCCGGGAAACCGCTGCCGCTGCCCCCCTGCCGCCGCCACCGCCGGAATCGGAGCCCGAAGCAAAGCTGGACTTAACTGCCAACGGCTCCGGCCATTTCCCCTTTTCCGTATGGAGCCGGCTTCAGCGGCAGGTCTTACAAGACTACGGCCCGGCGCTGTTGAAGCCGATTCCCCATCTGGGCTGCCGGGAACTGCGAATCGCCATTGCCGCCCATCTGGCGGATTTTCGGGGAATGCAGGTTTCCCCGGAAAACATTCTCATCGGAGCAGGCACGGATTTTCTTTACAATCTGTTGATTCAGCTTTTGGGACAGGCGCGTATTTACGCTATAGAAGAGCCGGGCTACCACAAAATCCGCAAAATATATGCCGCCGGGGGCGTCCGCTGTGTCAGCGCCCCAATGGATGAAGCCGGGGTTTTGCCCCAGCGCTTAGGCGATGCACAGGTGCTCCACATCTCTCCGGCCCACCATTTCCCCACCGGCACCGTCACCACCATGCAACGGCGCAAAGAACTGCTGGACTGGGCAAATGCCCGGGGCGGCTATATCATCGAAGATGATTACGACTCAGAATTCCGCTTCCATCCTCTTCCCGCAGTACAAACACTGGACACCCAAGGCCGGGTCATCTATATGAATACCTTTTCCAAAAGTCTCGCCCCCTCCATCCGTATCGGCTTTTTGGTGTTGCCGGAAGAACTGATGCTACAGTTCCGGCAAAAGCTGGGCTTTTACGGCTGTACCGTCCCCAGCTTTGAACAATATGCTCTGGCCCGATTCCTGCAGGAGGGGCATTTTGAAAAACACATTAACCGGATGCGAAAATTTTACCGCAGCCGTGCGCAGCGGGTCATTGATGCCCTGCAGTCCTGTCCCCAGGCAAAGCGCCTAACCATTCTGGAAGCCCATTCCGGTCTGCACTTTCTCGTGAAGGTGCGCACGGAGCTGACGGATGAAGCGCTGGTGGCCCAGTGGGCCGCCGCAGGCATCCGGGTCAACGCCCTGAGCCACTATTATCACGCAGGCGTACCGGAGGAAAACCGCCACTGCCTGCTCATCAACTACTCCGGTTTAGACGAAGACCAGCTTTGGCGGCTGAATTTGCTTCCCGAAGGGGAGTAATTGGCAGATTTTTCTTGCTTTTTCCCTGTATCACAGTATAATATTGGTAGAAAACTGTGTAGGAGGGTTCCCTATGGGTGAAAAACAGAATATCTATCGGGGTTGCCTTCTGGGGCTTGCGGTAGGCGATGCCATGGGCAATACCGTTGACCGGAAAACCCTCCCGGAAATTTGCCAGGACTACGGTCCAAACGGACTTTTGGGCTATGACCTTGTCAACGGCTATGCCGACGTAACTTCCTATACCCAATTGGCCGCCTTCTGTGCCAACGGTCTGCTTCTGGGTATGACCCAGGGACAAATGCGCAGAACCATGGCGCCTCTGGTTCGCTATATTGCTCTGGCCATCCGGGAGTGGTCCCGCAGTCAGCATTATTGCGAGCAGGAGAAGAATTACTGCTGGCTGTCCACCGTACCGGAGCTGAAACGCCGCCGGTGTATGGATACCTGGATGCTCTCCACCCTCAGCCGGGAGCCCTTGGGTACACCGGAAGAACCGGTAAACCGCTCCGTCCATCCTGCCGCCTTGACGGAAGCCATTCCCGTGGCCCTGCTGACCCAGGAGCTGAACCTGTCCCAACCGGAACGGGACCGGCTTGGTGCGGAGGCGGTGGCCCTGACCCACGGAAACCCGGAAACCTTCTTAAGCGGCGCGGTACTAACCCATGCCCTTAGCCGGATTTTGGCCGGTGAGGGAGATGACCCGCAGGCCTTTGTGCAAAACACCCTGGATGCCATCCAGCTGCAATTCGGCCGGGAATACGGCCAGACCGTCAAATTCTGGGAGCTTTCCCAGCTTGCCCTGACCTTGGCCCGGTCCACCTCCATCTCTCAAATGGAGGCGATGGAGCAGCTTCGCTGTGAAACCGCCCCCGAGGTGCTGGCAGGGGCGCTGTATGCCTGCATCACCTGTCACGGGGATTTTGACGCCGCCATGATTACCGCTGTCAATCATTCCGGCCGCAGTGCGGCGGTGGGTGCCGTTACCGGTGCGATACTGGGTGCCAGGCTGGGAGAGGGCGCCCTTCCGGAGTTTTATCTGGAATGTCTGGAGCCCACCCAATACCTGCAGGAGCTGGCAGACGATTTGGTTCATGGCTGTCCCATGGATTTTGGCAGCAATTTGTTTGACGACGATTGGGACAGAAAATACCTCCACGGGGGACTTTAATCCCAACTTTTCCGGTCAAATATGAAAAAACCTCGAAAAAAGGCGGAAAAATCTTTCCAAAAGGGGTTGCAAAACAGAAAAAAGGGTGCTATAATCCCTTATGTAAAGATGTTTGACTTTGGAGAGAGGGGCGCGCCCCTCTCTCTTTCTTGTGAAAGGATGCGTTGTATGAAGGTAACAGAACAGGTAGCCCAGTTTGCCCGGCCCATCGTGGAAGCCCACGGCTGCTCTCTTTGGGATGTGGAATATGTCCGGGAAGGCTCGGAGCGATTCCTGCGGCTGTATATCGAAAAAGAGGGCGGCATCGATATTGCCGACTGCGAAGCCATTTCCCGGGCCGTAGACCCCATTTTGGATGAAAAAGACCCCATTGCGGAATCCTATCACTTTGAGGTCTGCTCTGCCGGTTTGGAACGGGCTTTGAAGCGCCCCTCCGATTTTGCCCGTTTTATGGGCAGTCCCATTACGGTTAAGCTCTACCGCCCCAGAAACGGCCTGAAAGAGCTTCCCGGCATCCTTCGGGGCTATGATGACGGCAAGGTCACCGTAGAAACCGGCAAGGAAACCGTCACTTTTGAAAAGAGCGAAGTTGCCCTGGTGCGTCTTCGCGTAGAATTTTAATCCAACAGGAGGAAACAGAAATATGGCCAGAGCTTCCAAGAAAAAGCCCGAAGCACCCAGCGTGGATATCGGAGCAGAGATTTTCGCCAGCCTGCGTGAGCTGGAAAAGCTGAAAGGCATTCGGGTGGAATACATGGTGGAGCGCTTAAAGCAGGCGCTGACCAACGCCTACCGGAAGGACCGGGAGGACCACCGGGATATTCCCGCAGAAAATGTAGTGGTGGATTTGAGTGAGCAGGGGCTTTCCATGCACCTGGTCAAAACCGTGGTAGAGGAGCTGGAGGATACGGCTCTGGAAATCCACATCGATGCCGCCCGGCACATAAATCCCGATGTGCAGGTAGGCGATACCGTGTCCATTCCCGTGGACATTCAGAAATTCGGCCGCATTGCCGCCCAGACTGCCAAGCAGGTGGTCATTCAGGGCATCCGGGAAGCGGAGCGGGGCGTCGTGTATGAAAGCTACTCCTCCAAAACCCAGGAGCTGCTCACCGGCACGATTCTGCGGAAAGACCCGGTCTCCGGCGACATTCTGGTTACCGTGGGTCAGGGCAACGAACAGCATAACGCCGTTCTGCGCACCAGCGAGCAAATTCCCGGCGAAACTTATACCGAGGGGGACAAAATCCGGGTCTACGTTCTGGAAGCCCGGCAGGGTGCCCGCTCTACCAATGTTTACGTATCCCGTACCCATCCCAATATGGTGCGGCGTCTGTTTGAACTGGAGACCCCGGAAATTGCCGACGGTCAGGTGGAAATCCGCAACATCGCCCGGGAGCCCGGCAGCCGGAGCAAAATGGCTGTCCGCGCCACCATGGAGGGCATTGACCCCGTCGGAGCCTGCGTTGGTGCCCGGGGCGGCCGTGTGGGTGCTGTGGTAGAAGAGCTTTGCGGCGAAAAAATTGACATCGTAGTTTGGTCGGAAGACCCCTGTGAATATGTCAGAGCCGCTTTGAGCCCTGCCGACGTTATTTCCGTCACCTTGGTGCCCGGTCAGAAGGCCTGCCGGGTCATCGTGCCTGACGACCAGCTGAGCCTTGCCATCGGCAAGGAGGGCCAGAACGCCCGTCTGGCTGCCCGGCTCACCGGCTACAAAATCGACATCAAGCCTGCCAGCCAGGCCGACGAATAATTTAGGAGTAAAAAACAGGAATTATAACAGCAATTCCTAATTTGTTAAGAAAGAGGTAGCCTCATGCAAAAGAAAATTCCCCAACGGCAGTGTATGGGCTGCCGGGAGAGAAAGTCCAAGCGGGAGATGCTCCGTGTGGTTCGGGGAACCGACGGCGTGGTATCTCTGGATTTCAGCGGCAAGGTCAACGGCCGGGGTGCTTATGTCTGCCCCGATGCGGAATGTCTGAAAAAAGCCCAGAAATCCCGAGCTTTGGAGCGCTGTCTGGAAGTGCCCATCCCTCAAGAGGTGTATGACCGCATGATTCGGGAAATGGAGGCAAATGTCCGTGGATAAAGCCTTAAATTACCTTTCCATTGCCCGAAAAGCAGGCCTGGCAGAGCTGGGGGAAGAACCGGTGGCCGCCGCCGCCCGGGACTGTCACGCAGCCCTGGTGCTGGTAGCCCAGGATGCTTCCGACCATACCTGGCGCCGGGCGAAAAGTCTGGTGGCCGGAACCAATCAGCAATGCCTGCGCTTGAAAAATACCAAAGACGAAATGGGTATGGCAATCGGCCGTACCAGCCTGGCTGTGGCCGCCATCACCGACCCTGCCCTGGCCCTGGCCCTTGTGGAGGCCTTACCGGAGGCACACACGGATGTGACCCAGGTGCTGCAGGAGCGGGTGCGTCGGCTACGCCAGCGCAGCCGGGAGGAAAAAGCCCATCAGCGCAACAAACGCATGGGCCGTACCAAAGCTCTCGGAAAGAAGAACGGATAATTTTGGAGGTGCATATATGAGTATAGATACGAAGTACCGTGTAAAAGAGGTGGCCGCTGATTTCGGCGTAGCCCCTAAGGAAATTGTGGAGATCATCTCCAAGTATTATGAAAAGCCCAAATCCAACACCCAGGCCCTGAGCGTGGATGAGCTGAATGCTGTCTTTGAGCATATCACCCAAACCCGCCAGATTGCCTCTTTAGAGCAGGTGTTTGCTGTTCAGCCCAAGGCATCCCCTGCCCCCGCACCCAAGGCAGAAGCGCCTAAGGCCGATGCTCCCAAAGCAGATGCCCCCAAGGCGGATGCACCTAAGCCCGATACCCCCAAGCCCCAGGCACCTAAGGCCGACAAGCCTGCTCAGCCGGAGCGGAAACGGGAGCGCCGGGTGGTGGATACCTCTGCGGTGCAGGTCAACGCCAACCGGTTTGCCGATGTGGATAATTTGGTTTCCGAACGGGTGCAGAATTTCCAGGGCGGCAAGCAGCGCATTGGCGGCAAAAAAGGCCAACAGCAGAACAAACAGCAAAACAACAAGTTTAAGAGCAACAAATCCCGCAACGAGGAGCAGGAGAAGCTGCGCCGTCTGCAGATGGAGGTTGCCCGGAAAGCCCAGCTCACTGTGAAAATCCCCGAGGAAATCACCGTGGGCGAGCTGGCCAGCCGGATGAAGAAAACCGCCGGCGAGGTCATTAAGCTTCTGATGAAAAACGGTGTCATGGCCGGCATCAACCAGACCATCGACTTCGATACTGCCGAATATGTGGCCACAGAAATGGGCTGTAAGGTGGAAAAGGAAATCACCGTGACCATTGAGGAGCGGATTATCGACGACCATGTAGACTCTGCCGAGGAGCTGGAGACCCGCGCCCCTGTTGTGGTGGTCATGGGTCACGTTGACCACGGCAAGACCTCTACCTTGGATGCCATCCGGAAGACCTCTGTGACTGCAGGAGAGGCCGGCGGTATCACTCAGCACATCGGTGCATATACTGTAGAAGTTAACGGAAATATGGTGACCTTCCTGGATACCCCCGGCCACGCTGCCTTTACTTCTATGCGTGCCCGTGGCGCAAAGAGCACCGACATTGCCATTCTGGTGGTGGCCGCTGTCGACGGCATCATGCCCCAGACCGTAGAATCCATTAACCACGCCAAAGCGGCAAATGTGCCCATTATCGTGGCGATTAACAAGATGGATAAGCCCACCGCCAACCCGGATAAAATCAAGGAACAGCTTACAAAATACGACCTGATTCCCGAGGAATGGGGCGGCGATACGGTCATCGTGCCCATCTCCGCAAAAACCGGCATGGGTCTGGACGAGCTGCTGGAAATGGTCATCCTCACTGCCGAGGTGCAGGAGCTGAAGGCCAATCCCAACCGCCGGGCCAAGGGCACGGTCATTGAAGCCCGTCTGGATAAGACCCGGGGCCCCATTGCCACACTGCTGGTGCAAAACGGCACGCTCAATCAAGGCGATATCGTTATTGCCGGTACTGCTTTGGGCCGTGTCCGGGTTATGACCAACGATAAGGGCCGCACGGTCAAGAGCGCCGGTCCGTCTGTGCCTGTGGAAATCACCGGTCTTGCGGATGTTCCTGCCCCCGGGGATGAATTCAACGCCGTCACCGACGAACGGATGGCCCGGGAGCTGGTGGAGCAGCGCAGACAGGCAGAAAAGGATGCCGCCGCCAACGCCATGCAAAAGGTCACCTTGGATAATCTGTTTGCCCGGATGCAGGAAGGCGAAATGAAGGAACTGCCCCTTATCGTCAAGGCCGACGTACAGGGTTCTGCCGAGGCTGTGAAGGCATCCTTGGAGAAGATTTCCAACGAGGAAGTCCGGGTCAAGGTCATTCACACCGGTGTGGGTGCTATCAACGAAAGCGATATTCTGCTGGCCTCCACCGCCGGCGCTATCGTTGTGGGCTTTAATGTCCGTCCTGATGCCGGCGCACAGGCCTCTGCCCAGAGAACAGCTGTGGATATGCGGTTCTACCGGGTCATTTACGATGCCATCGACGAAATTGAAGCGGCCATGAAGGGTATGCTGGCACCGAAGTTCGAGGAAGTGGTCATTGGCCACGCCGAAGTGCGCCAGACCTATAAGGTTTCTTCTGTGGGTACTGTCTGCGGCTGTATGGTCAAGGACGGCAAAATCACCCGGGATGCACAGGTTCGTATCCTCCGGGACAATATCGTCATTCACGAGGGCGAGGTTGGTTCTCTCCAGCGGTTTAAGGATGCTGTGAAGGAAGTCACCGCCGGCTATGAGTGCGGTATGAGCATCGTCAAGTTCAACGATATTAAGGAAGGCGACGTATTTGAATGCTTCGCCATGCAGGAAATTAAGCAATAATTTTCCAACACCGGCCGCCGCCGTTGCGGCTGGCCGGTGTTCCTTATAAGCCTCCCTTGTGCAAAGGGAGGTGTCAGCCGAACCGGCTGACGGAGGGATTGACAATCCCCCAGTCTCGCTTTGCTCGCCAGCCCCCTTTACACAAGGGGCCTTGGATAGACTATCATGTCAGGAGGATGAACTATGGCATCCAATCGCATCAACCGAATCAACGAGGAAATTCAAAAGTCCATTGCAGACAATTTGCGGAATCTGAAAGACCCCCGGGTTACTGACACCATGATTTCCGTCACCCGGGTGGAAACCACCCCGGATTTGCGCTATGCCAAGGTCTATGTCAGCTTTTTGGAGGAAAACAAGGCTCCGGAGGCCATGAAGGGCTTGAAATCCGCCGCCGGTTATCTGCGCCGGGAAATCGGAAACGACCTGAAGCTGCGCTACACGCCGGAAATTCAGTGGGCGCTGGACGACAGCATCACCTACGGCGCAAGGCTGTTAAAGCTTATCAATTCTTTGGAGGTGTCCTCCGATGATGACGAAGTTTAACTGTGCCCAGTGGCTTTTGGAGCATGACCGCTACCTGATTTTAACCCACCGCCGGCCGGATGGGGATACCTTGGGCTCTGCCGCGGTGCTGTGCCGGGGCTTGCGGCAGTTGGGAAAGACTGCCTATATTTTGGAAAATCCCGAAATTACGGAAAAGTACCGCTTTCTCCATCAAGGACTTACCAAGGCCGCACCGGTGGCCGGAGATACGGTGATTTCCGTAGATGTGGCAGATGTGGGATTACTGCCGGACAATGGCGCAGACTTACCCATCGCCCTGCGAATCGACCACCATCTTAGCCGCCGTTCTTTTTCAGAACAAGCACTGGTGGATCATACCGCCGGGGCTTGCGGAGAGCTGATTTACGATGTGCTGACGGAAATGGGTGTGACCCTGGACAAGGAAATGGCCCAAGCGCTGTATACTGCGGTGTCCACAGATACCGGGTGCTTCCGCTACGCCAACACCACCGCCCACAGCTTGTCTGTTGCGGCGGCCTGCGCAGAAACCGGCGCAGACCTGTTTTCTCTCAATCAGGCCTATTTCGATACAAATTCTCTGCAAAAGCTCCGGTTGCAAGGCTGGATAGCGGAAAATACCAAATTTTTCCGGGATGGACAGCTGGCAGTCTGTGCCCTGCCCCGGCGTGTGGAGCAAGCCCTCGGGGTGACTGAGGATGACATGGAAAATATTTCCGGCTTTCCCCGCTCCATTGAGGGTGTGCGGATGGCCGCCACCTTACGGGAAAACAGCGACGGAAGTGTAAAAATCTCCGTCCGGGCCGTGCCCGGGTATGATGCCAGCGCTGTTTGCGCCCATTTTGGCGGTGGCGGACATAAGGGTGCCGCCGGTGCCACAACCCAGCTTTCTTTGGAGGAGGCCGGGGAAAAAATTGCCCGGATTATGGAAGAAACAGAAAAGGAACAAACACTGTGAACGGAATTGTGATTGTAGACAAGCCCACGGACTGGACCAGCCAGGATGTGACTTCCCGGCTTCGCCGGGTTTTCAATACCCGGCGTATCGGCCACGGCGGCACGTTAGACCCTATGGCCACCGGGGTGTTGCCGGTGTTTGTGGGGCGGGCCACACGGGGTGTGGAGTTTTTTGAACACGCCGAAAAAACCTATGAGGCCACCATCCGTCTGGGTCTTTCCACCGACACGGAGGATATTACCGGCACGGTGATACAAACCCATCCTGTTTTGATTTCCGAAGCGGAATTTTTAGCGGTGCTCTCCCAATTCCGGGGAAAAATTCAGCAAATTCCTCCTATGTACTCTGCCCTGAAGGTCAACGGGCAAAAGCTGTATGACCTGGCCCGCAAGGGCAAGGAAGTGGAGAGAAAGCCCAGAGAAATCACCATTTTCCAGCTGGAATGTCTGGAATTTTCGGGAGAAACCGCCCGACTTCGGGTGCGTTGCTCCAAGGGTACTTATATCAGAACGCTATGCAAGGACATCGGACAGGCGCTGGGCTGCGGGGGCTGTATGGAAGCTTTGCGGCGAATATCCGCCGGAGAATACACGATTTCGGAAGCTGTGCCCTTGCAGACGTTGCTGGAATCGGATACGCCGGAGGTCTATTTGCGGCCGGTGGATTCCATGTTCCGGCAGTATCCGGCTGTTACATTGACGGAAAAGCAGACGTTGCGGTGCAAAAATGGAAATTCTTTTTCCATCGCCAAGGCCGACGGTACATACCGGGTCTACGACCCCGAGGGTGCATTTCTTGCCGTCAGCGTCGTTTCCGACGGCGTTATGTCAACCACAAAGAGCTTTTTTGAAGTTTGATTAAGGACCTTTTATTCCTAAACGCCAATTCATCTTAGGAGTGTCTATGAAAGAGAAAAAAATCTTCGCCCTGGGGTTTTTTGACGGGGTGCATCTGGGGCATCAGGCCTTGCTGGCGGAATGCCGCCGTCTGGCAACCCTGCACCGCTGTAAAGCCGCCGCCATTACCTTTGACCTGCCCCCCGGCGCGGTGCTTCAAAACCAAGCACCCAATATGCTGACCAACGCCCTTGACCGTCAGCGACTGCTAAGGCATTTTGGCATGGACGAAGTCACTGTTTTTCCTGCCACGCCGGATAGCCTATCCATGCCCTGGCAGAAATTTCTTAACCGTCTGGTGGATGCCGGGGCTGTGGGGTTCGTGTGCGGTCAGGACTACCGTTTCGGTCACAAGGGAGAGGGCGATGCCGAAAAATTAGCCGCCTTTGCCGCGGAAAAGGGCTTTCCCTGCAGCATTGTGCCGGAGCAGCAAATGGATGGCGAGAAAATCTCCTCCACCCGAATTCGCCGTCTTTTGGAACAGGGGGATGTGGAAAACGCCAACCGCCTGCTGGGGCATCCTCATATTTTGACGGGTACTGTAATTTCCGGGCAAAAAATAGGCCGCACCATCGGCATACCTACTGCCAATCTGCCCTTGCCACCGGAGCTGCTGACACCGGCTCTGGGGGTCTATGCCTGTATCGCCTGGGTAGACGGCAAGGAATATCCGGCCGTCACCAACATCGGCACCCGGCCCACTGTGGGTGGCGTTGGCATCACCGCCGAGGCCTGGCTGCAAAATTTTTCCGGGGATTTATACGGCAAAATGCTGACACTGGAGTTTCATTCTTTTCTCCGACCGGAGAAAACATTCCCCTCTTTAGAGGCATTAAAGGAAGAAATTTTGAAAAATCGCCGGGAAACTTTGAATTTTTTTGAAAAATGTGAAAGTTTTCCTTTACATTTGGGAAAGCTTGTGATATGATAACCGGGCTGGCTATGCCAGACGCAATATTTATGCCCACTGCGCAGTTGCGGGAGAAAGCCAATGTGCATTTCACCGACCCCTACTTCGCTTTCGGGAACGATTATGAAAGGTGGAAAAACCATGATTCTGAAAGAAAAAAAGGCCCAGGTCATCCTGGAAAACGCAACCCATGAAGGCGACACCGGTTCTCCCGAGGTTCAGGTAGCTATTCTGACTGCCCGTATCAACGAACTGACCGACCACCTGCGTGTCCACAAGCACGACAACCACTCCCGCCGCGGTCTGTTGATGATGGTTGGTAAGCGCCGTAATCTGCTGGACTACCTGGCAAAGAAGGACATCAACCGCTATCGTGCTCTGATCGCCAAGCTGGGCATCCGTAAGTAAGTTTTGGGAGGGCGACGGGTTCCGTCGCCCTTTTTCCAAAAGAAGTCCGTCGGGAGCTGTTTTAGCAGTTGAAAGTGGTTGCGATTTTCGTGGCTAGTTTCAAGTGCTAAACCTCCCGAACCAGCCAAGCTCGTAAAATTTATTGGCTGGAGGAAAACAAGAGATTTCGGCACAAATCAAGATATGAAAACTGCAGTAATACTTTGTGTATTTCAAAGTTTTCATAGTGCAGAGTTGGGGCGAAAGATCTGTTTCTCCACAGTCAAGAAATTTCTAGAGTTTGGCAAAGCAAAAATATAGGAGGTTTTACTAATGATTACTCGCAAACAGTACCCCAACCATCATGTGTATGAGATGGAAATTGGCGGCCGTACCTTTACTGTGGAAACCGGTAAAGTGGCTGAGCTTGCCAACGCTGAGTGCATCTGCCGCTACGGCGACACGGTAGTGCTCACCACCTGCACCTGCAACCCCATTCCCAAGGCCGGCATCGACTACTTCCCTCTGACCATCGAATTTGAAGAGAGAATGTACTCCGTAGGCCGGATTCCCGGCTCTTTTAACCGCCGGGAGGGCAAGCCCTCTGAGCGGGGCATCCTCAACAGCCGTATCATTGACCGGCCCATGCGTCCCCTGTTCGACGAGGAGCTGCGTAACGACACCGTGGTTACCTGCACCGTCATGGCCAACGATTACGAAAATCCCGTAGAAATCGTTGCTTCTCTGGGCGCTTCCATCGCCATTGCCACTTCTGACGTGCCCTGGAACGGGCCTGTGGCTACCACCAATGTGGCCCGTGTAGACGGCAAGTATATCATCAACCCCTCGGCAGACGAGCGGGATGCCTGCGACTGCTTCGTGTGCATTTCCTCCACCTTCGAGAAGGTGGTTATGATTGAGACCGAGGCCAACGAGGCCCCCGAGTCCGTGGTCTACGAGGCAATTCGCATTGCTCACGAGACCAATATGGAAATCGTGAAATTCATCAACTCCATCGTGGCAGAAATCGGCAAGCCCAAGTTCACCTTTGAAAAGGCCGCCGTCAACCACGACCTGCTGGACGATTTGATGGCCTACGGCCTGCCCCAGATTGAAAACGCGCTGGACACCGACGATAAGAACATCCGGGAAGAACGGCTGACTGCTGCCCGTATTGACTTCAAGAACCAATTTGCCCCGAAGTACGGCGAAGAGGAATTCGAGACCCACATCGAGGTCTGCCTGTATAAAATGCAGAAAAAGGTGGTCAAGAAGTGGCTGCTTGCCGGCAAGCGTGTGGACGGCCGGGGTATGGACGATATCCGTCCTCTGGACGCTGAGGTTGGCGTTCTGCCCAGAGTCCACGGTTCCGGTTTGTTCGCCCGGGGTCAGACACAGGTGCTGTCTATCTGCACTCTGAACACCCTGTCCGCCGCCCAAAAGCTGGACACCATTTACCAGGAGGATACCAAGCGGTATATCCACCACTACAATTTCCCCTCCTTCTCCACCGGCGAAGCAAGAGCCGCCCGCTCCACCTCCCGCCGGGAAATCGGTCACGGCGCCTTGGCAGAAAAGGCACTGCTGCCTGTGATTCCCAGTGTTGAGGAGTTCCCCTACGCCATGCGTGTGGTGGCCGAGGTTCTGCCCTCCCACGGTTCTACCTCCCAGGGCTCTATCTGTGGCCCTACCCTGGCATTGATGGACGCCGGCGTGCCCATTAAGCGGCCTGTGGCCGGCATCTCCTGCGGTCTGATTTCCGACCAGGAAACCGGCGAATGGAGAACCTTCACCGACATTCAGGGCGTGGAAGACTTCCACGGCGAAATGGACTTTAAGGTGGCCGGTACCTCCGAGGGTATCACCGCCATCCAGATGGACCTGAAGAACAAGGGTCTGACCATGGAAATCATCGCTGACGCTCTGGAGCGCTGCCGCAAGGCCCGTATGGTCATCCTTAACGAGGTCATGCTGCCCTGCATCGCCGAGCCCCGTGCCGAGGTTTCCGAGTTCGCGCCCAAGATGATTAGCCTGACCATTCCCGTGGACAAGATTCGGGAAGTTATCGGCTCCGGCGGCAAGACCATTCAGAAAATCTGTGCCGACACCGGTGCCAAGGTGGACATCGAGGACGACGGCAGCGTGTTTATCTCCGCTGTGGACTCCGCTGCTGCTTACGCCGCCAAGAAGATGGTAGACGATATCTGCTTCGTTCCCGAGGTGGGCAAGCTGTACTACGGCAAGGTGGTAAGAATCCTGCCCATCGGCGCTTTCGTGGAGATTGCTCCCGGCCATGACGGCATGGTGCATATTTCCAAGCTGGAAAACCGCCGTGTAGAAAAGGTAGAAGACGTGCTGAATCTGGGCGACATGACTTGGGTAAAGTTTATGGGCTTCGACGAGAAGGGCCGCGCCAACTTCAGCCGCAAGGATGCCCTGAAGGAAATGGAAGAACAATAAAACGAAAGAGCCTGCTGCATTGCGCAGCAGGCTCTTTGTTGTAGTCTCTGGACTGGAGGTAATAGAATTCCGTCTCTTGGGCAAGGCATTAGCCATTGAGTTAAAAATCAGCGCTTTTTGGTGCACAGAAAAGAGTCTTTTTCATATTCCCGGAGGGAGTTATACCCCCTCCGAGAACGCACCATTTGCGCTAAATCTAACAGCATAAAACGATGTGGCTAGCCCTCTGCTACCATATTCCAGTAATGTCGAAAATACTCACTCTTTTCGGCCAACAGTTCCGGATCTCCATGCTTTGCAAACACTTTGCTAAGTTCTATGGGATCGAAATATTGCAATGTTTCCGTGTGGGAGCCGTCTGCAGTAATATAACCATTCCACTGCAAACTGATTATTTCTTTTTCTCCATCCTGGTATGTTATTAAAAAGATAATATCACCGTATCCCGACGGAGTGTCGAATTTCTTCGTTTCCTTACATTCCAAACTTCTAATGTCTTCCCAAAGCGCATGCATTTGCTCATTTGTTAGATGAACAAATGGCGTTATTGTGCCCAAAGGCCATCCATCTTGATATATGCAGATTTCTATTTGTTCCACATTGTTTAGTTCTTGGCGAGGCTCATACGAAAAAGAAGGCGATTGTTGATTGTGTTTACATCCGGATACAACTACTGCCAGCAGACACATACATACAACCAATATAGCAAAACGCTTTCTATCCATAGCTCCTCCTATTCATCTTAGCTAATTAGACTTTTTGTTGTGCGCCATTTATTCTTCGGAAAACTGATCCTTGCCCACAGAGCACAGGGGGCACTCAAAATCCTCGGGCAGGTCCTCAAACTTGGTGCCGGGAGCAATGCCGCCCTCGGGGTAGCCCAGCTCCTCGTCGTAGACCCAACCGCAAACATCGCAAACATATTTCATAATAATAACCTCCATTTGTTTTTTGATTGTACTATGATACCATAGCCTTTGGAAAATTTCTATCTCGAAATCACCTGCTTGGCACATTTTTTCTAATTTTCCACCAATGGGTTTGACTTATTCCCCAATGTTCATTATACTATCCTTGTTAGGGGGGGACAGCCATGAGCTTTTCAGAATTTTTTCCCATTTGGGATAAGCTGACAGAGCAGCAACAGCAGCGAATCCAAACAGCTTCAGAATTTCGCCAGGTAAAAAAAGGCACGGTGCTGCACAACGGCAGTCTGGACTGTCTGGGCCTGCTTCTGATTCGCAGTGGCCAGCTCAGAGCCTATATCCTGTCTGAAGAAGGTCGGGAAATCACCATCTACCGCCTGTTTGAGCGGGATATTTGCCTGTTTTCTGCCTCCTGTGTCATGCCGGATATCCAGTTTAATATTGTCATCGAGGCGGAAAAAGACACCGAGCTTTGGATTATTCCCGCATGCCTGTATAAGGAGCTGATGCAGGAATCTCTGGCCGTATCCAACTATTCCAACCAGCTTATGAGCGCCCACTTTTCCGATTTAATGTGGCTGGTGGAGCAGATTATGTGGAAAAGCTTTGACAAGCGGCTGGCATCCTTTCTTCTGGAGGAAAGCCAATTGGAAGATACAGACTCCCTAAAAATTACCCATGAAAAAATCGCCAACCACATGGGCACTGCCCGGGAGGTGGTGACCCGGATGCTTCGGTATTTCCAAAACGAGGGAATGGTTCGCTTGACCCGGGGCACCGTAGATATCACCGACAGGAAAAAGCTTTCTGCCCTAAGCGAATAAGAATATTTACAGTAAATCCAAAATCCGCGCCTTGGGCAAAGCCCCCAGCGCTTGATTTGTCTTTTCCCCGTTTTTGAATACCATCAGCGTGGGAATACTCATAATACCGTACTGTGCGGCCAACTGGTTTTCTTCATCTACATTGACCTTGCAAACCTTGATATCCGGCCGCTGGGCGGCAATTTCATCCAGAATCGGACCTACCATCCGGCAAGGGCCGCACCAGCTTGCCCAAAAGTCCAGCAGTACGGGCTTTTCACTTTGGAGCACTTCTTTTTCAAAGGTTTCTTTTGTAACATGAATCACTGACATAGGGATTCCTCCTTGTTGTTTTAATGTGAGACCATCATACCCTATTTTTCCCCGATTTTCTGTGATAAAGTTACGGAAGCAATTTCTAATTGTGCATATAATAAGGAAAACAAAAAGCAAGGAGAATGAACATGACCGTTACCAAGGATATTCAATACATCGGTGTCAATGACCATGAGGTGGATTTGTTTGAGGGACAGTATGCTGTGCCCAACGGAATTGCCTATAATTCCTATGCCATTTTGGATGAAAAAATCGCCATTGTGGATACCGTGGACAAGAATTTCACCCACCAGTGGCTGGATAACATTCAAAATGTCCTTGACCGCCGGACACCGGATTATTTGATTGTTCACCACATGGAGCCGGATCACGCCGCCAATATCGCCAATTTCTTAAAGGTTTACCCCAATGCCACCGTGGTGTCCTCTGCCAAGGCCTTCGGCATGATGCTGAATTTCTTTGGGGATGACTACGCCGACCGGCGAATTGTGGTGGGCGAGGGTGATACCCTGTGTCTGGGTAAGCACACCCTGACCTTCGTCACCGCGCCTATGGTCCACTGGCCGGAGGTAATCGTATCCTATGACTCTTATGATAAGGTTCTGTTCTCTGCTGACGGTTTTGGAAAATTTGGCGCGCTGGATGTGCAGGAGGACTGGGCCGACGAAGCCCGGCGGTATTACATCGGCATTGTGGGAAAATACGGCCCTCAGGTACAGGCTCTGCTGAAAAAGGCCGCCGGGTTGGACATTTCCATCATCTGTCCCACCCACGGCCCGGTGCTGAAAGAGAATCTGGGATATTATCTGAATTTGTATGATATCTGGTCTTCCTACCGGGTGGAGGATGAAGGCATTGTCATTGCCTACACCTCTATTTACGGCCACACCAAAACCGCCGTGGAGCTGTTGGCCCAGACCTTCCGGGAGAAAGGCTGTCCTAAGGTGATTGTTCACGACTTGGCCCGGTGCGATATGTCCCGCGCCGTGGCAGATGCTTTCCGCTACGGAAAGCTGGTGCTGGCCACCACCACCTATAATGCAGATGTTTTCCCCCATATGCGTGATTTTATCCACCACCTGACAGAGCGAAACTTCCAGAACCGCACCGTGGGCCTGCTGGAAAACGGTTCTTGGGCACCTCTGGCCGCCAAGGTTATGCGCAATATGCTGGCCGAAAGCAAGAATCTGACCTTTACGGACACTACGGTTCGGCTCATGTCCTCCCTCAGCGAGGGCAGCCGCCAGCAAATTGAAGCCATGGCCGACGAGCTGTGCCGGGATTATCTTGCCCGGCAGGATGCCACCGCCAACAAAAACGACCTGTCTGCCCTGTTTCATATCGGCTACGGCCTGTATGTGGTGACCTCTAACGACGGTACCAAGGACAACGGTCTCATTGTCAACACCGTGACCCAAGTCACCAGCACCCCCAACCGGGTTGCCGTGACCATCAACAAGGCCAATTATTCCCACCATGTCATCAAGCAGACCGGGATGATGAATGTAAACTGTCTGGATATTTCCGCGCCTTTCTCTGTGTTCCAGAACTTTGGCTTCCAAAGCGGCCGGACTGTGGATAAATTCGCCGGTATCGACACCCTTCGCTCCGATAACGGCCTGCGATTCTTGCCCAGATATATCAACTCTTTCCTATCGCTGAAGGTGGAAAGCTATGTGGATTTGGGCACCCACGGCATGTTTATCTGCTCGGTAACAGAAGCCAGAGTGATTTCTGACAACGAAACCATGACTTACAGCTACTACCAGAATCAAGTCAAGCCCCAGCCGGAAACTGCCGGGAAAAAGGGCTTTGTGTGCAAAATCTGTGGCTGGGTCTATGAGGGGGATACTCTGCCCGAGGACCTGGTCTGTCCCCTATGTAAGCACGGCGCTTCGGATTTTGAACCCATCGAATAAGGGAGGTAGTATTATGAAGGATACAAATTGCGGTTACTGCATGGGCGGAGAAGTTCTTGCTGCTTATGGCATCCCCATTTGCAATCTGCAGGTGAGCCAACTGATTCTGTTTAAGGAGCAGAGCCACCCCGGCCGGGTCATTGTGGCCTATAAGGACCATGTCAGCGAGCTGGTAGACTTAACTGACGAGGAACGGAATCTGTTTTTCGCCGACGTAGCCCGGGCTGCTAAGGCACTGCACAAAACCTTCCACCCAGACAAAATCAACTACGGCGCATACGGCGACGGCGGCAGTCACCTGCATTTTCATCTGGTGCCCAAATACAAGGATGCCTTTGAATGGACCTCCGTATTCCAGATGAATCCAAAGCAAACCTTCCTGTCAGACTTAGAATATACCAAAATGATTGACAGAATTCGGGAAAATCTAGAATAAAAAAGCAGCTGCCCGCGGGCAGCTGCTTTTGTTTGGAAACTTACACCATTGCGCAGGTGATGATGGCCATCTTGTAGACCTCGTCGGCATTACAGCCGCGGCTCAGGTCGTTGATAGGCGCTGCCAGACCCTGCAGGATGGGGCCGTAGGCTTCAAAGCCGCCCAGACGCTGGGCAATCTTGTAGCCGATGTTACCGGCCTCGATGGTGGGGAAGATGAAGGTGTTGGCGTAGCCGGCAACGGGAGAGCCGGGGAACTTGAGCTGACCGACCTCGGGCGCAACGGCGGCATCAAACTGCATTTCGCCGTCAATGTTCAGCTCAGGAGCCATTTCCTTTGCCACCAGAGTGGCATCGTGGCTCAGCTTTACGGTACCGCCCTTGCCGGAGCCGTTGGTGGAGAAGCTCAGCATAGCAACCTTGGGGTCAATGCCGAAAACCTTAGCGGTATTGGCAGTTTCGATAGCAACCTCAGCCAGCTTCCGGGCGGCGGAAACGGTAACATTGCCGTCCTTGTCCACGCTGTCCTCGTAGCTCAGGTTGATGGCGCAGTCGCCCATAGCCAGCTTTTCCTCGCCCCGAACCATGATGAAGCAGGAGGAAACCAGATTGGCACCCTTCTTGGTCTTCACCAGCTGCAAAGCGGGACGGACCGTGTCGGCAGTAGAATAGGTAGCACCGCCCAGCAGAGCGTCAGCATAACCCATTTTAACCAGCATTGTGCCGAAGTAATTGCCCTTGCTCAGGGCGGCGCGGCAATCCTCGCTGCTCATTTTGCCCTTACGCAGCTCCACCATCTTTTCCACCATGGCATCCATGCCCTCGTATGTAGCAGGGTCCAGAATTTCCACACCCTCGATATTGAAGCCACCCTTAGCGGCATTGGCCTTGACTTCTTCCACATTGCCCACCAGAATGGGGGTCAGAAAACCGCCTTCCACCAGACGGGAAGTGGCTTCCAGAATCCGGGCATCGTGGCCCTCGGTGAAGACAATCTTTCTGGGATTGGCCTTTAAGGTTTCAATCATTGCATTAAACATGCGCTTATTCCTCCATATTTCGGGTCTTGGCCCGTATTTTTACAGTTTAATTATACATCATCCCTTGACCATTGGCAACCTTTTTTTAACCCCGGGCCGAAAAAATTAAACAATCCGTAAACATTACCCTAACAAGGTTGAAATCCCGGGTATTTGCAATATAATGTTAGTATCTTAACAAAAAGGTGAGCGTTGTATGGGAAAAATTCGCAGTTGGTTCCGGCGATTTATGGCAGGCCGCTACGGGACAGACAAGCTGAATATGTATATTTTAGGTGCAGGTGTCATTGCGTGCCTGCTGACCATCTTCATACCGGTGGCCCTGGTGGATTTGATTCTGACAGCGCTATCCTACGGGCTGATGATTTGGGCCATTAGCCGCACCTTCTCCCGGAACACCTACAAGCGATATCAGGAAAACCGGAAGTTTTTGCTGCTTTTGGACCGGATTAAGGACCGTCAGCACAGGCACTTTAGCTGTCCCAGGTGCCGCCAGCCGGTTCGCGTGCCCAGAGGAAAAGGAAAAATCGCCATCAAATGCCCCAAATGCGGAGAAAAATTCATAAAGAAAACATAATAAGCAATGCCGCTGCAGCGGGTTATTCGTAGAATTCGGTGGATTCAAGGGAAATTTTCAGTGATTCATTCAAGAGAGAAAAGGTAGAAAGCATCATTGTGCTTTCTACCTTTTCCGTCGTATAAGCAATTTATTTATAAATGATAGGCTCTCTCTCGGTTCTGCCAAGGTCGTCATATTCTCCTCTGTAGATCTCAGGGACATAATTACCAAAAAGGTCGACCAGCTCCTGTCCTGTAACCTGGAGGCAGCTATCCTCACCGGAAGCAATAAGATAGTAGCACTCATCTATGAAGCGGTAGCCGACATCATATTGGGCAGGTTCGTAATTCCAGCGCACAGTCACCAGACCGTATACGCCGCTGTCACACTTGATAAATTTTCCGGTGATGGCGTAGCCCAAAAACTCCACAGCATCTGTTTCTTTCAGATGGGGCGGCTCGATATTGCCTGCGTCATATTCTGCGCTGACGGCAGCCAGGGCTTTCCCCAATTGTGGCAGATTCTCCCAGTCCCCGGGTTCAAATCGGGCAAGGGAGTCACTCGCTCCCTGATTGGAAATAGTGATGTTTTCATTGGTGGGGAAGTTCGACAGATATCGGGTATACCGCACAGATACATCATAGAGGCCCAAATATCCATAAAAGTTGTATGCAAAGATGCCATTTTCAAAGGGCTTCACATATTCCAGCGCCTCAAGCGCCTGAGGATTTGTAATGGAAGCAACGCTTCGGTATTGATAGTACGAAGGATAGTCAGGAGGATATTTCGATTTAATGGTATCAACCAAAATTGCCTCCGCTTCGGATAGGGTCGTACCCCGCTGGATGGGACTATCCGCCCATTCTCCTTCCGCATTTTTGCTGTTTTCTAGGGCAGTAAATCCCCTTTGCCAATGCTCGGTGGATTGCCACATGGCAGTATCCAGCACCTCGTCTGTAAAGGCATAGACATAGAAACAGGAGTAATAGATGGCGGTGAAAAAGGGTAGGTCAAAGACTTCCGCTTTTCCCGTGGTGACATTGTGCAACACCGCACCTTCATAAGAACATTGGTAAAGACCGTCAAACAGAATGTAGTCGTATTGAGAAAAATCGGTATAATGCTTCTCCCAAACCTGCAAATAGAATTTCTGTGGCATTTCCACATCACCCAGATCCGCGACAGTTTCCATTTCCAGGATCCGAAAACAATCGTCGGAATGGCTTCCGAAGGATTGATACCTCCCCGGCAGAATCGATGCTACCTTCGCAGTCACAATATTGGTTGACTGGGGAGAGGGCGCAGAGGAAGCTCCCGAGGAGATCTCGTCGGCAATGCTACCGGGATTTCCTGCATACAGCAGCTCATCCATGTCGGCGGGGATGGAAATGCGGTTGTTCGCTACAGGCGGGGCCGCGTACAATGAAATCCTGACACACAAGGCGCCGATCAACAATGCAAGGCAGGCGGCTGCGGCGACCCAGCGGATCCAATTGTTTTTTAAATTTTCCTTTTGATCTGGAGCAGCCTCCATAATCAATTTCTCATCAATACTGCCCAGGGCAGAAAAGAGTTCTTCCTTCTTTTTCACAGTGAAACACCTGACCTTTCCAAGTATTCTTTCAGTTTGTTTCTGGTGCGGTGCAAGAGCATGGTTACAGCGCTTTCCTTCATGGCAAAGCCATTTGCCAGTTCTGAGATGGAGCTGCAGTACCAGTAACGGCGCAGAAAAATTATGCGCGTTCTTGCAGGCAATGCCCGCAGAAAATCATTGAGCGCAGCCACCAGATCTGCATTTTCCGCCATAGTCGTAATCTCATCCCCGCCGGAAACGCACTCTTCCAATTCGTCCAGGGCCAAGGCAAACTGTCCTTCCGGATAACGCTGGTTGCGCTTGTATGTATTAAAGGCAAGCTGGCGGCAAATCATGCCAACATAGCTTTTTAAGCTGGCAGGACGATTTTCAGGAATCGTGTTCCATGTTTTGAGCCAAGTATCATTCACCACTTCTTCTGCATCACAATCCCGGTTCAGAATTCGGAAGGCAATATAGTGGCAAAATCGGTCGTATTTTGCAGATGTTTCCTTTATGGCCAATTCCGACCGTGCCCAATACAAATCGATAATCTGCTTGTCTTCCATACTAAACTCCTTTCTGTGCACAAAAGGTCTTTCACCCTAATAAACAACAAAACTCCGTCTTACAGCACATAATTTTGCTCCCTTGGTTCAAAATTTTTATGGCTGCAGTTTCGCTAAATTTTGCAATGTCCTACCAGTAGGACGAATAATCCACGATTATAGTATACACTATTTTTGTCCTAAATAGCAAAAGGCCGCTGCAGCTGCAGCTTCCTTTTTATTAGCAATAGAAATCTTTGATTTTTTTGGCACGGCTGGGGTGGCGGAGTTTCCGGATGGCCTTGTTTTCTATCTGGCGAATCCGTTCCCGGGTGACCCCGAAAATCTGCCCCACCTCTTCCAGGGTGTGGGTACGGCCGTCGTACATGCCGAACCGCATCCGCAGCACATCGGCTTCTCTCTCTGTCAAGGTATCCAAAATTTCCTTCAAAGCCTCAGCAAGCAGGGCGTTGGAGGTGGCATCCGCAGGGCCGGGCGTCCGCTCGTCTTCCACGAAAGAGCCGATAGAGGTGTCTTCCTCGTCACCCACGGGGGTGTCCAGAGAAAGGGTATCGGCGGCAGTGCGGTTGGCCTCGATAATCTTTTCCACCGGCAGCCCCAGATCTGCAGCAATTTCTTCCACAGTGGGCTCCCGGCCCAGCTGCTGCACCAGCTTACGGTTGCACCGGGTAGCCTTGTTAATGACCTCTACCATATGCACCGGAACACGGATGGTTCGCGCTTGGTCCGCAATGGCCCGGGTAATGGCCTGCCGAATCCACCAGGTAGCATATGTAGAGAATTTATTTCCCTTTGTCCAGTCGAATTTGTCAACCGCCCGAATCAGGCCCGTATTACCCTCCTGAATCAAGTCCAGAATGTGCAGACCCCGGCCAGAATATTTCTTGGCAATGGATACCACCAACCGAAGGTTGGCTTCCGTAAGCTTATTTTTTGCTTCTTGGTCGCCCTCGCAGACCCGCTTGGCCAATTCCACCTCTTCCTCGGCAGACAGCAGGCGAACCTGGCCGATTTCCTTCAGGTACATCCGCACAGGGTCGTCCAAATTGTATTCCGCGGCCAAATCCACCGGGTCAACCAAATCCTCTTCATCCAGCCCGGACAGGTCAATATCGTCCTCCAGCACATCCTGCAGGCCCAAATCGTCATCGCCCAAATCCAATTCGGCAGAAATAATCTGAATATTCATGGCCTCAAAGCGGTCATAAATTTCCTCAATTTTTTCCGGGGTCAGGTCCATTTTTTCCAGATGGGCGTTCAGCTCCTCGGACCGAATCATACCGTCCTTCCGTCCCCGGGCAATCAACGCCTGTAAGGCAGATTGCAGCTCATCCGGGGTTTTGGCCACCGGCTTTTTTGCATTACTCAATATTCTCGCCCCTCTTTTTCTTCGTTCTTTGGTCACGCGGTAAGACTATATACCGATTTCCCTGTTTTGACAAGGGTTTTTATAGAATTTTTTTCAAAATTTGCGTGTTTCGGCGGTTTTTGTCGCGGTCTGAAGACAGTTTTCCCGGAAAATGCCGAAAACATACAGTTTACTTTTTGAAAAACTTTCGATATAATAGAGAAAATGACATAGTATTGCCTATGCATCCCCATTTTTTATGAGGTGTCGCTGTATGACTGAACTTTCCCATATTCGTAATTTTTCCATTATTGCCCATATTGACCACGGCAAATCCACCCTGGCAGACCGGCTGCTGGAGGAGTGCAACGCCATCGACCGACGGGAAATGGAAGCCCAGATTTTGGATTCCATGGAGCTGGAACGGGAGCGGGGCATTACCATTAAGGCCACCGCGGCCACTTTAACATACCATGCCGACGATGGGGAAACCTATGACCTCAATCTGATTGATACCCCCGGCCATGTGGACTTTAACTATGAGGTATCCCGGAGCTTGGCCGCCTGCGAAGGGGCGGTGCTGGTGGTGGATGCCTCCCAAGGCGTGGAAGCGCAAACCTTGGCAAATACCTTTTTAGCCACCGATGCTGGGCTGGAGGTTCTGCCGGTCATCAATAAAATCGACCTGCCCTCTGCCCGACCCCAAGAGGTCAAGGCGGAGATTGAGGATATTATCTGCATCCCGGCGGAGGATGCCCCGGAAATTTCCGCCAAAAACGGCATTAACATTCATGCAGTGCTGGAAATGATTGTGAAAGGCATTCCTGCCCCCTCCGGCGACCGGGAAGCGCCTCTGCAGGCCATGATTTTTGACAGTCAGTACGACTCCTACCGGGGCGTGATTGTCTACACCCGAATCAAGCAGGGCACGGTCAAGGCCGGGGTAGATATCCGGATGATGGCCACCGGCGCTGTTTATAAAGTGGTGGAAGTGGGCACCATGAGCCCCAAGGGCTTGATTCCCAAGGACTGTTTAGGGGCCGGCGAGGTGGGCTACATCACAGCATCTATTAAAACCGTGTCCGATACTCAGGTGGGTGATACCATCACCACGGTGGAAAATCCCGCCCCGGAGCCGCTGCCCGGCTATCGGCCGGTACAGCCCATGGTTTATTCCGGCGTGTATCCTGCCGACGGGGCCAAATATCAGGATTTGCGGGATGCGCTGGAAAAGCTGAAGCTCAACGATGCGTCCTTTGTCTACGAGCCGGAAAGCTCTATCGCCCTGGGCTTTGGCTTCCGCTGCGGCTTTTTGGGACTACTGCACATGGAAATCATTCAGGAGCGGCTGGAGCGGGAATATAATCTGGATTTGATTACCACCGCCCCCAATGTCGTCTATCGGATTACCAAAAACACCGGGGAAGTGATTCTGGTGGACAACCCGCTGGATTACCCTGACCCCATGGAGATTGCCCGGGCGGAAGAGCCCTATGTAAAAGTCAATCTCATGTCCCCCCAGGAGTATGTGGGAAACATTATGGATTTGGCTACCTCCCGTCGGGGTGACTTTAAGGACATGGTGTATCTGGATGCCAACCGGGTGGAACTGCACTACGAAATGCCCTTAAACGAGATTATTTACGACTTTTTCGATGCTTTGAAGTCCCGTACCCGGGGCTACGGCAGCTTGGACTACGAGCTTATCGGCTATCGGGATTCCCGTTTGGTGAAGCTGGATATCCTGCTCAACGGCGATATTGTGGACGCTTTGAGCTTCATCCTCTTTGCGGATAACGCCTATCCCCGGGCACGGAAAATCTGCGAAAAGCTGAAAGAGAACATTCCCCGTGCCCAGTTTGAAATTCCGGTGCAGGCGGCCATCGGTGGAAAAATCATCGCCCGGGAAACCATTAAGGCCCTGCGCAAGGACGTGCTGGCCAAGTGCTACGGCGGCGACATCACCCGGAAAAAGAAGCTGCTGGAAAAGCAGAAGGAAGGCAAAAAGCGGATGCGTACCTTCGGCACGGTGGCCGTTCCCTCGGAGGCCTTTATGGCAGTGCTGAAGCTGGACGAGGATTAATTCTTGTAATTGATTGTTTGGCTTAGCGCCAGGCCCCCCTGGTCAGGGGAGCTGTCACGCGAACAGCGTGACTGAGGGGTAGTTTCTTTCCCTCCGGCTTCGCCTTTGGCGAAGCCACCTCCCTCGTCAGAGGGAGGCTTTGGTGTGCGCCTTTCGTAAGCTAAACGATCATTTACCGTACTACTTTAAGATTTTATCGGAGGTGCCTTATGGCCTTACTCGGACGGAAAAAAAAGACGCCTCTCGGCATCTATATTCATGTGCCCTTTTGCCGCAGTAAATGCCAGTACTGTGATTTCTATTCTCTGACAGAGAAAAGTGACCGGCTTATGGACGGCTATTTGGATGCGGTTTGCGACCACATCCGGGAAACCGGCCCACAAACTCCGGGCTATCTGGTGGATACGGTGTATTTTGGCGGCGGCACCCCCAGCTTTTTCGGTGCTGACGGCATGGCGGCCATTTTGACCGCGGTGCGCCGGAATTTTGACGTAGCGCCGGATGCGGAAATTACTTTTGAGGCCAATCCGGATTCCGTTTCTCCCAGATTACTGCGAAAGCTCCGCAGTGAGGGCTTTAACCGGGTCAGTCTGGGCGTGCAGTGCGATGATGACGAGATTTTGCAGAAAATCGGCCGCCCCCACACCTATGAGCAGGCAATCAACGCCGTGCAAAGAATCCGAAAAGCGGGGTTCAAAAATCTGTCCCTGGATTTGATTTACGGCTTGCCGGGGCAAAACCTGGAAAGCTGGCAGGCCACCTTGCAGAATGTGCTGGAGCTGAAGCCGGAGCATATTAGCTGTTACGGCTTGAAGGTAGAGGAGGGCACACCCCTTTGGGCTTGCCGGGAGTATGCCAATCTGCCGGATGACGATGCGCAGGCGGATATGTACTTGGCCACAACAGAAATTCTCCGGAGCAAGGGCTACCGGCAGTACGAAATTTCCAATTTCTGTAAACGCGGTAAGGAATCCCGGCACAATCTGAAATATTGGTCCGGGGGAGAGTATTTGGGCTTTGGACCGGATGCCAGCTCGGATTTTGCCGGGAAGCGGTTCAAAATCATCCGGGACTTGCAGGGGTATATTGAGGGCATCCACAGCGGCGGACAGGTGCTGGAGGAAATTCAGGATGTAGCCCCCCGGGAACGGGCCGGTGAGTATTTGATGATGCGCCTACGAACCACCTACGGTATCAGCGCCGGAGAATATGAAAAGAAGTTTTTACTGCCCTTTGGCGCCATCGAGGATGCCTTAGAGCAGTGCCGTCAGCGGGGTCATGCCCTCCGGGGAGAGGGAGACCGGTGGCGGTTAACTCCGGAAGGGTTTTTACTTTCCAACTCCATCCTTTCCGATTTACTGCTGATTCAGGAAAAATCAGAGCCTCTGGCAAAGCGAAGATAGAAAAAAGCCGCTGTCCCACGGGACAGCGGCTGAATTGTTCTCGGATTCTACTTTAATTACAGCAGAGTGGAGAAGTGCTTAATGGTGCGAACCATCTGAGAAACGTAGGAGTTCTCGTTGTCGTACCAGGAAACAACCTGAACCTGGGTCTTGCCGTCGGGCAGCTTGCAGACCATGGTCTGAGTGGCATCAAACAGAGAGCCGAAACGCATACCGATGATGTCGGAGGATACGATTTCGTCGGTGTTGTAGCCGAAGGACTCGGTAGCAGCAGCCTTCATTGCGGCGTTGATTTCGTCAACAGTCACAGCCTTGGCGCAGACAGCGTTCAGAATGGTGGTAGAACCGGTGGGGGTGGGGATTCTCTGGGCAGCGCCGATGAGCTTGCCGTTCAGCTCGGGGATAACCAGGCCGATGGCCTTAGCAGCACCGGTGGAGTTGGGAACGATGTTCACAGCACCGGCTCTGGAGCGGCGCAGGTCGCCCTTTCTCTGGGGGCCATCCAGAATCATCTGGTCGCCGGTGTAAGCGTGAATGGTGCACATAATGCCGGACTCGATAGAAGCCAGGTCGTTCAGAGCCTTCGCCATGGGAGCCAGGCAGTTGGTGGTGCAGGAAGCGGCGGAGATGATGTTGTCGTCCTTGGTCAGAGTTTCGTGGTTGACATTGTAAACGATGGTGGGCAGGTCATTGCCGGCAGGAGCGGAGATAACCACCTTCTTGGCACCGGCATCGATGTGAGCCTGAGCCTTGGCCTTAGAGGTGTAGAAGCCGGTGCATTCCAGCACCACGTCTACGTTCAGCTCGCCCCAGGGCAGCTCGGCAGCGTTTGCCTTCGCGTAGATGGTGATCTTCTTGCCGTCCACAACGATGTGGTCCTCACCGGCGGTAACGACATGGCCCTGAGCGGCATAATTGCCCTGGGTGGAGTCGTACTTCAGCAGGTGAGCCAGCATAGCGGGAGAGGTCAGGTCGTTGATGGCGACAACTTCAAAACCCTCAGCGCCGAACATCTGACGGAAAGCCAGACGGCCGATTCGGCCAAAACCATTGATAGCAACTTTAACAGACATGGGAATTTCCTCCATTTCAAATTACTGCGGTGCAGTATGTTACATAATTGGGTGCATGGGGAAATAGCCCCATACATTTCCATTATACTATAAGGCTTTCTGCTTGTAAAGTGGCAGAATTACAAAAAACGCGGAATTTTTCGCAGGGAGTTTTTTACAATCATACGGAAACTTACTCAGAATACCCCATGGGATTGGATTTTTGCCAGTTCCAGGAGTCCCGGCACATATCATCCAGATTCTTTTCGGCTTTCCAGCCCAATACGGCGGCGCTCTTGGCAGGGTCTGCATAGCAGGTAGCGATATCACCGGGCCGGCGGTCGGTGATCACATAGGGCACGGGGACATTGTTCACAGAGGCGAAGCTCTTGACCATGTCCAGCACGCTGTAGCCGGTGCCGGTACCCAGATTAAAGACCTCACAGCCGGGATGCTCTGTGACATATTTCACCGCGGCCACATGGCCCTTGGCCAGATCCACCACATGGATATAGTCCCGAACGCCGGTACCGTCGGGGGTATCATAATCGTTGCCAAAGACATTGAGCTGTTCCCGGCGGCCCACAGCCACCTGGGTGATGTAAGGCATCAGATTATTGGGGATGCCTCTGGGGTCTTTTCCAATGCGGCCGCTTTCGTGGGCACCGATGGGGTTAAAGTACCGAAGCAAAACAATGCCCCACTGCTTATCGGCATTGGCCATGCCGGAGAGAATCTGCTCGGTCATGTATTTGGTCCAGCCGTAGGGGTTGGTGCAGTTACCGGTGCGGCTAGTTTCCCGCAGGGGCATTTCATTGTCCGCAGAATACACTGTGGCGGAGGAGGAGAAGATGATATTCTTCATGCCCACCTGCTCCATGACCTTGGTCAGGATCAGTGTGGAGTTGAGATTGTTGTCGTAATATTTCCAGGGAATGGAAACGCTTTCGCCCACGGCCTTCAGACCGGCAAAGTGGATGACACAGCCGATTTCGTTCTCGGCGAAGATTTTCTTCAGCAGTGCCTCGTCCCGGACATCGCCTTCGTAGAATTTCAGGCTTTTGCCGGTGATTTCCTGCACCCGGTTCAAGCTTTCGGGGTTGGAGTTGCACAAATTGTCAATTACAATGACACCGTAGCCGCAGTTCAAAAGCTCCACGCAGGTGTGAGAGCCGATATAGCCAGCACCGCCGGTCACCAGAACATTCATAAGAAACCTCCTGTTTTTCAATTAATATCCCAACTATTTTAACGGCAAATAGGGGAAAAAGCAAGAGGTTGCTTTGTAAGAAATGATTTTATCTTGCTATTTTTCTATAATAAAGGTATAATATTTCTGTTGGATTGGCAAAAAGAGAAAAAATCCTTACTGCACCCTTGCCAAAAGCCAAGGGGAGTTACTATCAAGGAGGCGTCTGTATGGATACTATTTATGTGACCGGTCACCGAAATCCGGATACGGATTCCATTGTGGCGGCCATGGCCTATACCGCCTTGCGGAACGCTTTGGGCGACCGGGAATACGAAGCGGCCTGCCTTGGCCATGTGTCCGACGAAACCCAGATTGTATTGAACCGGTTCGGTTTTGCCCCTCCCAAGCGGATTCACAGTATGCATACCCAGGTTCGGGATTTGGAATTTGATACCCCCCCGGTGTTTTCCGCCGCGGTGACCATGGGAAGAGCATGGAAAATCCTGGAGCAGCAAAGCGGCGTATCTGCCATTCCCGTTGCCAATGATGACGGAACGCTTTACGGCATTTTGTCCCGGGAAGATGTGGCAAATTATAATATGTCCCTGGTTAATGCCGGATATTTGGACGCTGTGCCCCTTTTTAATCTGCTTTCCGTGCTGGAGGGCAAGGTACTCAATGAAGCCGGAGAAAACACCGATTTAATTTCCGGTGAGGTGACGGTGGCTCTGCCCCAGAGCCGGGAAAATTTACTGTTCCACCGCACCGACGCAGTGGTGCTCTGCGGCCACCAGCCGGAGATGATTCGCCGGGCACTGGAAATGAATGTGGCCTGTCTGGTGCTGTGCCAAACGGAGCTTTCCGAGGAATTGCGGCAGATGCCTACCAAGACCTGTATTATTTCCACACCCCACGATGCTTACCGGGCTATGCGGCTGATTTTCCAGTCCACACCCATCAATAGAATCTGCCGCACTGAGGATTTGATTTGCTTCCATCTGGAGGACCGGGTGGAGGAGGTGCGGGAGCGGATGCTGAAGCACCGGTATTCCAGTTACCCTGTTTTGGACGAAAATGAGAAGGTTGTGGGCGTTTTGAGCCGTTACCACCTGCTTCGCCCCCGGCGGAAACGGGTGGTGCTGGTAGACCACAATGAAGCATCCCAGTCCGTTCCCGGTCTGGAGGAAGCGGAAATTCTGGAAATTATTGACCATCACCGCCTGGCAGACATTCAGACTACCAACCCCATTTATGTCCGCAACGAGCCGGTAGGCTCTACCAATACCATCATTGCCGGTATGTTCCAGGACCGGGGGCTGATGCCCTCGGAAAAGATGGCGGGCATGATGGCGGCGGCCATTCTTTCTGACACGGTCATGTTCAAATCCCCCACCTGCACCGACCGGGATATTAAAACCGCGGAGCGGATGGCACGGATTGCCAATGTTTCTTTGGAGGAGCTGGGCCGGGAAATTTTCTCCGCCTCCATGGGTGCCAGAACCGCCAAAGAGCTGCTCTTTAGCGACTACAAGGAGTTCCACATTGCCGGCCACGGCTTGGCGGTGGCTCAGATTACCTGCGTAGACAGCCCGAAAATGCTGGAGCGGAAAGAAGAATTTATGGCGCTGATGCGCAAAAATGTGAAAGAAAAAGACCTGTCCATGATGATTTTGATGCTGACAGACGTGCTGATGGAAGGCACCCAGATTCTCTATTTGGGAGATGACGAGGTCATTCAGCAGGCCTTTAACGTATCGCCTAAGGACAATACGGTGTTTTTGCCCAAGGTCATGAGCCGGAAAAAGCAGGTCATTCCCATGCTGTCGGCCCTGTGGGGTTAAACCAAGCGAGCGCCGCCAGTGGCGGATGCAGCGAGCTTGGTTTCGCGCAGCGGTCGAAAAAATCGAGGAAAAGCGTAAGCCCGACGATTTTTTCGGGCACCGCAAGAGGGTTGTCACAGTTTTTGATGTGTAGCGGATGGGTTTTTCTTTGAAAAAGCGAACAACTATGTTATAATCGCATTTTAAGGAGGGTGAAAATGGGCTTTGAGGCGCTGTTGGGAAACGGCCGGCTGAAGGAACAGCTTTCTGCAGGTCTAAAAAATAACCGCATATCCCATGGCTACCTGATTTCCGGCGCCCCGGGCTCCGGAAAACGGACCTTGGCCCGGCTTCTGGCGGCGGCGGCCATCTGCAAGGAAGCAAACCGGCCCTGCGGCAGGTGTGTATCCTGCCGGAAGATATTGCAAAATAACCACCCGGATGTAATCACTGTGGACGACCCGGAGAAAAAAACCGTGTCTGTGGATTTGATTCGCCAAGCCCGGGCAGATATTTACATCCAGCCCAACGAGGCGGACCGGAAGATTTACCTGTTCCCCCGGGCCCAGGATATGCGGCCGGAGGCGCAAAACGCTTTGCTGAAGGTGCTGGAAGAGCCACCCCACTACGGGATTTTCCTGCTGATGGCAGACCAGCCGGAGGCCCTGCTGCCTACGGTGCGCTCCCGGTGCGTGGAGCTGAAAATGCAGCCCTTGCCGGAAAATCTTCTGGTCAAAGCCCTCACGGAAGCCTTTCCCGATGCCCAGGCAGAGGATATCTCCGCCGCGGTAATTCGTAGCGGCGGCTTTTTGGGGCAGGCCAAAGAACTGCTGTCCCAGGGGGCACAGATGCTCCCCCAAACCCAGCAATTTGCCCAGAGCTATGCCGCCGGGGATGGATTAGGGATTTTGCAGGTGCTATCGCCCATGGAAAAGTGGAAACGGGATGCGGTGATTGCCTGTTTTCAGCAGTGGATTCGGATTTTGGGCCAAAGCTTAACCAGCCGGGCAGGCTTGCCGGCAGACAGCGAATGGTCCCGAAAAATCAGCAGTGCCCGAAACGCGGCAGAGATTCAAGGAGCGGTGACGGCGCTGCAAAAAGCGGTGGATTACGCCAAAAAGAATGTATCCCCGGCGGCCATTTGCGGATGGCTTAGCTGGGAACTGAGATAACGGTGAGGAGAATAGCATGGAAGAAAATAAGATGCAAAGCATGGTGGAGGTTGTGGATATCCAGTTCCGTCCGGGGCAGAAGGTCTATTATTTTGCCCCCGGAGAGCTGACGCTTCACGCCGGCGACCATGTCATCATTGATACTGCCCGGGGGGCAGAATTTGGCATTTGCGCATCGGGTAACCACAAAATCCCGGAAAAGGACGTGGTAACGCCTTTGCGAAATGTGCTGAGAAAGACCACGGAGCAGGACGAAAAGACGGTGGAGGAAAACCAGCAAAAAGAAGCCAAGGCATTTGAAGTCTGCCAGCAGAAAATCGCTGAGCAGGGGCTGGATATGCAGCTGGTCAGCGCAGAGGTGGCCTTTGACGGCAGTAAGATTCTGTTCTTCTTCACCGCGGACGAACGGGTGGATTTCCGGGAGCTGGTAAAAAGTCTGGCCTCGGTGTTCCATACCCGGATTGAACTGCGGCAGATTGGTGTCCGGGACAAGGCCAAAATGGTTGGCGGCCTGGGTATCTGCGGCCGGCCCTTCTGTTGTGGCACATTTTTAGACGATTTTCAGCCAGTTTCTATCAAAATGGCAAAAACCCAGAATTTGAGCCTGAATCCCACCAAGATTTCCGGCACCTGCGGCCGGCTCATGTGCTGTTTGAAGTACGAGCAGGATGCCTATGAGGATTTGCTCCGTACTGCCCCCAAGGCAGAGTCCTTTGTGGACACGCCGGAGGGTCGGGGCACGATAGTGGAGGTGGATTTGCTCCGCCAGCGGGTCAAGGTACGTATGGAAGACCAACCGGAAACCATCTCCGTCTTCGCCAACGATGAAATTGCGGTTCTGCGCAGCGGAAAAACCAAGAAAAACGACCCGCCCATCCCCGCGGATTTGGCTCCCATCTCCGGCGGTGGGAAGAAGGCGCGGCGGGAAGAACCGGAAACCCCGGCGTTTTTGGACCCGATTAAGTTCCGTTACAGCAGCGAAATGATTGCCCAAGAGCCTGTGGCAGAGCCGGAGGAGGCCGGAAGGGAAGAATCCGGAAAGGCCAACCGCCGCCGCAACCGAAAGCCCCATCCCCAGAATCGGGAGCATCGGGCCGCAGAAGGGGAGTCCCAACCCCAACAGGGAGCAGAAACGGCAAACAAGCCAAAAAAATCCAATTACCATCGGCGGAAATTCCGCCACCGCCCCAAGCAGGGCGGCGCATCCCAGGGAGAATAAGCATTTGGGCGTACTGCAAAATTGCAGTACGCCCGATTTTTGCACAAAGGCTTAATTTTCTAACTGTTTTCCCAGGAAAGAAGCCACGGTTTGCACCAGCTTTTGGTCTGGCTCGGTCATGGGGGCATCGCCCTCATTCAAAAGGAGCATGACACAGCCCATCAAATCCCCCTGGCTCAAAATAGGCGCGGCGGCACCCAGATGGTATTTTTCCGTTCCCTCGGCAGGCAGAATTCGGGGTGCGCCGGCTTCATAGCGGTAATATTTCCGTTGCTCCATCAGCTCCCCCAAATCCTCGGAATTGGGCTTGTCCAACAGCTCCCGCTTGGGTGCACCGGACAGAGCAATGATGGCATCCCGGTCAGCCACGGCGGCAATTTTCCCGGTGCTGGAGCCGATGGCCTCGCACATCTGGGAGGCAAAATCCTGCAAATCCCCCATGGGAGAATATTTCCGGAAGATAACACCGCCGTCCTTTTCTGTGTAAATCTCCAGCGGGTCTCCCTCGCGAATGCGGAGGGTTCTTCTGATTTCTTTCGGGATAACAATACGCCCGAGGTCATCCACTCTTCTGACAATTCCTGTTGCTTTCATATATCTTTCTCCTTTTCTGCGGCTGATAAGGCCCCCTTGTGTAAAGGGGGCTGGCAGAAATCTCTGATTTCTGACTGGGGGATTGTCTTTGTCGCTACTCTACAATCCCTCCGTCACGGCTTCGCCGTGCCACCTCCCTTTGCACAAGGGAGGCTTTGTGCCTACAATAATTTTACAAATTACGCTGTTAGTATCTGTAAAAGGCAGGAGATTATACCGCAGGATTTACTTTTTACTTCAACTATGCTATGATAGTTCAAAGCTTTATTGGAGGTATTGTATGTTCTATATCGAGACAGACAAAGTTACCTATAACCAAATCAAAACACTTTTGCCTGATATCAAGCCAGATATTAAAATTACACTCATGTCGTGTGATGACAATTTGGAGAAACTTGGGTTTTGTAGTAGTGCTCCGTGTGTTGTATGCTTCGATTTGGATTTTGATGAACTAAATGATTTGCTTGATGATTTGATGCAGTTAGAAACAGATGCATTTAATACTGACGATGGAAAACCACCGCTGGATAATGACCCCTATTATCAAAAGTATAAGAAATACGGTTGGTTATGGGATGTTTTGTTTTATGCAAAAGAGGCGTGATAATCACGCCTCTTTCACTCTATTTATTATGCTATGTATCGCATAACAAAATCTGTCGATTTGTGTCAATGTTGTCAGCGAGGGGTCGCCCTCACGAATGCGTAGGGTTCTTCTGATTTCTTTGGAAATTACAATTCTTCCTAAATCATCTATTCTACGAACTATTCCTGTTGCTTTCATATATCTTTCTCCTTTTCTGCGGCGCACTGCAAAGCCTCCCCTGTGTAAGGGGAGGTGGCACGGCGCAGCCGTGACGGAGGGGTTGTCAATCCCCCAGTCAGCTCCGCTGACAGCCCCCTTTACACAAGGGGACCTTTTCCCGTGCCTACAATAATTTTACAAATTACGCTGTTAGTATCTGTAAACTGACGGAGATTATACCGCATAAAACAAAAACAAACCTACCTTCGTTCCATTAGAAAGGTAGGTTTATCTTTTTTGAAATTCTTCACCTGTGATTAGATAATTGATAGATACATTATAATATTTCGACATTGCAACGAGCAAGGCAAGAGAGGGTTCTCTTTTGCCATTTTCATAGTATGATAGTGCTTCGCGGGATATATTCAAGTCCATAGCAACCTTTTGCTGATTCAAATTCCGTTGCTTGCGAATATTTTTTAATCCAATCATCCAATCACCCCTTGCATTTATTGTAACATTGTGTTACACTGTTTTATGTAACATTATGTTACGTAACCAAAAGGAGGTAAAAAAATGAAAACATGCAAAGCACTGATAGCCGCTGTTTTAGCACTGAGCATTGTTCTATGTTTGGCTGCCTGTGGCTCGAAAAAGGTAAATCTTCAGACTGAAAAAGATGCAATCAAGTACCTCGAAGACTATGTCGAGGAAAATGACAGATGGGGAAAGATTGCAGATGAACTAAAGCTCTATTACTCTGTTGTAGGCAGTTCTAAATTTAACTCCACTTCGTATGCCAAACTGGACAATGGCAGTTGGATGGTGGTTTTGCACGGATCTATAACAGGATATACAGATTATAATAAAACTAACAAGAAGACCTTCTCCTTTTCCTATGTCGCATCAGTAACACCTGACGGAAAGGTTTCTGAACTATTTGTTCAAGAAGGTAAAGTTACCAACATTTATTAAACAACACGCAAACTAACAAACAATATAATAGGGAGTATTGAAATGTTTTGTTCGAAATGTGGGAAAGAAATTGCAGATGAAGCTTTAATTTGTCCTTCTTGCGGTTGTGCAACAGCAAATTATCAAGCACCCCCAAAAAGTGTGAATTCATATTCCAATGATTACATCGCAATCAAAGAGTTTGACGACAAAGTAAAAAGCATTTACACTATTGGCGTCATTTCCTTAGTCTTATGCTTGGGAATCGGACTCATCTTTTCGCTTGTTGCATGGGCAAAGGCAAAATCCGTAATTGTTCCTAGTATCACAACACAAAATCCAAACGAACTTGCTATATTCGAGTCTACAAAAAGGAAATTAAAAACTGCCCTAAATTTTGCAAATGCCCCTCTATATGTTTTGATATTCCTTTGTCCTATACTCATAGCTGGGGGAGAGATAGCTGCTGGCGTTGTTTTGCTACTTGCGCTTCTTATAATTATGTTACTAATCGGTGTGCCGTGCACAAAGCATCTCAATAAGGATATTTACGGTGTAAATAAATAATCAATGAGATAATTACTGTAAAAAGCGAGGTGAATTTCACCTCGCTTTTGCTATGTATCTTATGTTTTTGTGCAAATTGAGTTCAAGTAAAAACTGCTAAAACCCCTGTATTTATGCGTATTTCGACAACTTTTGTCCTATTATAACACATTCCTCCACTCTTCTGACAATACCAGTTGCTTTCATATATCTTTCTCCTTTTCTGCGGCTGATAAGGCCCCCTTGTGTAAAGGGGGCTGGCAGAAATCTCTGATTTCTGACTGGGGGATTGTCTTGTATCGATACCTTACAATCCCTCCGTCACGGCTTCGCCGTGCCACCTCCCTTTACACAAGGGAGGCTTTGTTGCCTACAATAATTTTACAAATTACGCTGTTAGTATCTGTAAACTGACGGAGATTATACTGACGGATTTACTTTTGTGGTACGTTGTGGTACAATGCTTTATTGAGGTGATACTTTGAACATTTGGATTATTTTGCTCGTAACTTTTTTTGCAGGTATGGGCGCAGGACTCGGGACCGGTTTTGCGGGCATGAGCGCCGCCGCCGTTATAAGCCCAATGCTGATTACTTTCCTTGAGATAGAACCATACACCGCAGTGGGGATTGCCCTTGCCTCCGATGTGCTGGCAAGCGCGGTTTCAGCCTTCACCTACGGGAAAAACAAAAATCTGGATATCAAAAACGGCTTGCTTATGATGGCTATGGTCTTGCTGTTCACAGTTGTGGGAAGCTATGTTTCCAGTGTTGTCCCGGCCCAAACTATGGGCGGCTTCAGCACCTTTATGACGCTGATTTTGGGCGTCAAGTTTATTGCGAAGCCGGTTATGACCACCAAGCAGGAAATGGAGGCCGTCAGCAGAAAAAGAAAAATCACAGGCTCGATTCTTTGCGGTATTTTTATTGGCTTCATCTGCGGCTTTGTTGGCGCCGGCGGCGGTATGATGATGCTCCTCATCCTCACATCTGTGCTGGGATATGAGCTAAAGACTGCCGTAGGCACCAGCGTATTTATTATGACCTTTACCGCACTGACCGGCTCAATTTCCCACTTTTCCTTTGGCGATTCTCCCAACCTTCTGGTTATGGGACTGTGCATTCTGTTTACCTTTATTTGGGCACGGATCGCGGCAGTATTTGCAAACAAAGCAAAGCCCGAAACATTGAACAGAGCCGTTGGCGCTGTATTAGTATTGTTGGGTGTTATTATATTAGGGTTTGAGTATTTGGTAAAATAAAGAGTAGCAGCGCAGTAGAATTTCTACTGCGCTGTTATTCTTTGTGCAAGACTATGTATCGCCCAGCAGAATCTGTCGATTGGTGTCAATTTCGTAGGGACCGGCGTCCTCGACGGTCCGTTTTTTTACGGACAGTCCGGAGGATAAGTCCCCACAAAAGAAAGGAGGTGGCACAGCCACCTCCTTAGTGTTTATTCTTTCTTTGCCAGCAAATCCCGGATTTCCGTCAGGAGCACTTCTTCCTTAGAGGGTGCAGGGGGTGCGGCAGGGGCTTCCTCTTCCTTCTTTTTGCCCAGGTCGGAAAGCTTGTTCAGACCCTTGACCAGCAGGAATACCACTAAAGCCAAAATCAGAAAATTGATAACGGCAGAAATGAAATTACCGTAGTACAGGTAGTTGAGGATGGGCTGTCCGTTTGCATCCAGAGGGGCTTCACCGAAGAGCCGGGGCAATTCCACCTTCATCTCCGAAAAATCAATGCCGCCCAGGAAAATGGACACGATGGGCATAATGATGTGGTTGGTCAAGCTGTCGGTGATGGTTTTGAACGCAGCGCCGATGATAGTACCAACGGCCAGCGCCATGGCGTTGCCTTTAATGGCAAATGCCTTAAATTCTTCCCAAAATTTTTTCATAGCTATGTTCCTTTCTCTTTTATGTTTTATTTTTTGGTAATAATTTCCAGTCCGCCTAAATATTTACGCAGGCACTCCGGCACCACAATAGAGCCGTCGGCGCGCTGATTTTGCTCCACCATGGCCGGGAAAATCCGGGAGGTAGCCAGGCCGGAGCCGTTGAGGGTGTGGACAAAATCAATTTTTCCATCCGCCCGGCGGTAACGGATATTGCCCCGGCGCGCCTGATAATCCCGGGCGTTAGAAACAGAGGAAACCTCCTTATAGCCGTCCATGGAGGGAATCAAAATTTCAATATCGTAGGTTCTGGCCATAGATGCGGAGCAGTCCCCGGCGGCCAGCTTGACGGTGCGGAAATGGAAGCCCAGATTGGCCACCAGATTTTCTGCCTTGGTAACCAGCTCGTCAAAGGCCGCATCGGAATCCTCCGGCCGGGTGAACTGGAACATCTCTACCTTATTAAATTGGTGACCCCGAACCATGCCCCGTTCGTCTGCCCGGTGAGAGCCGGCCTCCCGGCGGAAACAGGGGGTGTAAGCAAAGAGCTTCTTGGGCAAATCTGCCTCCGTGAGGATTTCGTCCCGGTAAATGGATGCCAGCGCTGCTTCTGCGGTAGGCAGCATATAGTGGGTGCGGTCATCGGTGGGATTGGCGATTTTGTAGACCTCGTCTGCAAATTTGGGGAATTGGCCGGCGGTTTCGCCGCACATGTATTCCAGCATATGGGGGGGCAGGATAAAATCATAGCCGTCGGCGGTGTGGGTATCAATAAAGTAGTTCAGCAACGCCCATTCCAACCGGGCGCCCATGCCGGTATACATCCAGTTGCCGGCACCGGCCAGCTTTACGCCCCGCTCATAGTCAATGAGTCCCAAATCGGTGCAAAGGTCTACATGATGCTTCGGGGTAAAGTCAAAGCTGGGCTTGTCTCCCACGTAGCGAAGGGGCTCATTGTTCTCCTTGCCGCCGGGGAGCAAATCCTCATCCGGCAGGTTGGGCAGGCTCAACATGGCGGTTTTGTACTCGGCCTGAACAGCATCCAGCTTGGCGGCATCCTCGGCCATGCCGTTTTTCAGGGCGGCCATTTCCGCAAAAATCGGCGCAACGTCCTTGCCCTGCTTTTTCAGCAGAGGAATTTCTTTGGAAACCTTGTTTTGCTGGGCTTTCCGGGATTCGGTAGAGGCAATCAGCGCCCGGCGCTGCTCGTCCAGCTCCAGAATCCGGTCAATGACCGCATCGCAGTCCACTTCCTTGGCACGAAGACCGGCTTTCACGGCCTCGGGATTTTCTTTGATTCGTTTAATATCCAGCATAATAGAGAACTCCTTTAATGATGAGAAATATAATCAAACGTCAATGATGTCCGGCTCGTCGGGAATGACAATGGCGCAGACAATATAGGCCAAAATGCCGCTGCCGCCCAACAGACAGAAGGCGGCCAGACCAAGGCGCACCAAGGTGGGGTCTATAGAAAAATACTTGGCAATTCCGGAGCAAACACCACAGAGCATTTTGTTGGATTTATCTTTGTAAAGCCTTTTGTTCATATTGATTCCCTCACTTTTGCAATTTCATCAGGGCATCCAGCAGATTTTGCAGGTCATCCTGACCGTAAAATTCCAGCTCAAAGCGGCCTTTTCGCTTGCCGGTGACGATTTTTACGCCCCGTCCCAGGTGCTTGCTTAGATTTTTTTCACATTCTGCCACATAGTCCACCTTTAAGGTCAGCTCCGGCGTTTTTTTCGGTTCGGCGGACATATTCTTGCACAGCAGCTCCGCCTGACGTACGGAAAGCCCCAAAGCGATGATTTTTTGTGCCGCTTCCTGCTGTTTTTTCTCGGACTTTAAGCTCAGGACTGCCCGGGCGTGTCCTGCAGACAGCGCCCCGGTGCGCAGTTTTTCCAGTACCGGCTGGCTAAGGTTTAACAGCCGAAGGGCATTGGCCACGGCGCTCCGGGATTTTCCCACCCGGCCTGCGGCTTCCTCCTGGGTCAGACCGTAATCCTGCATCAGGCTTTCATATCCCATGGCCTCTTCCACAGGATTTAAGTCCTGGCGCTGGAGATTTTCAATCAGCGCCAACTCCATAGCCTTTTTATCATCGGCCTCGATGACCACCGCAGGAATTTCGGAAAGTCCGGCCATTCGGGAGGCTCGCCACCGCCGTTCACCGGCGATAATTTGATAATACCCGGAATCTAACTCCCGCACAGTCAGGGGCTGAATCACTCCATGCAGGCGAATGGATTCCGCCAGTGCCTCCAGCTCTTCCTCGTCAAAATCCTGCCGGGGCTGGGATTTGTTCGGTTCTACCTTATGCAAGGGCAGTATTTGATAGGGGGTTTTCGGGGATATTTCCTCCAAGGCGTCGCCTAAAAGCGCCCCCAGACCCTTGCCCAATCGTATTTGGGATGCCACATTCCTCATCCTTTCTTATAGCTTTGCTTTCAATTCCTCTGCCACTGCCCGGTAGGCCGCTGCGCCCTTACTGCTCCGGTCATAGGCCGTCACAGGGACGCCGTGACTGGGGGCTTCCGCCAGACGGATATTCCGGGGAATGGCTGTCGCACATACCTTTCCGGGGAAATGCCGCCGCACCTCCTGTGCCACCTGTGCAGAGAAGTTGGTTCGTCCGTCAAACATGGTCAGCACCACGGAGAAAATCTCCAAATCGGGATTGATGCGCCGTTTTACCATCCGCAACGTGTTCATTAAATCGCTTAGGCCCTCCAGGGCATAGTATTCACACTGCACCGGTACCAAAATGCCGTCAGCGGCGGCCAAGGCATTCAGTGTCAGCATTTCCAGAGAGGGCGGACAGTCAATGAAAATTACGTCGTACATAGGCCGCAAAACGTCTAAAGCCCGGGAAAGACAGCGATGGGCATCCGCCATCCCCACCAATTCCACGCCGGCGCCGGCCAAATCGGCACAGGCAGGCAGTACGTCGCCAAATTTGGTAGAAACGATTGCGCTGTTCACATCCGCGCCGTTAATCAGCACATCGTAAACGGTGGTACGCACTTTTCGTTTTTGAATGCCAAGACCGGATGTGGCGTTGGCTTGGGGGTCAAAGTCACACATCAGCACCTTCAGACCCAAATCGTGCAGACAGGCAGTCAAATTCACAGCGGTGGTGGTTTTTCCCACGCCGCCCTTTTGATTGACCACCGCAATGATTTTTCCCATAGGAAACCTCCTTGATACCTATGTTTCACGTGAAACACAGGTGCAGTAGACAGAGAAAATGTTTCACGTGAAACATTTTCTTATTGCTGAACCTGCGCCGTAACAACCGGGCTTTGCCGGTCGGCCGGGGTATTGTCCCGTTGGTCCAGCAGATATAGCAGCATCGTCGCCGTTAAGCAAAAGGAAATCAGCATCACAATCAGCGCCAGTAAAAGCCACCGGAAAGAGGAGCGAAGACGGGGGAGCTGTTCCTCCGGCGGTAAATCCGCCCGCTTTTTTCCGTTCTTTTTCTTCGGAAGAAGAGTAGCTTCCCTGGCAGGAAGCTGAATTGCCGTGGCCGGGTCAACGGGATAGCTTTCGGCTTGCGCAAGGCAGTCGTCGCAAAACACCTGCTGTTCCTTTGTTTTTCTCCCGCATTTGATACAGGCCATGGTCGCCACCTCCCCGAAACGTGATACTTTATTGTACTACAATTTTTTGTTTCCGTAAAGAGGGAAACGAAAAAAATGCAAAAACAAGTCCCCACAGGGTATCTGTGGGGACAAAATCAATTGTCTTTTTCCCGAATCAGCATGGGCGTCATTTTTTCCTTGCCAAACATCTGGACAAACCGGGGACATTTGACCAAAAATGCGTAGTAAATATTGTATCCGCATCCCAGCAGGGTTTCCGCATTTCCCTGTCCTTTGGAAAGAATTACGTCGGCGGTGGTGATTGCCCGGAAGGCATCCTCTCGCAGCAAGTCCAATTGCGTACCGGCAATGGCTGTGCCGTTGTCAATCACCGGAAACGGAATCCCTACCGCATCCGCATCCTCCCGGGTCGCATCATTTTGCGCCGGTCCGCCCCGGACACAGAAGGTAATCTGCAAATGCGGGTACTTCTTTTTCAGTTCTTCTGCCAGAATCCGGTCAAAGCCGATTTCTCCGGCATTGTCCGTTAAAAGCAAAAACCTTGTTCCGGCCGCTAAATCCTTACAAAATTGGCGGTAAACCCTCTGGTCCAACGAAAGCTCCCGGGCTTTGCGGAGCATTTCTTCCAGCTTATCAAAGCTGACCTCTCCCCGCAGAGCAGCAAAATCAATGTAGTTGCCCAAAATGGCATACTGTAACGCGGCATATACAGGGTCGGGAGCGGCTTCCGCCAGCGCCCGGATTTGGGGCATCCGTTCCAAAACAAAGCGGTTGGAGTCCTCCTTTTCCTTGCGGAAGCGGTCTTCGTCAATGTGATAATATTTTTTCAGCAGTTCATTCACTGCCGGGCCAAACCAAGGGGCACTGACTCCCTCCGGTGCGGAAAGATACAGGGCCATCAAATCCTTCGTAAAAGCGGTTGCGGTTTTTTCGTCACCCAACGACCGGGCCAACTCCACATTTCGCTGTAAATAGCACAGATAACATTGGGTGTTCATAGAGGTACTCAAGCATTTCACCTATCCTTCCGGGGTCTGAGCTGTAACCGATTATGCAGGAATCTATTCCAGGTCTTCCAGCAGTGTCCGGCACAGGGTTACCATGGCCTCATCCCGGGAACTGTTTTCCCAAATCAATTCTCCCGGGCCGTCAAAAAGCAGATTTTTTTCCGCAAGCCGCCGATAAGTCTCTCTGGCTGTGCCCTCGCCGCCGTCTAGCAGAGGGAGGGCATCTCCCACAATCCGGCGGATTGCGGCTGTAGCAAAGGGATAATGGGTGCAGCCCAATACCAGAGCGTCCAATTTACCAACCCAAGGGGCCAAAAGAGGTTGCAGCAGCGCGACGGCCTCCGGGCTGTCCGCTTTTCCGGCTTCCACCAAATCCGCAAGGCCGGGAGCAGGAAGCTTCACCACTTCACAGTGATTGGAAGAAGAAATTACCAATTTCTGGAATTTCTCTTCTCGGAGAGTCACCGGTGTGGCCAAAACGCCCACCGTACCTCCGGGGAATTTTTGCGCCGCCAGCTTCAGCGCCGGTTCGATGCCTACCACAATCATCTGGGGATATGTACTGCGCAGGATGTCAATGGCGGCGGCGGTGGCGGTGTTACAGGCCACCACCAGGGCCTTAATGCCCTTCTCCATAAGGTGGGCGGCAGTATTCAGGGCAAGCTGACGGATTTCCTCCGTGGAGCGAGAACCGTAAGGGGCGTTGGCGGAGTCGCCGAAATAGAGATACCGCTCCCTGGGCATCTGCCGACGCAGCTGCCGGAGCACGCTGATGCCTCCCACACCGGAGTCAAACACAGCGATATAATCTGTTTTTCGATTCATGCCCTCACCTACCTAACGTTTTTATTATAGTAGCAAAAAATCAGCCTGCTGGCAATGGTCTGTTTCTGATTTTTCGGAAAAAAGGGCGTTTCCATTGCGGAAACGCCCGAAAATATTTATTTTGTGCCGAAAATTCGGTCGCCGGCATCCCCTAAACCGGGAACGATGTAGGCGTGAGCATTGAGTCGCTCGTCAACCGCTGCCAAATACAGCTCCACATCGGGGTGGGCCTGCTGCACAGCCTCCACACCCTCAGGACAGCCGATGATGTTCATCATAATAATGTTGCGGCAGCCCCGCTTTTTCAGAAAATCAATCGCGGCAATGGCACTGCCACCGGTGGCCAGCATGGGGTCCACCACGAATACCACCCGATTTTCAATATCCTCCGGCAGCTTGCAGTAATATTCCACAGGCATGTGCGTGTCCGGGTCCCGGTAAAGGCCGATATGACCGATTTTTGCCGAGGGAATCATATCCACCATAGAGTCCACCATGCCCAGACCGGCCCGAAGCACAGGCACAATGGCCAGCTTTTTACCGGCCAGCATCCGGCATTTTGCCACCGCCACAGGGGTTTGGACTTCCACTTCCTCTGTGGGAAGGTTCCGGGTGGCCTCATAGCACATCAAGCCTGCAATTTCGCTGACCAGCTCACGAAATTCCTTTACGCCGGTGTTTTCATTCCGCAAAATAGCCAGCTTGTGTTGAATCAGAGGGTGGTCTAAAACATGTACGGTAGCCATAAATCTCTATCTCCTTTTATTTCTCTTCCCGGGCAAGCCGTTCCCGCTCAGCCTGGGACAATCTCAGATAATTGGGGGTCAGGGTTTCCGCGTTACCGCTTTCGCCACGACGAATCTGTGCCAGCGCTGCAAGGCCCACGCCAACTGCCCGCTGATGCATCCGATGCTCCGGGGGAAGAATGAGGTTGATTCCCTCTCCTTGCAATGTATTATAGCACAAAATACTGCCGTCGCCAACTAAAAAAATCGGTTCTTCCAGATTTTTGAGTTCCTTTTTCAAATCTTCCAGAGAAATTGCCCGGTCTTGCGCTTTTTGCTCCAGTTTTCCTTGGTTTACATAAAACAGAGCGTTGTAGACCTGACTTCTCCGGGCATCCATCACCGGGCAAAGGTAGCCTTGGTGAATTCCCAGCCCCAGCGCCATGGCCTCCAGGGTAGACACCCCAAACAGAGGGATTTCCCGCCCCCAGGCAAAGCCCTTGGCGGCGGCCACACCGATACGGACACCGGTAAAAGAGCCGGGGCCCTTGGCCACCGCAACCGCCTCCACCTCCTGGGGTGTTTTTCCGCATTGCTTCAGCAGAGCTTGGGCCATTTCCAGCAGGGTTTGGCTGTGGGTCAAGCCGGTGTTTTGATATTCCTCCCCCAGCAGCTGCTCTCCGTCAAACAAAGCCACGGATGCGGCCTTTGCCGAGGTTTCAAAAGCCAATATCAGCAAGAAAATCCCCTCCCTCCAGCGTGATTTTACGGCGGCAATCTCCTAATTTTTCGATGCGGACAAGCATGGCATTTTCCATGGCTTCCCGGACATTTTCGCTCCATTCCACGGCGCAAATGCCTCCCCGCTCCAAATAATCCTCCCAGCCGATGTCCCACAGGTCATCGGCAGAGGTCAGGCGGTACATATCAAAGTGAAACAGGGGTAGCCGTCCGCTCAAATACTCATTGACAACGGTATAGGTGGGACTGGTTACCGGCTCATGTATCCCCAATCCCCGGGCAAGACCCCGGGTGAAGGCAGTTTTTCCTGCCCCCAAATCCCCCTCATAAGCAAGAACCGTGCCTGCCGGCAGATGTTTCCCAAGGACTTGGCCTAAATATTCTGTTTCTTCCGGGGAATTGGTAAAGAACTCCATAAAACTTCCTCTTAATTTGCGTTTTTCAGCTTTTCTGCCTGGTCGGCTGTGGCAAGGGCATCGATGATTTCATCCAGCGCCCCATCCATCACCGCGTCGATTTTATACAGTGTCAGCCCCACCCGATGCTCGGTGACCCGACCTTGCGGGAAATTGTAGGTACGGATTCGCTCGTTGCGCATACCGGTGCCTACCTGGGAGCGGCGCATACCGGTAACCTCCGAGGAAATCCGCTCCTGCTCAATTTCGTAGAGCTTACTTGCCAGCATCCGCATACATTTTTCCCTGTTTTGCTGTTGGCTTCGCTCCTCCTGGCAGGCAACCACAATCCCAGAGGGCTTGTGAATCAGCCGGACCGCGGAGCTGGTTTTATTTACGTGCTGGCCACCGGCACCGGAGGCCCGATACACCTGCATTTCAATATCCTGGGGGTTGATTTGCACATCCGCTTCTTCCATTTCCGGCAAGACGGCCACCGTGGCGGTAGAGGTGTGGACCCGGCCGCCGGATTCCGTTTCCGGCACTCTCTGGACCCGATGGACACCGGATTCGTACTTCATCCGGGAGTAAGCCCCCCGGCCGTTGATGACGAAATCCGCTTCCTTTACGCCGCCCAGCTCCGTGTCGTTGTAGTTCAGCAGTTCGATGGACCAGCCCTTTTGGGCGGCATACATGGAATACATCCGAAACAGGCTGTGGGCAAACAGAGCGCTTTCCTCGCCACCCACGCCGCCGCGGATTTCCACAATAACGCTTTTTTCGTCATTGGGGTCTTTGGGCAAAAGCAAAATTTGCAGCTGCCGGTACAGCTCCTCGCTGTTTGCCTTGGCGGCCTGATAGGTCTCATGGCAAAAATCCTTCATTTCCGGGTCGCTCATGAGCGCTTGAGCATCCTCCATTTCCTGCAGGGCAGCGCGGTAGCTGTGAAAGGTTTCCACGATGGGCGATAACTCATTTTTTTCCCGCAGAAGTGCGGCGGCTTTTTTCGGGTCGGCATAAAAATCCGGCTGCTCCGATTTGGCGCAAAGCTCCTCGTATCGATTGGCAACCGAAGATAATTTATCAAGCATGAAACGGACTCCTAACGGTAGGTTTTTCGTTATTATACCAATTTCCTGTGAAAAAGTAAAGTCTTTCGGGATGTCAGGGACGTAGCCCCCGACAAACAAACCCCACTTTTCCCAATGTGGGAACTCCCGTGGATTTTCCATCCAGGATATGCCGGATATTTACCGGTATGCAAGAAACTTTTCCCAAAAACGGATTCCGACAAAAAAAGCACCTGCTCCCATGATAGGATTTACAGTGAAATATGGGAAAGGAATGTGGTTACAATGTTGGTTTCACTGGGTATCTATGTCAGACGGGGGCAAAGAATCCTAAAGCGGTGGCTGCTGGACCCCAGACTCCATACCCTTGCCCAAAGCCTGGGCTATGCCCTGGCAGGCTTTGCCTTGAGCGCCGCCAGCTTGGGAAACCGTCTTCAGCCTCTGGCCTTGGGGATACTGTGCGCATCCTCCGGCTGGCCGGCGGTGCTGTTGTCCATAGGCAGTCTGATTGGCTATCCGGTGTTCTGGGGAAGTGCCGGGGCCCAGGGCGTGGTATGGATTATGGCCGGGGTGGTGGCGGCAACGGCGCTGGGAGGTAAGCAGTTTTTGCGGGATACCCCTCTGATTATGCCGGCATTGGCCGGTGCTGTGGTGGCAGTAAGCGGCTTGCTTTTCCAGATGTTTCTGAAGGACACCACTCCGGTGAGCATTTATCTGCTTCGGGTGGCTTTGGCCGTGGTATCCACGGGTCTTTTTTCCATGGCCTCTTTGCGCCGGGACCCGGTGGTGGACTGGCTCATTGGCGGTCTGGGGGTACTGGCCCTGGCCCAGATTACCGTGACCTCTTATGTGGGCTTGGGATACATAGCCGCAGGAACTTTGGCCTGCATGGGTGCTTTTCCCGCGGCGGCGCTGGCAGGTCTTGCGCTGGATTTGGCACGGATTACCCCGGTGCCCATGACAGCAGTGCTGAGCCTTGCTTATTTCCTGCGGCTTCTGCCCCGAGGAAAAAAATGGCTCCACTGCTGTGGGCCGGTGATGAGCTATCTGCTGGTGATGGGGCTTTGCGGTGTGTTTGACCCCCTGCCGGTGGCAGGACTGGCCCTGGGGGGCGTAGGGGCATTTTTGATTCCCGGCAAGCCGGATGTGTCCCACCGCCGGGGGGAAACCGGCGTGGCTCAAGTTCGGCTGGAAATGGCCTCCGGGGTGTTACAGCAGACCCAAATGCTGCTGCGAAACGTGGAAGAAGCCCCGGTGGATGAGGCGGCTTTAATCGCCCGGGCGGCAGAGCGAGCCTGCGGGGGCTGTCCCTGTCGAAAAAACTGCAAGGAAAAACCGGAAAATATCTCAACAGCACTGCTCCATAGACCCTTGGGCAATGGAGAAGGCCTGCCTGCCGGCTGCCGAAAAACAGGAAGGCTTCTGCAGGAACTGCGGCGCAGCCAGGAACAGCTTCGCTCCATTCGCGCAGACCGGGACCGGCAGAGGGAATACCGCTATGCGGTGGTACAGCAGTATGGCTTTTTGGCGGAATATTTACAGGATGTTTCGGATTCTCTGGCCCGGCGGAAACATCCGTCGGTACAGTGGTATCAGCCGGAGGTGGCAGTTTGCTCTGCCAGTCGGGAAAACAGCAACGGAGACCGGTGTTTGTGGTTTGCCGGAATTGAGTGCAGATATTACATTTTGTTATGTGACGGCATGGGCACCGGGGAAGAAGCCGCCCGGGCCGGCCGACAGACCGGGGCCATGTTAAGAAAGCTGTTGGCCGCCGGATACCCAGCAGAATTTGCCCTGCGAACGGTGAACAGCCTTTGCGCCCTGCAGGGAAATGCCGGCATTGTCACCGTTGATTTGGCGGAGCTTCGGCTGGATACAGGAAAGGCAACCTTATATAAATGGGGCGCCGCGCCGTCATATCTGATTTCCCGGGGAGAGCCCATAAAAATCGGGACAGCCACCCCACCCCCGGGGCTGTCGGTAACCGATGGCCGGGAAACGGTGGAGAAGCTGTCCCTGCGTCGGGGAGAGACGCTGGTGTTGCTCAGCGACGGGGCAGGCGGAGAGGAAGCCCTGCGCGCCAGCTGGGAACGGGCCGGAGAGCCTGCCGGGGAATTGGCAGCCAGAATTCTGGAATCCAGCCGGACAGACGGCTGTGACGATGCCACTGTCGCTGTGGTACGTCTGGGAGCCGCGCCTGTGTCTACATAATATCACTAATTTCCTGCGAAATCTGTCGAAACACAAGATGTAGGCGCAAAAACAGGGGAAAACATACAAGATTTAGGGGAACGCCTTCTTTTTTGCCGAAGGGCAGCGAAAACGCTCTGAGATATTCACATCTCAGAGCGTTTTTATCTTGGCAGTTATCCATCCATCCGGCGCAAAAGCTGCTGGGGATGGTCGGCGTATTCCAGGGCGGTTTTCCGGGAGATTATGCCCTTTTGGTAAAGGGCCAAAATAGACTGGTCCATGGAAATCATCCCATCTTCCTTGCCGGCGGCGATGACCCCGGGAATTTGATGGGTCTTACAGTCCCGAATCATACTGCGCACGCCGTCGGTCACCTGCAAAATTTCAAAGGCCGGCACTAAGCTGCCGTGGATATCCGGCAAAAGCTGTTGGGATACCACCGTGCGCAGTACGGCGCTAAGCTGAAAGCGGATTTGCCCCTGCTGGTCCGCAGGAAAGGCATCGATAATCCGGTCGATGGTATTCACCGCGCCCCGATTGTGCAAGGTGGCAAACAGCAGATGGCCGGTTTCTGCCGCCGTCATGGCAGTACGGATGGCCTCCTGGTCACGCATTTCTCCCAGCTGAATCACATCCGGCGCCTGCCGAAGACAGGCGCGCAGAGCCGACAGGTAATCTCCCGTATCCACCGCGATTTCCCGTTGGCTGACAATGCTTTTTTCGTTCCGATGCAAATACTCAATAGGGTCTTCCAGCGTGACGATATGGCAGGCCCTTGTATGGTTAATCCGGTCCATCAAACAGGCCAGCGTGGTGGATTTTCCACAGCCTGCCGTGCCTGTGACCAGCACCATGCCCCCGGTCAGCTCTGAAAGGGACATGACCGCTTCCGGGATGCCCAAGGTCTTCCAGTCCGGGATGGAAAAAGCCACTACCCGAATTACCGCCGCCCAAGAGCCCCTCTGCCGATAGGCATTGACCCGAAAACGGGCCAGACCGGGAATGGACAGGGAAAAATCATCGTCGCCGGTTTCCCGAAAGCTGTCGATACTGCGCTCGGCTAAGGCATACAACTCCAAAAGCATGGCTTCACTTTCGTTGGGGGTCAGCCGTTGCTGCTGCAAAGGCAGCAGTACCCCGTCCAGCTTATAGCTGACCGGGCCTCCGGGTACCAGAAATAAATCCGACGCGCCATCCTTGGCGGCGCGGGTTAACAATTCCGTTAATGTAGCCATAGAAGACTCCTTTCTATCTTACGATGCGCCCCAGACAGGCAGTTTATCTTCCGCCTCCCAGTAGGCGGTGGAAATGACCTGCCACCGCAAGACGGTATAGTCACTGCCCTCCAGCGCCACCTGCACCGCCAGCATTTGGCTATCGGACAGGGCGCAGCCGTAGGCAAAAATGCCGTTTTCCTCGGTGACACCGGGGACATTTTCTCCATTGCGAAGCCGGGCGAGAATCTGCTGGGCCTGACTGTCTGCCCGGTAATAGTTTTCTACGGAAGCCCGGGCCTCATCACTGAGCCGCCGGTCGGCCTGCACGGTAGAAAGGGAAAGCAGAGAAAAAACACACAAGCACAGCACTGCAAAAATGACCAATAGGGAGCTGATACCCACTGCCGGTGGCGTAAATCCGGTGACTTTTTTCATGGGCGCACCTCCTGATAATGGACACTTAGACAGGCAATCTCCCGGCCGGTGGCATCCGTCAGTGTTAACCGCACACTGCCAAGCAGGGGTGTATCACAGGGCTCAGAAGAAGCTTCCAGACAATACTCCCTTTCCTGGGAAGAAACTGCCCAGTTTTCATCCAAAAAGAGCCGCCAGACATCCTTTTCCACCACGCCCCCCAGAACATCGCAGGCATCGCTTAGGTCGCCCCGGGAATGTTGCAGAATTTCTGCGGCATTTTGGAGCGTGGCCATGGCCCGGTCCTGGCAGTAAATTTCCCGGGAACGAAGCTCCGCCTTTGTAAAAGCCTGCAGGCACAGCGCCCCGGCCACTGCCAGTACCAGCAGTAACACCGCCAGCTCCAAAAAAACAAGAGCGCTTTTTCGTTTCATGGCAGGACCTCCTTCCCCCGGAGGGACAGAAACAGTGGTTGCCGGACACCGGTTGGGTCGGTAAGAACAGCAGCAATCAGCCCGTTTTCCTCTTTCAGGGAAAGCTGTGCTAAGGGGAGAATCTGCTCCCCGTCCTCCGGGGCGTAGACTTCCCGGGCGTGGGTAAACAGCTCCATCAGCCAGCCGTTATGGCAATAAACCAGGGTAACATACTCCTGGCCGGACAGGGTTTGGGTGATTTGCAAAGCATCCCCGCTTCCCAATGCGGTAATTGCCACCGCTTGGGGATTGGGGGCTTGCCGCAGTTTATTTGTTAGGTACAGCACACAGGTTCTGCGGTCATAGCTTTGCTGATCCCGAGTGTTCAGCCGGCTGTAAGCGCCGGCACCGGCAATCAGTACCCACAAAATACCCACGGCAAAAATCCCCAGGGTCAACAGGGCGGCCAGCGCAGATAGGGAACGTTCTTTGTTTTGTTTCATGATTCTTTCCCCAAAACCGTAATATCCGGCATTAAGTTATCCGCAAAAATTTCGTAATGCACCAGATATCGGTTTTCGTCGATTTGGATGCCGTAGCGGTCTGTCAAATAATCCAGATTCGGAGGATAAATGCCCTCTGTGGCGTAGCAGGCCACCGCCGCCCGGCGCAATGCCGTCTCCAACTGCTTTGCTCCCTGCTGGGCATGGGTCTGCTCCATTCGGATAACCGAAGTGAAAAACCAAATAAGCAGCACCCCTGCGGCGACGGCGGACAGTAACCAAATTCCCCAAGAACTTCGTTTCTTTTTCATAGCATCACCCAATGGCCTGCATAAGGTTGGCAAGAGGAACAAGGACAGACAAAAGCACGCCGCCGATGAGAATACAGGCTGCCGCTACCATCAAAGGCTCAATCCATCCCACCAACCGGTCTATGGCTGCCTGACTTCTTTCCGCCAACCGGGTTGCAAGGTCAGAAATCACCGAAGCGGTTTGTCCGCTGCGGATGCCGGATTCCAGAAGCCGCCGGTCTGCAGGCGTCAGCAGCTCCGCTTCTCCCAAGGCACGGGGCAGGGAATGGCCCTTATCCAGCGCCTTTAGGCATGTTTGGCATTGCGCCCGAAACGCTTTAGAATCAGAAAGAGAAGTCCCCAAAAGGGCGGCCTCTTGGGCAGTCATGCCGCTGTTTACGGCCATGGACAGTCCCTGCACAAACCGGGCGGTATTGACACTTCCGTAAACGCCCCGATGCCCCCGGCGGTTCTGCCAAAGCTGCAATACCGGTTTTCGCAGGCCGGGAATCAAGAAGAAAATAAGCACCAATCCGAGAAACAGGCAAATTCCCGGCAACGCCTGTCCCAATCCCTGTCCCAAAGCCAACAGCCAACCGGCTGTGCCTGTGAGGGTAATGCCCAATTGGCCATATACCTGGGCAAATACCGGCATGACCCATACCAACAATATGACGGTAACAGCAATCAGCACCGCAAGCAATGCGGCAGGGTACAAAAGGCTGGTGCGAAGTTGCTGTTTGCGCTGAGCCTGCTGTGTATAGTACTGGGAAAGGGCGGCCAAGGCTTCCTCTACCTTGCCGGTTTTTTCTCCCACCGCCACTAAGGTGGACACATAAGCCGGAAAACAGCCGGTGTTCTTCAGAATGACAGACAGGGCAATGCCCTCATCCGCCTGTTGGGCCATAGATTGCAAAAGACCTCTGTAGCCGGGGTGCGTTTCTTCCTCCAACAGCAATGCAAGGGCCTCCCCGGTGGGTATCCCTGCATGGAAAAAATGGGACAGAGCAAGGCACATAGACCCGATTTCTTCCGTTGTCAGCGCGATTCTCTTCATAAATCCACCTCCCGGTGCAATAGGAATCTTAATAATAGTATTTGGCGGTATAATTGGTGCCGTTTCCGATATAATCCATGATTTCCGCGCTGCTTCCGCCGGAGGAGGCAAAGGTAGGATCCATCCGTTGCCAGGCAGTGCCGTCAAAGAAAATGACACCGTCGACCCAGCCGGTTTGCTCTGACCATACGCTGATCCAGGCGTGGTACACCGTGCCGGCATACCCAACCACCAGCTTCGTGGGGATGCCCTGACTGCGGAGCATACCGGTCATCAGCGCGGCATAATCAAAGCAGATGCCTGTCTTTTTTTCCAGTACCCGGTCTAAATCCGGTAAGTAGCCGCTGGAAACGGAGGAAGCCAGGTCATAATCGTAGGAAATGTGATTAACAACATATTGATAGACGGCCTCCACCTTTTTTAGCGGATCGAAAAGCGTACCGGTCAAGGCAGCGGCTTTCGCCACGGTGTTGGGGGCAGCGTCGAAATTGACATACTGATTTGCCCGAAGGAAGGGGGCAAAGGCATCGGTCATAACAACCTCTATCTGCAAGGATAATACGTTGGCATACTGATTGCCCGTAACATTTTCAAAAATAGAGATTTTATATGTCCCGTTTTCGTCAGAAAAGGGGAATGCGGCCCATTTTCCGGGGGTCAGATGATAGGTATAGGTAGCCCGAGGGCCTTTGACCTGCGCCCGAAGGCGCTGGGAGGTTTGGCCGGTAAAGCATACCATCACATAGCCATCCTTGGTGTTGGAATAATCAATGGTTGCCTTGGCATTGCTTTTGACCAAGGTGCCGGAAGCATAGGTGGTAATGATATTGGGAATGGCCGGCGGTGCGGCGGTGGGCTCCGGCGGTGCGGTAGTGGGCACAGTCGGGGCTGTGGTAGGCACAGTCGGCGCTGTGGTGGGCACAGTCGGAGCTGTGGTGGGCACAGTCGGAGTTGTGGTAGGCACAGTCGGGGCTGTGGTGGGCACAGTCGGCGCTGTGGTAGGCACAGTCGTGGGCGCCGTGGTTTGCGCCGGTATTGTGAAAGAGGGAGTCGTCGCTGTCTCAGAGGGGCTGGTGGAGGTTGCGGCCGTTATCTGAGAAGACGCTTCCGTTTGGTTTGCCGTGGAAGCGGCACTGCTGCCGGAAGTAGGAATCGTGCCTGTTTCCCGAATTTCAGAAAGGGCGCACCCGGCTGAGGCAAACAAAAATACGCTTGCCAAAACCAAGGAGAAAATGGGTTTTCTTTGTCCGCCCATGAAAAAACCTCCTAAAAATGTGCTAAAAATAGGTAAGGCTTCGGAAATTTCCATGATTAGTATAACATTATCGGAGAAATATGTAAAGAAAATTCCAAAACGCCATTGAAATCTGAAAAAAATCCTTTTATAATAAGGACGGATAAAAACATTGTTCCAATTACCGTAACAAAGGGGGAGCTTCGCATCATGTCAAGCGAATTGTATATTTCTATGCTGGGAGGCTTCTCCATCAAGCAGGGAGATTGCGTGATTGATGACAGCAGTAACCGCATGCGAAAGGTTTGGCTGCTTCTGGCGTATCTTATCTACAATCGGGGAAAGCGCACCACGCAAAATCAATACCTGGCACTGATTTGCAACAGCACCGGTGACGAGCCGGAAGACCCTTCCGGCAGGCTGAAGGCTCTGTTTTACCGTGTCCGCACCATGCTAAATCAGTTGGGCAGCTCTATCGGACATGATTTGATTGTGCATCAAAAGGGCAATTACGGATGGAATCCGAACATCCCGGTCACGGTGGATGTGGAAGAATTTGACCGCCTGTGTGAGGAGGGGACAGCTTCCCAGGATTCAGACCGGCGGCTGGAATGTTTTCAGCAGGCGCTGGCTCTGTATCAGGGAGATTTTCTTCCCAAGCTGTCGGCAGATTCCTGGGTCATGCCCATTACGGCGTATTACCACCAGAAGTATTTGGATATTGCCGAGCAAACCCTTGCCCTGCTGGAGGCTCGGGAATTGTGGGAACAGGCAGATACTTTGTCTGCCAAGGCCGTGTCCATAGAGCCTTACAGCGAAACCCTGTATCAGCACAGGATGCGTTGCCGTCTGGCACAGGGCGACCGGGACGGGGTCTTGTCCATCTATGAAGAAATGAGCATTCTGCTGTTTGAGACCTTTGGGGTCATGCCCTCAGAGGAAAGCCGTGAAATCTTCCGGGAAGCTTCCCGGGAAGTCAACGAACAAACAGTAACCATCGCCACAGTCCGGGAACAGCTCCGGGAAGCGGACAGAAGCAAAGGCGCACTGTTGTGCGAATACGATTTCTTCCGCTTGCTCTATCAGGTCCAGGCCCGGGCCATGCTCCGCAGCGGGGACGTGGTACATATTGCGCTTTTATCCCTTCATAGTCGGGAGAAAAAAACCCTGGTCCGCCGCAGCTTAGACCGGGCTATGGAGAATTTACAGCTTTTGGTACAAAACAGCCTGCGTCAGGGAGATGTGCTCTCCCGTTGCAGCGTATCCCAGTTGGTTGTGATGCTGCCCCAGGCCAATTACGAAAATAGCTGTATGGTGTGTCAGCGGATTGTCAAGGCCTTTGAGCGGCAGTATCCCCATTCTCCGGTGCAAATTCGCTTTAGCGTTCAACCGCTGGAGCCAACGATTCCTGAAAACCTAATCCCAAGATGATTGTGAGAACCGCCGGCTTAGCCGGCGGTTCTTTTGCTTTGTTGGGGGTTGCTTATACTTCTTCGTCTTCTTCCTTTTTCCGCTTCCATCCCATCCAGCCAAGAGCGGCACCGGATACGATACCGGCTACGGCATAGAGGGTAATGGGGTCGCCGGTCTTGGGGTTGTCGGACAGAGGGGTGTCCTCGTCTTCGATTTCCACCAAGGGAGGCTCGGTGACAGGAGGCTCGGTGACAGGAGGCTCGGTAACAGGGGGTTCAGTCACAGGAGGCTCTGTTGCAGGAGGCTCAGTCACAGGGGGCTCAGTCACAACGGGTTCTTCCATCAGCTCGTAGACGAATACGATGTCATTGGTGCCGTCGCGCAGGGTGACGGTGTAGGGTGCTTCCAGAGAAGTACCGTTGTAGGTAGCTTCCTTCAGCACATAGCCGTTGGCGGCGGGCGCGGCAGTAATGGTGGTGGTGGCATAGCCGGTACCGGTGGTCTTTTCGGGAGCCACGGTGGCAATCAGCTCACCCTTTGCATCGTACAGCTTGTAGATGTGTGCGATGGAGTAGTTTACCAGAACGCTGTTGTCAACGGTCTTTTTGTAGTAGAAGTCTACCACATTGTCGCCGGTGACGATAACCGTCATGTCGGCGGCAGGAGCGGCATTGCCGTCTACCTTGGCGCTCACTAAGGTGTAGCCGTTGGGAACGCTCTGTGCCAGGTAGGTTTCGCCCAGATACTTAACCGTCGCAACGCCGTTTACAGAAGCGGTCTCCACGGTGGATACGCCATTGATGCCCACGGTTGTGGTCTCATAGTGATGGTTCACTGTAACCGTTCCGGTCTCCAGGGGAATGTAACGCTCGTAAACGAAGGTCCATTCATTGTTGCCGGAGGTCAGAACCTGTGCAGTACCGGGATTGCTTTCCAGTGCTGTGAAGCCTTCCCGTCCGCCGGGAATCAGAGTGATTTGCTGACCGACGTAGCAGCCGGGGAACTGGGTGGTGCTCCGGTCCACAGTGGGAGCCAGATGATAGCCTGCCACACCCTGCTCATTGACGGTCATGGTGTAGGTGCGGTACGCATAGTTGACGGTGTAGGGCACTTCCACCAAATCGCTGTCCTCGCGGAGATATTCAATCACGATGGTGCCGTTCGTACCGGGCTGCAAAACGGTGGTCAATGCGTCTGCTGCCGTGGTAACGCGGTAGGTGTTGCCTTCGTACTGGGGCTGGGCCGTGGCGGTGAAGGAATCGCCTGCCTTCAGGGTCTGGCCTGCTGTGGGATACTGCTCCAATGCTGTGCCGCTGGGCACCCGCACGGTGCAAACCTCGCCGGCGATGACGGTGGTCAGCTGAGTGTAATACTGATGCAGAACATCGATGGAAGCATCGTTGCGCGCATCATCGGTGGTGTCCCGGTCATAGTACAGGTTGATAACTGCGCCGTCGGTGACCGTAATGCGCTGATTGCTTTCCTCGCTGTTGAAGCGGTAGCCTTCGCCCCAGGTTGCCAGAGCGGCCAGATAGGTTTGGCCTTCGTACAGGTTTTCTGCGGTGATATTTTCTTCCTTATGGTCTACATTGACTCTTTGCTCGGTGGCAGTACCGATGACCTTGCCGGTAGCGGGGTCTATCCGCTCTACGGTGACCTCTGTAAAGGTGCGCCAGTAGTGATTGACCGTGATGGACACGGTTTCCGGTGTGCGAACCAAGGTGTAGTACAGGTCGATGGTCACATCTCCGGTAATGGGGTTGATTTCCAGCTTTGCGGCATTGCCGGCATCGGAAACGTAGGTTTCGTTCAGGTAGGTGTTGTACTGGGTTGCCAGGAAGCTTTCTCCGATGTAGGCATCGAAGGATTCTGTCTTACCGATAACATTGTCGGGGTTCGTCACGGTGACCGCCTGGCCGTCAATCACAGTGGTAACGGTTTTGGTGTAGTGATGATTCACGGTGACGGTTGCGGCCTGCCGGTTATCCACCACTTTTTCAAAGTAGAGTGTGCGAACATTGTCGGCGGCGTTGTCAGCGACAGTAAAGCTCAGGGAGTTGTCGCTCTGGAGCAGGGCAGCATAGTCGCCCAGATTGGTGTTCAGCCGGAAATCAGCATATCCGTTCAAAGGATTGGGGCTGACACCGAAAACGGTGGTAGCGCGAAGATTGGTAGCGCTCTCGGCAGTTTCCGTTACGGAGGCTGTGGGAATCAGCACATATTTGCCATTCTGCACAACATAGGTGTAGGTGGTATACACGTGCTTCACTTCCGCACTGGTAACGGCCCGCTGGTCGTCCAAACGGCTGTAGTACAGGTTAATTTCGTTCTTGCCGTTGGCAGTCACGGTAATCTGCTGGCTGGGCTTCACTTCCACAAGGGTGTAGGTGTAGCCGCCGTAATTGACATAGGTGTTGGCGGTGTAGCTGGTATTGACATTGACGGTCTCGGTTTCCGTCTTGTTGGGCTTTTCGGGATATGCGCCGGAAATTGTCTGGCCGTTGGGGTCAATAATATCCGTCTTGTAGTAGTGGTTCACGGTGACATCGGCGGTGATGCGGTTATAATACAGCCGCATGATGTTTTCGCCGTTTGCGCTGATTTTCATAGAGGTAGCGCCCGCACCGGCGAATGCATAATCCTGAGCGGCGTACTTGGTCTGGTAGCCGGCAGGCGCATTGACGGTGGTGTGGAGCTTCACAGCGCCCATATCCGCACTGTCATCCAGGGTGTAGCTTGCGTAATCGCCCTTGGCGGCATCGCCCTGCAGGTAGTATTCTACCTTCCAGGTCTTCTGGGGAATCTTTCCGCAGACAGCAGGAATGTTGAAGGGAATCTCTACCTTCTCGCCGTCAATGAGCACGGACAGGTAGGTGTACTTGTTGGCAGGATAGTATTTGGTGTTGCCCTGGCCATCGGTCTCCTGGAAGCCCTCGGCGGCAGTGTCCAGGGTGATGGGGTAGCGCAGGGTGTAGGTATAGGTGGTGGTGTTGCCTTCAGTGACCACAGTGGCGTTTTCCGGGTTCAGCTCCCAGGTCAGGGTGCTGCCGTTGCTTTGGATGCCGGACACATTTCCCAGAAGAATGTAATCGCCCATGGGGTCGGTCACGGTGGTGCCGTTGCCGTTCATGCCTGCCACGGTGGCGCTGGCCACGTTGGCAAAGGCGGCGCTGACGCTGGCGGCATCGCTGGCATCATAGGCATAGGTGTTGGTTCCGGTGGCGGCGGTGGCGATTTGGTCCTTCAAATAGCTGCCCACAGTCACGGTGGCGTTGGTTCCGGTGGTGGCGGTGTATACATTGGTGCGGTTGCGGTCGCAGTACAGCACGCCTTCGTAGAGGGTGTAGGTGCCTTCGCAGAAACGGACCATACCAATCCGGTTATGCTCATTTTTGGTTTCTCCGCAATGGGCACACAGCTCTACGTGCTTATCCTTGCTCTCTTCGCAGTGGGCGCACACATGGACATTGGAAACGCTGAGGGTGGTATTGGCTTCGCCGTAGCAGATGGTATACAGGGTGCTCAGGGCCTTTACCTGGGTTGCCATGGTTTCTGCCTGGTCCAGCTCTGCCGCGGAGGCCTTGCTGCCGCTTCCGTCGTTGGTGCTATTTTCGATGCCGGAGGTGCTGGTGGAGGACTTGCTGGTGCGGTAGGTGGGCTCGCCGTCAGACAGCAGAACCGTGTACTTATTGCCGCAGCCGGCGACGGTGTCCATGCTCAGCCGGTTCCGGGCCAGCATCAAGCCGGCATCCAGATTGGTGCCGCCCTGGGTGCTCAGCCGGTTAATGGCGTTTTTCAGAGCCTGCAAATTGTTCGCGCCCTGATTGGCATCCTTAATGTCTACCCAGTCGTGAACCACACCGGCGTTGGTTCCGAAGTAAATGACGGAAACGAACACCTTTCCGGTGTTGGCGCTGACCAAAGTATCCAGGAAGCCGTTCTTGGCGGTCAGAGCCTCTTTGACTGCCTCCAGACGGCTGGTGGTTTTGTCTTTGCAGTCTTTTGCGTGACCTTCGCTGCCGCCACAGCTGGCGCACCATGCCATGGAGTTGGACAGGTCGATGATGAGCTGTACAGCCGCATCGTTGGTGGTGACGGTCTGAGAGGTGACCACCTTCAGGGTCACGTCAAAGGTGTTCTCACCGGTTTGGGTCAGGGTCTTCTCCAAAGTGAAGCCGTGACCGGTGGTTGCCGCGGTGGAGGTGGTTCCGGTGATGTTGTTCTGGGCATCTATTTGATAATAGCCGTCCATCACCTGGTTTTCAAACTTCGCCGCGAAGGCCTGCAGGGGCACGATGCCCAAAAGCATAACCAGAATCATTAAGAGGGAAAGACCTCTTCTTGCGTTCCATTTACGAGTATTCTTTGCCATCATTTCGTTCTCCTTTCGGTTTTTAGGGACGAAATACTGGCGGCTGCTCCGGCATAGCCTTTCGGCCTTAGCTAGCTGGCTTTGCGTCCCACCTTTTCAGTGTGGTTTGCCTTTTCAGATATTTCTTGGTTTGATTACGTCGGGTTTATTCCGGCTGGGATGTCAGTGCATTGTCCATGAGCAGTGCCAGCTCTAAAACGCTGCGGAAGCCCTGCTCCTGATTTTGTTCTACCCAGGCTACCATGCCCTGCCAGCTGGTGTTCTGCCGGAACAGGACCCGTAGCTGGAAGGTTGCCAGCTTTCCGGGGGTGTGGGTATCAATTGCCCTGTTGGGAAGTCCGGGCGGTGCGGGGGGCAGGAAGGTTCTGACCACGGAGGCGGGCTGGGGAAATTCCATGGTGTCCAGCATTTGCTCCATCCGTATCAGAAACTGCAGGAAACTTTCAAAATGTGCGCCGTCCGGGAAATAGGGATTGTAGATTCTTCCTTGTAGCACATGCCTATCGTAAGAATCGATACAAACGGTTGTGCTTCGGTATTCATAGGCCTTTGCTCGTTGCCTCACGTGGATGCTCACCTGCCTTTCTAAAAGTAGGGAATTCGTATCCTGTGATAACAAGATACCATGCTCCGGTGATAAATTCGGTTAAAAAATGAGAAATCACATTCAGAAATAAAAATTTTCAAAATTTTTTTGCAACCGGCGAAAATAACACCTACTTGCAAAGAAGAATGCCCTTTGCTATAATTTTCTCAGAAACACGGTTGAGAAACGATTGGAGGGATTCCCATGAAATCAAAAATGAAGGATACCCTACTGCTTGTAGGTGACCAATCCAGCGACCGGGCCAGACTGCATGATATTTTTGAAGACAGCTACCATTTACTGGAAGCGGAAACCCCGGAGCAAGGCGTTCAGCTACTGAAGCAGAACAGCCGGTGCATTGCCGCAGTCATTGCAGATATCCCCCTGGAGCGGGAAAAAGGAAAGCACCCTCTGGTAAAGGCCAGTCAGCCGGATACGGAAAGTGAAATTCCCGTCATCTTTTTGGTAACGCCCAACGGCAGCGGAAGCCGGGAAGAGCGGGCCTTTATGCTGGGCGCAGCGGACGTGGTGCGCAAGCCCTATACCAGCTTGAGTATTCAGCGCCGGGTACAGGTGCTGGTGGACTTGTATTTACATAGGTGGCACCTGGAAACCCAGTTGCAGGAACAAAACGAAAGAATTCGCAACGGCTACCAGACCATTGTGGAAACCCTTTCTTCCATTATTGAACACCGGAGCATGGAATCCCGGAATCATATTCTGCGGATTCGGGGCTTTACCAAGGTGTTACTGCAGGAGGTATCCCGGTGCTGTCCGGAATACGGTCTGGACGAAAAAAAAATTGACATCATTTCCAGCGCCTCCAATTTGCACGATATCGGAAAAATCTGTATTCCGGATGCCATTTTGAACAAACCCGGGCCACTGTCTAAGGAAGAATTTACCGTCATGAAAACCCACACCACCCTGGGCAGTGAGCTGGTGTCCCAGCTCTGGAGTGACGACAACGACGATTATGTGCGCTATACCTATAATATATGTCTTTATCACCATGAGCGTTGGGACGGCAACGGCTATCCTTTGGGCTTGAAGGGGGAAGACATTCCCATTTGCGCCCAGGTAGTGGGCGTTGCAGATTGCTTTGATGCCCTGACCACACAAAGAGTCTATAAGGAAGCCTATCCCGTTGAGGTGGCGGTGAATATGATTCTCAACGGAGATTGCGGTATCTTTTCTCCCAAGCTGTTGGAGTGCTTTAAGCGGGTTCGGGAAAAGCTGTCAGTTTTGGCCACACAGTATTCCGACGGCCTAACCCCACAGGTGGGGCAGGTACAGCTCTCTCTGGAAAAACCCGAGGCAAAAACCTATTCGCTGGATGCGCTGCATCTTTCCCAGCTAAAATATCAGGCGTTGCTTCACTACGTCAATGATACCATTATAGAATTAGATGTAGACAATCAAATCTACCATGTGGTGTATAATCCCAACCCGGAGGTAGTTCCCCTGCTTACCAACGCCTCCTTTACAGAATTGGGAGACCGGCTGATGGCAGAGGGCGTGCACCCGGAGGAAATGACGGATATTTTCCAGATGCAGGCCATGTTCTCCCAGAGACTCTTTGAGAAAAGACAGCGAAAATGTGTGTTTCACTGCCGGATATTCAGCCCGGTACACGGCCAATATCAGCAATACGAGGTCACCCTGCTGCGTATCAATACGGAGGATACCTCCCAGAAAATACTCATTGCCGTCTTCCACAATCTGGAGCAGGCAGAGTCTGCGTTGCCGCAGGAACAAACGACTTTGCTGGATTCCCCGGCCCTTGGGGATATGGCCGACGCCAGCCTGTGCTGCAGCAACGACCCGGCGCTGTCCATTTTGGAAGGAACCGGCAGTCTGTTTTATCTGACCGGTTACAGCGAATCGGAAATTCGGGACCAATTTGGCAATGCTTTTTTGAATCTGGTGGTGCCGGAGGACAGAGAGCGTCTTTTGGCCCTGTGCCGGAAAGAGCCTATCACAGAAAAGCGCGAAAGCCAATATCGTATCTTCAGAAAAAACGGTCATCCGGTCTGGGTGCTGGGAAGAAGCCGCACCTGGTTTGCCCAGGACGGCACAGAGTATTGCTGTCATACCCTCTGTGATATCAGCACGGTAAAGAAGGATTTGGAAAAAATGGAACGGGATTCCCTGGCCCATCAGGTGCTTGCCGCCCAATCTCCGGGGGCTATTTTCCAATGGGATTTGGAAACAGACACCGTAGATATGTCCCCCAAGTGGGAAAAACGCTTCGGCTCTCCGTTCCCGTCCTCCAATTTTACAAAAACCATCGCCGAAACGGCCTTGCTTCACCCGGATGATTTGCCCCAGATGCGTCAGGCAATCGGGGCCCTTTGCCGGGAGGAAACCAGCGTGGCGCTGGATGTGCGAATCACCAACAGTGAGGGCAGATATTTATGGAGCCGGATTCTGGCGACCTCTTTGGCAGATAAGCAAGGAAAAATCCAAGAAATCATCGGCATTGTCCACGACATTCACGAGCTGAAGACCGACGCTTTGCAGATGCGCCGGCAGGCACAGCAGGACGGTTTGACCAAGCTGCTGAACCGGGCCTCCACAGAGCAGCGAGTCATGAACTATCTGGCCGAACGCCGGGAGGATGCTCTGGCGGCCATGGTTTTGCTGGATGTGGACAATTTTAAGGATATCAACGACCATTACGGCCACCTCTACGGCGATGCGGTGCTGACCCAGATTGCTGCCAATCTGCGCACACTATTCCGATACGGAGACGTAATCGGCCGGGTCGGCGGCGACGAATTCTTAGTGCTTCTGAAGGATATTCCCAATCCCCAGGTGGCGGAAGACCGTTGTAAATTGCTGGTGGAGACCTCAAAAGAGCAAATGCAGACCCTAATGCCGGATTTGAATGTCTCCGTCTCTGCAGGCTGTGTGCTGATACCGGACCACGGAACTTCCTGGACAGAGCTGTACCGCTACGCCGACGAGGCCCTATACAGCGCAAAGCGCCTTGGAAAATGCCGGTATAAGGTCTACAGTGAGCAGGATAAGCATCTCCCGTCGGCAACCGGCACTGCCCGCAGCACCACCCGCATCGATTCCGACGAAAACGCCGGTATGCAGGATGAGGAATTGGTGCGCATGGTATTCCAAAGCCTGTACCGAAGCAAAAATGTAGAGGCAACCATCCAGGAGCTTTTGGCCTTGGTGGGAGGTTACTTTAATGTCAGCCGGGTCTATATTTTTGAAAACAATGAGGACAATACCTGCTGCAGCAATACCTTTGAATGGTGCAACGCCGGCATTGTGCCGGAAAAAGACAATCTGCAGAATCTAAGCTACAAAACCGACATTCCGGATTGGCAGCGGGTTTATGATGAAAACGGAATCTTCTATTGCACGGACATCAACCAGCTGGAGCCGGAAATCTATGCGGTGGTAGAGCCCCAGGGCATTAAAAGCATGCTCCACTGCGCCATTCGGGACAAGGGCGTTTATCGGGGCTTTGTGGGCTTCGACGAGTGCACCACCGATTGTCTGTGGACCCAAAAGCAAATTTCCCTGCTGGAATTCTTCGCAGAGGTCTTATCCTTGTTCCTCATGAAAGAGAGAAACGAAAACGCGGAAAATTAAAAAATCGGGCCGAACGTAATCGGGTTCCTCCCTTCTATTCTGTATGCTTTTTTAACATCTGCAGGCAGAAAACACCGCGCCGGCAACCGGTTTTATCCATCCTTCCATTTCTCCGTAAGCGCCCGGATTTGGGAAGCCAGCCTGGCATTTTCCTTGTTGGTCTTTCCTCTGCGCCCCCGAACCAGCGCCAGCAGTCCCTCTGCCGCCGCCAAAAGGTCGGTATACACCGCCCGGGCTCGGGCATTTCCTTTGTCCGGCAAAGCTTTGCGAACCGGAACGGAGTCAGAAAATACCGTCATCCTGCCGGTAAGCAAGTCGTATTCCGTGCCGCTGTAGGGAGCATCCGCATCAAAGCCCCGGTCGCAAAGGCATTTTTGAAAGGCTGTGCAGGCAGCATCATCTCCGTGGTTTACATAAATCTTTTGTACGGGACTTTGGAAACCGGATATCCAGTCCAGAAGTCCCTGGCGGTCGGCGTGCCCCGAAGTGCCGTGGAGAGAGCCGATTTGTGCATGAACAGCTATGTCCTCACCAAAGAGCCGAACCTCCCGGGCGCCGTCCTGAAGCCGTCGACCCAAAGAGTGCTCTGCCTGATAGCCCACAAACAGCACCGTGCTTTCCGGCCGCCACAGATTGTGCTTCAGATGGTGGCGGATGCGGCCTGCCTCGCACATACCGCTGGCAGAAAGAATCACCTTGGGCCGGGGGTCTGTGTTGATTTTTTTGGACTCCTCGGCAGATACAGACAAGGTCAAACCGTCAAACCAAATGGGATTGATGCCCTGCCGCACCAATTGGGCGGTGGAATCGTCCAAACAGCTTATGTCGCACTGCAGGAAAATGGCCGTGGCCTCCACCGCCAGCGGTGAGTCCACATAAACAGGAAAGCCGGGGTGTCCCGTAACCAGATTTTTCTGCTTGATTTCCCGAATGGCGTATAGCATTTCCTGGGTTCTTCCCACCGCAAAGGAAGGAATCACCACATTGCCCCCTCGGTCCAGGGTGGTTTGAAGATACATGGCAAGCTCTGCCATCATATCCCCGGGGGCTTCGTGCAGGCGGTTGCCGTAGGTAGATTCTATCACCAGATAATCGGTCTGGGCCACGGTTTTGGGGTCATTGATAATGGGCTGATTGCGGTTTCCTACATCGCCGCTGAAAACGATTTTTCGGGTTTCCCCATTCTCCGTCAGCCAAAGCTCGATGCAGGCCGACCCCAGAAGATGGCCGATATCCGTAAACCGCAGGGCAATGCCCTCTGCCACCTGCAAAATTTCTCCGTAGCGGCAGGGGCGCAGTAGGGAAATGGCAGTTTCCGCATCCTGCAAATCATAAATGGGCGCAATGGGATTTTCTCCTGCCCGTTGGGCCTTTCGGCTCTGCCACTGGGCTTCGGATACTTGGATATGGGCAGAATCCCGAAGCATGATATTGCACAGGTTGCAGGTTTCCCCTGTGGCATAAATAGCGCCCCGGAAGCCGTCCTTGCAGAGCTTGGGCAGCATCCCCGAGTGGTCGATATGGGCATGGGTCAGAAAAACGGCCTCCACCTGGCCGGGGGGGATGGGCAGGGGAACGTTTTCAAACACATCCACCCCCTGCTCCATACCGCAGTCCACCAGATAATACCTGCCGCCCACTTCCAGCAGTGTGCAGGAACCGGTCACCTCATGGGTCGCACCGATAAAACGTATTTTCATAGAAAGGTCACCTCCATGGAATCCAAGGGTCTTCCCTCAAGATTACTATACCGCCAAAAGGAAATGTCGGCAAGGAAAAAGAGCAAAAAAATCCGGCAGCTTTCGCTGCCGGAAACGCTCACAGCTTTTCGGCGATGGCCTGCATGGTTTCCGAAGGGAGCTTACATTCCTTCCGGTCATAGGTCAAAATACCGTTGGTTTCGTCCTCGATATCGGAAACCTGGGTATAAATGGCGGCGCAAAGCCCCGTTTTTACCGCAGGAATCACCTGCTCCAGATACAGCCTTTCGACGGCATCGGCAAAGGCCTTCGGGTCTTCAAATTTTCCGTAGCCGTAGGTTTGCTCCGTATTAAACACGTGACCCGGAATTTTGTAGGAATAGCCTCCAAATTCCGACAGCACCAGCGGTCTTCCGTCCCCCTTCAGCCGAATGGGCTTAAAATACACATGGCGGCTGTCCACATCGCTTTTCTTTCGGCGGAACCACCCGGAGGTGGTATCGATAAACCGGCTGTCGTCCAGCGCCTTCATCTGTTCATACACCCGGTCACTGTCAAACTGCCCCCAGCCCTCGTTAAAAATGGTCCAATAGCAAATGCTGGGGTGGCTGTATAGCTGATTTACCGTGGCCGCCATACCGGAAAGAAACCGCTGCCGGCAGGCTTTGTTTCTGTGAAAATATCGGTCATCCAGCCTTTGCAGACCAACGGTTGGCAGTGCCGTATCCCTCAGGAAATTGTAATCCCCATTGTTGACCATATCCTGAAATACCACCATGCCCAGCCGGTCGCAGTCATAATAAAACTGCTCCGGCTCTACCTTAATATGCTTGCGCAAGGTGTTGAAGCCCAAAGCTTTCATCGCAAGGATATCCTTTTCATAGCACGAAGGCGAAGCGGGGGTAAACAGGCCGTCTGGCCAGTAGCCCTGGTCCAGCAGTCCGTGGAAAAAACAGGGCGCGCCGTTGAGACACAGCCGCGAAATTCCATCCACCCTTTTTATTTCCAAACTGCGGATGGCAAAATAGCTCTCCACCCGGTCACAGTCCGTTTCCACAAAAAATTCGTACAGATAGGGAGTCTCCGGACTCCAGAGCCGGGGATGCTCGGGGGTAATGGTGACGCTTCCCTTTTCCAGAGGAAAGCTTCCCAGCTCCGGCACGGTGACCGTCCCCTCCAAAGCCGGTTCTACGGAAATTTTCACACTGTAGCCCCGGTTTTCTATCTTCAGCCTTTGAATATACTCCCCAGGCACACTTTCCAGCCACACGGTCTGCCACAGGCCGGACACCGGGGTGTACCACATGCCTCCCCGTTTTTTCGGCGTTACCTGCTTGCCGTAGGGAAAAGATAACTTCCCTTGGTCGTCGGTACAGCAAATCACCAGCTCATTTTCTTCCTCCAAAGCCTCGGTAATGTCCAGTGTGAAGGCTTCGTAGCCCCCTTCATGGCGGCCTACCTTCTTTTGGTTTACATAAACTTCCGCAATCTGGTCTGCCGCCCCGATGTGCAGCAGCACCCTGTCCTTGCGAAAGCCCGCCGGCAGGGTAAAGCGCCGCCGGTAATACAGCTTCTCCTCAAAATGCTGTCCGATGCCGGAAAGCAGGGATTCGGGGCAAAAAGGCACGAGAATCTTCCGGTCATAGGCCGGTTCCTCTTTTCCCACGCCAAAGTCCCACCAACCGTTTAAGTTTACATAACTTTCTCTCCGCATTTGAGGCCGGGGATATTCCTGCCAAGGCAGGCCATTCCCGGAACGCAGTGCTTCCCCCTCCGGGGTTATCAGCTGTTTGAGCATGGTGTTTTCTCCTTTTTCATCTTCCGCAACAGAGGCACTAAAATCACCCACACCGCTACCGAGGCAAGCAACGCCGCCAGGAAAATATTTTTATTTGGCACAAAGGAGGTCGTACCGTCATCATTCATGACGGTTTCCGCATTCTTCAATACCGCCGCACCGATGGCCGGGCCAATGACGCCGGGAATCAGCACCTGTCCCACAATTCGCAGGCCTTGGAACATTCCGGCCTTGTTTTCCGGCGTGTAATCCCGAAACAGCGCCCCAAAGACCGCCATGCCGGATAGGTAGCCGCACATCATCAAAAGCGAGCCTAAAAATACCGGCAGGGTACTGCGGAACAAATACAGCACCACAAAGCCAGCCATCAGCAAAACCATAGCCGGAATCACCGCACTCTGGAAGCCCTTTCGGTCGTAAACTCTGCCATACAGGGCCGTAAACACCGCCGCCAGCAAAATGGCCGGTGCCATAATCAGTACATAATTTTCCATGCCCAGGGACACATTATAATATAGAATCAAATAGGGCATGAAAATCTGAATGGCAATGTTAAACAAAGCAAAGCCCAACAGCCCCAGATACAAGGTTGTGTTGGATGTTATTACCCGGGGGCGGAAGCCGTAAAAAATATTGGCAAAATAATTTTGATTTTCCTCATTTTTTACCGCCTTTTCCTCAATCAGAAAGAATCCTGCCACGCCCAAAATCAGCACCACTGTGCCGATGATGCCAAAAATGGTTGTCCAGCTTTCGCTCTGATTCAAATCAAAGCCCATAAAGCCGCCGAAAACCACCAAAATCGCCAGCAGGGGCATCATGGCGTTAATGCCCTCGGCTTTTCCCCGGTTGGTTTCATCGGTGGCATCCGTCAGCCAGGCGTTGAAGCAGGCATCGTTGGCCGTGGACCCGAAAAAGGTCATGAGGCAGTCCGCCATAATCACCAGGCTGACCCCCACAGAGGCGGCAGATACCGCCGCCGGGAACAACGCATCAATCACATCCATGCGAATCAGGGCAAAGCTCCAAATGGAAATGCCCCAAAGAATATAACCGCCACAAATAAACAGCTTCCGCTTGCCCAGCTTGTCAGACAAGGCACCCATCAGCAGTGTGGTCACCGTTGCCGCCACCGCAGAGGCCGCCACCATGGTAGATATGGCCTGGGCATCGGCCCGGAACATCTTATAGATGAACACATTCAAATACATATTTTCTACCACCCAGGCCACCTGTCCTACCAGGCTGAAGATGACCAGGGCCAAATAAAAAGGCTTGCGCCCTTTCGTTTTCTCCATATTTTTAACCACCTTTCCTGTTTTCCATGATACCATAGGCCCTCAAAAAACGCAAGAACCCGGAATATTCTTCCTCCGGTTGCGCAAATTGCACAAATCAGAGGGTGCAAATTTGGCACAAAGCGAGAACCTTTCTTAATTGGTTGACTTTCCCGGTAAATCTGTGTATACTGTACCGATAAAATTGGAATTGGAGGTCAGAATCGTGGAATTACAACCCTTGGCATTGCGTGAAGTGACTTACATTGCTGTGGCTGTGCGAATCGTGCTTGCTGTGCTTTTCGGCGGCTTTATCGGCATTGAGCGGGGAATGAAAAACCGCCCTGCCGGCTTGCGGACCTATATGCTTGTTTGTGTAGGTTCTTGCTTAATTATGTTAACCAACCAATATCTGTTTCAGGTCACCAACGCCGGCGACCCTATGCGGCTGGGTGCCCAGGTGGTCAGCGGCATCGGTTTTCTGGGCGGCGGTACCATCATTGTCACCAAGCACAATCAAATCAAAGGTCTGACCACAGCCGCCGGTCTGTGGACCTGCGCTGGCGTGGGTCTTGCTTTGGGTGTAGGCTTTTATGAGGCCGCAATCGTGGCCGGTGTTTCCGTTTTTACCATCCTCACCCTGCTTCAGCGCTGGGATAACCGGCTTCACCGCAGAACCAAGGTTCTGGAGCTTTACATAGAATTCAGCGAGAGCCTAAGCATCGGTGGGCTGATTCAGCAGCTTCGGGCCCTGGAGGTGGAGGTCAGCAATGTTCAGCTGGACACCGCCGGCTTCCAGGAGGAAGGCGCCCGGGCATTGATTGCCACCCTAAAGGCGAAAAAGCGGGGAGAACACCAGCTTTTGATAGATGACATACAAAAAATCGACGGTGTCATTCACTTAGAGGAGCTATAAATCCCATGCACAACCACCATTCTGCATTGCCGGAACAGCAGTCGCATTTTATTCGCTCTGTCCTGGAGGGTATTCGGGAATTTTCCCAAGCCGAGCTGGAAACCCGGCTGAATCGGCTTCAGCTTTCCTGGCTTCGTCCTCCCTTTGTGGTGGCGGTGGTTGCGCCGGACTATACGCCCGTCTGCTTTGAACACAAAGACGATATAATCCTGCAAGTCAAAGTTTATATTCAGCAGGCCGTGGCAAAGCAGGGATATTCTGCCTATTGCACGGTGGATGCGGGCAACAATATCGTCTTGCTGCTGTCCTTGAGGGATTGTGAAATCACTGATTCTACGCTGGATACGCTGTTTTACAATCTGCGAAAAAAATTACAGCAGGTCTTTGGCCTGGATTTATTCATCAGCGCAGGAAATGTGCAAAAGGCGGCTACTGATATTCCTGTTTCCCATGCAGAGGCAAAGCAAATGCTTGCCTATAAATACCAATACAGCGCCCGGGGTGTGATTCTGGCAGCCAATATGATTCCCTATCGCCATGCTGCCGCCTTAAGCAACACCATTGCCTTTGACCGGGTCGTGGGCTGTTTTACGGATGGGAATCTGGGAAAATTGGCCGTGCGTTTGGATGAGCTGATTGAAGAAATCCGCAGTAGACCCCATGTTTCCCGTACCGGTCTCCAACGAACCCTGGCGGCCCTGGTGATTCACATTTTGAACATCGCATCTGATAGCGACCAAAATGCAGAAGCGATTTTGAAGGGACGGGACCCCTATCATTGGATTTTGTCCCAGAACAACACCCCGGTGATTCGGGAGTGGATTTTACAGCTTTGCACCCAGCTCATCGCTCAGCGCCAAACCCAGGAAGAAAATATCGAGCTGGAAATCATCCGCACAGCCAAGGCCTTTATTGACGAAAACCTTGGCAACGCAGCGCTGTCACTGCAAACCGTCAGCGCTGCCGTCGGTTTGACTGCCCCCTATTTCAGTCAGCTTTTCAGCCGGGAAACCGGCAAGGGCGTCAGCGCTTATATTACCGGACTAAGAATGGAATTTGCCGGCAGACTGCTCACCGCCACCAGCTTAAAGGTGGATGCAATTGCCGCCCAGGCAGGATTTTCCTCTGCCAGCTACTTTAATTTGGTATTTAAGAAAACCTTTGGAATGACACCGACCCAATACCGAAAAAAAGCACAAAAAACATAAAACTTTGCAATTTTCTTTTCTCCGCAAACAAGCTATAATCCCGGTGCTGTCCAAGCTTCCCAAACGGACAGCGCCGGTTTTGTTCTTGGGTGCAGCTTATTCACAGAGAGGACGTGTATTATGAAATTATTGGAACGAATGGCCCAAAAGAAAACCTATATCATTGCGGAAATGTCCGCAAACCACGCCGGAAGTTATGACCATGCCATCGAAATTATCCACGCCGCCGCGCAGGCCGGTGCGGACTGCTTAAAAATCCAGACCTACACCCCGGACACCCTGACGCTGGACTGCGATAAGCCGGAATTTTTATGCGGTGCCGGATTGTGGGAAGGTCAGCGGCTGTATGACCTCTACGGCCAGGCCATGACCCCTTGGCAGTGGCACGCCGGAATCAAACAGGAATGTGAAAAGCTGGGCATGGATTTTCTGTCCACCCCCTTTGACGTCACCTCCGTGGATTTTTTGGAGGACCTGGGCGTAGAGCTGTATAAAATTGCATCTACGGAGATTGTAGACCTTCCCTTGATTGAGTATGTGGCCTCCAAGGGCAAGCCCATGATTGTTTCCTGCGGCTTTGCCAACGAAGGGGAAATCCAGGAGGCTGTGGATGCCATGAAACGGGGCGGCTGCCGGGAGTATATTCTCCTGCGCTGCAGTGCAGAGTATCCTGCCAAGCCGGAGCGTATGCATCTTTCCCTGATTCCGGATATGGCCCGGCGGTTTGGGTGTAAAGTCGGCCTGTCCGACCACACCTTAACCAACCTTTCTGCCGTGGCCGCGGTGGCCATGGGCGCCTGTGTGGTAGAAAAACATATGTGCATTTCCCGGGAGATTCGTAATCCCGATTCCGATTTTTCCCTGGAGCACACGCAGTTTCAGGAATTGGTGCAGGCCATCCGGGAAACGGAAGCCGCCATCGGCACCCCTTACTATGAAGGGGTAGGAAAGCACCGTTTCCGGAGCTTGTTTGTGGTAAAGGATATGAAAGCCGGCGAAACCTTTACTGCAGAAAATGTCCGTTCCATCCGGCCCGGGCACGGACTTCCCCCTAAATTTTATCCCGATATTCTCGGGAAACGGGCTAAAACAGACATTCCATGGGCAACGCCCCTTACCTGGGAGCTTGTGGAATAACACCTCAGGAGGACCTATTATGAAAAAAATACTGGCGTGTGTTTTGCTTGTGTGCCTTACGGTCGCTTGCTTTGCCGCCTGTTCCCCCGCACCTGCCCAGTCTAAAACTGTAACCTACGGCATCGACGGGGATATCGACAACTTTAACCCCATGACCAACCAGCAAAATAACTATATTACCCTTTTCTGCTTTAATGTGTATGAGCCGCTGTGGCATCTCAATGCGGACATGGCCTACGAAATGGATTTGGCCACCAATGTTACCCAAACAGATGCCCGAACCTACCAAGTTACCCTCCGGGAGGGTGTGAAATTTCACAACGGTCAGGACTTGACTGCGGCGGATGTGGCCCACACCATCGCCTATATCCGGGACCCCGCCAACGGCGCCTGGAGAGCATCTCAGTACGATACGGTGGAATCCGTTACTGTTGACAGCGATTATCAGCTGACCTTTCGCTTGACTGCCCCCACTCCGAATTTTATGGACAGCCTTGCTTACACCCCCATTTTCTGCAAATCCGATGACCCCGCAACGATGACTGCCACCGCCAACGGTACCGGCCCTTTCAAATTTACCCAGTGGGTCCCCAATGACCATATGACCTTTGAAAAGTTCCCGGGATATTGGGATGCCCAGGCTGTGTCTGTGGAAAAACTGGTGGTAAAGCCCTTCACCGATTATTCCGTGGCCATCTCCAATATGCAGGCCGGCGCAGTGGATATTCTCAACCGCATCTCCGTGGACGATTCTGTTTCCGTGGCCGGCAAGCCCGGTCTGCAGGTGGTGGAGGCCAAAAGCTCCAGCACCGTGGATTTGTTTGAAATCGGCCGGCACAATGTGGAGGCCTTTTCTGACCCCAGAGTGCTGGAGGCCATGCTTCTGGCTTTCGACACAAACACCCTGAACTCCGCTATTTACGGCGGTAAGGGACAGGTTTTGACCAGTTGTTATCCCTTTGGCACAAAATATCACAAGGATGTACTTTCCAACGAATTTAACCTCCAAAAGGCAAAAGAATTATTAGCGCAGACCCCCTATGCCGATGGATTTTCCTTTGACTGTGAAATTCTGGCCGGCTTTCCTGCCGGTGAAATGGCCGCGCTGATGTGGAAGGATGCCCTGGCACAGCTTGGCATCACCATGCATGTTAAGGTGGAGGAAGCATCTGTGTGGTTGGAATCCTATTTAAACCGCAGCTATGACATGATTTGGAATCAGTACGGCATGGCCGGCAGCGACCCTGCCACCTTTAATTCTATTATCATTGAGCAGCTTTATCCCTACCAATGCGCAGATTTGACCCAGCTGCAGCAGCTGGTTGCTGCAGGCAAAACCGCCGGTGATGACGGGGACAGACGGGAAATTTACGAGAACATTCAAGAAATTGTTGGCAAATATTTGCCGGTGTATCCCTATCTTTCCGTGCCCCTTCTGTACGCCACCCGGGAAACCGTCTCCGGCTTGGAGGTCAACGGCATGGGCCATGTGTTCTTAAAGCATCTGAAAATTTCCAGCTAATCCCCTTGGCAAATATACAGTGCAGTATGCCGATTACGCCTGTAATGGGTATACTGCACTTTTTTTGTACCCCACACCCATTTTGCATCATCACAACGGAGGGTCTCTATGGAGAAACCAAAGCTTCTTTTTTATCTGCTCAAGCGGCTGATTATGGCTGTTTTTGTGTTAATTCTTATCTCTATTATTATTTTCATCACGGTGCGGCTGTCCCCCGGAGACCCGGTTATGAACAAAATCGGCCCTTATGGGGATACTTCCCAAGAAAATTATGACCGGGTAAAGGCGGAGCTGGGGCTGGACAAATCCTATGTAACCCAATATTTGATTTGGCTGTCCGACTGTGTGCAGTTGGATTTCGGCTATTCCCTGCGAAGCGGTATGCCCATTTCTCAGCAAATTTTTCAAAAGCTCCCCGTGAGCTTTGAGCTGATTTTCTTTGCCATGCTGATTGCCCTTGTGATTGCTGTGCCGCTGGGTATGGTGGCGGCGGTGAAGCGGGGAAGCCTTTTAGACCAAGGCATCCGGCTTTTTTCCACCGGCTTTCTGGCCATGCCCGCTTTCTGCATCGGGCTTTTAATGATTGTGGTATTTTCCGTCATCTTGAAGCAACTGCCCCCCGGAGGATACACGGACTTTTTTGTAGACCCGGCCATGAATATAAGACAGCTGATTATGCCAGCCCTTACCCTTGGCCTGTTTGAAGGGGCAGTGCTTTGCCGCCATGTCCGGGCACACACTGTCGATGTCCTCAGCACAAATTATATGCGCACCGCCCGGGCCAAGGGCCTGCCTGCCGGCAAGCTCTACGGCAGGCACGCCCTGAAAAACATTTTGCTTCCCCTTATCACCGTCTCCGGCACGGAATTTGCCGGGCTGTTTGGCGGCACGGTCATTTGCGAGCAGGTGTTCGGATGGTCCGGCCTGGGCTGGTACTTATATCAGTCCATTTCCAACCGGGACTATCCGGCGGTGCAGGCAAGCGTTTTGGTGATTGCCGTTATTTTTGTCATTGTCAATCTGATTACGGATATTCTCTATACCCTGGTAGACCCCCGGGTAAAACTGAACTAAGGAGGGAACGGAAATGAAGCTCACTTTTACAACCGTATTTGCCTTACTGATTTTAACAGGGGCGCTCCTCATGTCCGTTGTCCCCGGCCTGTTTACCCGCCACGACCCCCTGAAAACCGACCCTATGCACCGTCTGCAGGGCGTTTCTTCGGAGCACATCTGCGGTACGGACGAATTGGGCCGGGACATTTGGGCCCGGATTGTCTACGGCACCCGAAACACCATGGCCGTCGGGCTGGGTGCGGCCTTGCTGGCCTTACTGCTGGGTGTGCCGCTGGGACTGCTGGCAGGCTGGCACGGCGGTATTTGGGACAGCCTCATCATGCGCATCATGGATGCCTTTCAGTCCTTTCCGCCGGTTTTGCTGGCAATTTTATTCATCACCGTGTTGGACCCCTCGGTTTTCACCTTGATTTTTACCATTGGCCTGGTCAGCTTTCCCTATTTTGCAAGAATCGTACGAAGCAGTGTGCTGTATCTCAAAACCGCGGAGTACGTCACCGCCACCCGCGGCTTTGGTGCCAATTCTTTTTATCTGCTTTTCCGAACGGTACTGCCTAACTGCATCGGCGGAATCACCGTGCAGTTTTCCCTGTTGGCGGCCACCGCCATTTTGATTGAAGCCGGCTTGAGCTTTCTGGGCATGGGTATCCAAGCCCCGGAGCCATCCTGGGGCGCAATGCTTTCCTACGCAAAAGACTATGTAGACCGGTCAATCAGTTATGTAATCGCTCCCACGGCCACCATTTTTCTGGTGGTATTAAGCATCAATCTGCTGGGTGATTCCATCAGCGACTGGGTCAACCCCAAAAACAGAAAGGGATAAGGAAACCTTTATGTCAAACCACGTGCTAAAAATCCATGCATTATCTGTCTGTTTCCCCACCGGGGGCGGAATGTATCCGGCGGTTGAAAACCTCAGCCTGTCCGTAAAGCAAGGGGAAATTTTCGGAATCGTGGGGGAGTCGGGCTGCGGAAAATCCCTCACTGCCCTGTCTGTCCTGCGTTTGCTGCCTGAAAAGGAAGCGCTTGTCCAGGGAGAAATCTGGGTTGACGGGGAGAATGTTTTGCAGCTTTCCGAAAAGCAAATGCAACGCAATATTCGCAGCAAAAAGGTCTCCATGATTTTTCAGGAGCCTATGACCTCCTTAAATCCCCTGCTGACCGTAGGGGAACAAATCGCAGAGGTACTCCGTGTCCATAAGGGCATGGGTAAACCCGCGGCTTGGGAGGAAGCCATCCGGTATTTGAAGCTGTCCGGCATCCCGGACCCGGCGCAGCGGGCGAAGGCCTATCCCCATCAGCTTTCCGGGGGACAGCGGCAGCGGGTAATGATTGCCATTGCCCTGTGCTGTCAGCCCAAGCTGCTGATTGCCGACGAGCCCACCACAGCGCTGGATGTGACCATGCAAGCCCAGATTTTACAGCGAATGAAGACTTTGCAGGAAGAAACCGGCACTTCCATCGTGATGATTACCCACGATTTGGGGGTCATTGCCGAAATGTGTCACCGGGTTGCGGTTATGTATTGCGGTTCTATTGTAGAAGAAGGCGCGGTAGAGGACGTGCTTCACCATCCGGCCCATCCCTATACACAGGGCTTGCTCCATGCAATTCCCCGGTTAGACAGCGCCGACCGGCTTTTATACAGCATCCCCGGCACCGTTCCTCAACGCCACCGCTTGCCCCAGGGATGTCGGTTTGCAGACCGCTGCCCCCATTGTAAGCCGGTGTGCCGCAACAAAATCCCCAACAGCACTTCTCTGAAAGACGGCCATTGGGTGCGCTGTTTTATGTATGAAAGGAGTTTGTATGAGGCGTAACGTTCTGGTACAATTGAACCAAGTTGCAAAGCATTTTCCCAGCGGGCTTTCCTCCAGGCAGGTAAAGGCCGTGGACGGCGTGAGCCTGGATATTTTTCAGGGAGAAAGCCTGGGTCTGGTGGGGGAGTCCGGCTGCGGAAAATCCACTCTGGGCCGGGTCATCCTTCGGCTCACAGATATTACCTCCGGGCAGGTGCTGTTTCAGGGGCAGGATGTTTTTAAGCTGCGCGCCTCTGAACTGGCAGAACAAAGAAAGCAGATGCAGCTTATCTTCCAAGACCCCTGCGCCTGCCTAAATCCCCGGCTTCGGATAGAAGATATCATCGCCGAACCGCTGAAATTCCACCGCAAGCTCCGCCGGGAGCAAATCCGGGAAAGGGTTTGCAGCCTTATGGACGAGGTGGGCCTGCAGCCCGATATGGGCAGGCGGTTTGCCCATGGGCTTTCCGGCGGTCAACAGCAACGGGTGGGCATCGCCCGGGCCCTGGTGCTCCAGCCTAAATTTCTGGTTTGTGACGAACCGGTTTCTGCGCTGGATGTATCCGTACAGGCCCAGATTTTGAATCTGCTGGTCACCTTGAAGGAAAAACGGGGCTTAACCTATCTGTTTATCTCCCATAATCTGTCGGTGGTGCATCACCTTTGCGACAGAATTGCCGTCATGTATTTGGGAAGAATCGTGGAGCTTGCAGACAAGGACACCCTGTTTCGCAAGCCGCTCCATCCCTATACCCAAGGGTTAATGTCTGCCATGCTCACCCTGCAAAAAGACCCGCAGCGGCAAACAATAGAACTGCTTGGGGATATCCCCAGCCCTATGAATCCCCCGGCAGGCTGTTCCTTTTGTCCCAGGTGTCCCCATGCCCAACCAATCTGCCGGGAGGAAGCCCCCGGCCTTCAAGAAACAGAATCAGGGCATTTTGTGGCCTGCCATTGCATCCCATCCTCCGGAAGATAATTCTTGACAGATATTAACGTATGTAGGGGACGATGCCTGCATCGTCCCGGCTTGCGATAGGAATGCACAACGGGCGGATGTGGGCATCCGCCCCTATCGGCAAGCGCCCACATCTGGGTGTAGGGTGGGAGTAAGCCCCCGCCCTACAGTTTGAAACGAAAAATTCTTTCTCTCCCCCTCTTGACAAAGACCGTTTCTCTGTGTATCATATATTTAACACTTAGGTTAATTGTTAAAGGAGGTTATCCTATGGGCTTACAGCAGACACTAAAGGCGCTTGCCGACCCCATACGCCGGGAAATCCTGAATATATTGAAACAGGGCCGGCTGTCGGCAGGAGAAATCACCGAGCATTTTGCCGTCACCGCCCCATCCATTTCCCGGCACTTATCCGTACTCAAGGACGCCGATTTGATTCGTGACACCAGAGAGGGAAAATTTATTTTTTATGAAATCAACACCTCTGTGTTAGAAGAAACCATGCTTTGGATTGCCGATTTGAAAGGAGACAATCGCCATGCTTAAAAAGAACAAAGTCAGTATTATCCTGTCGTCGCTGATTCTTTTGCTTCCGATTCTGTTGGGAATTTTCCTGTGGAACGACCTGCCCGACACCATGACCACCCATTGGGGCGCAGACGGCAATCCGGACGGCTTCAGCGGCAAGGCCTTTGCGGTGTTCGGTTTGCCCTGTATTTTTTTGGTTTTGCATTTTATTTGTCTGCTGGCTACCCTCTGTGACAAAAAGCAAACACAGCAAAATGCCAAGGCCTTGCGCATTGTTTTTTGGATTCTTCCTGCCATTTCCCTTTTCGCCAACGGCATCATGTACCGGGCCGCCTTCGGTTTGGAATTTGATATGACCTTTTTCCTGCCTGTGCTGTTTGGCTTGATGTTCCTGTTTTTGGGTAACTATCTGCCGAAAATCACCCAAAACCGCACCCTGGGCATCAAAATCTCCTGGACGCTGAATAACGAGGAAAACTGGAACAAAACCCACCGGTTTACCGGCAAGCTTTGGGTTATCGGAGGATTGGTGGGGCTGCTTTCCCTTTTGCTCCCCATGAATGCCGCAGTGTGGGTCATGGTAGGGGTGTTGGCGGTTGCGGTCATTCTTCCCTTCCTTTATTCCTACCGGATTTACAGACAGCACAAAAAAGCAGGCATCGTTTACGACACCAAGCCCAAAAGCAAAGGGGAAAAGGTGGCAGTCACCGTCTCCGCCATTGTCCTGCCCATTCTTCTCATTGGTATTGGGGTATTGATGTTCACCGGCAAGGTAGAAGTCCAGTGCAACGAAACTTCCTTTGCAGTCCATGCCACGTATTGGACAGATATCGAGGTGGATTACTCCGAAATTGATGCCGTTTCCTACCGGGAAATGCTGGATGTGGGTGTGCGAACCAACGGCTTTGCCTCTGCAAGACTGTCTCTGGGTATTTTCCAAAACGAGGAATTTGGCACGTATACTTTATATGCCTTTACCGGCGCGAAAGAATTTGTGGTGTTGACTTCGGGAGAAAAAACTCTGGTTATCGGATTAAACCACCGGGACAGCACCCGGGAACTTTACGAAACCGTTCTGACTAAAATCGGGAAATAAGTAAAATCGGTGATGACTTCGGTTATCACCGATTTTCTCTTTTGGGCGGCACCAAGGCAAGAATCCGGCAGGCCATATTATGTAAACTGATTTCTCACCATTTTTATCGATATTTATTTGACAAATACAGGAATTAGACTTATAATGTATTTATCGGGCGTATGCCCAAACGTGATGACATATTCTGAGAAAGAAGGATTCGTACATGTTCAAAATTGTTCGTAAAAAGGAGCTGAATTCCGCCGTCACCCTGATGGATATCGAAGCTCCCTTTATTGCCAAAAAGGCACGGGCCGGCCAGTTTATCATCTTCCGGATTGATGAAAAGGGCGAGCGTGTTCCCCTGACCATCGCCGGCTATGACCGGGAAAAGGGTACAGTTACCATTATTTTCCAGAAAGTAGGCTTTGCCACCATTGCCCTGGGCAATCTAAACGAGGGCGACTATATCCGGGACTTTGTAGGCCCTCTGGGTAAGCCCACCCCTGTGGAAGGCAAGAAAAAGGTCTGTGTGGTTGGCGGGGGTGTGGGCTGTGCCATTGCACTGCCCTCTGCCAAGGCATTCAAAGAGGCCGGCGCAGAAGTGACCGTCATTGTAGGCTTCCGCAGCAAGGACATCGTCATTCTGGAAGAAGAATTTAAGGCCGTTGCCGACAATTTAATTCTCATGACCGACGACGGCAGCTATGGCCGCCACGGCTTGGTCACCCAGCCCCTGCAGGAGCTGCTGGAGCAGGGCGAGAAATTTGACGAAGTGCTGGCCATCGGCCCCATCCCCATGATGAAATTTGTATGCAAGACCACCGAACCCTTCGGTGTCCACACCAGCGTGTCCCTGAACCCCATCATGGTCGACGGCACCGGTATGTGCGGCGGCTGTCGGGTCACGGTAGGCGGTGAAACCAAGGTTGCCTGCGTAGACGGCCCGGAGTTTGGCGGTCACAAGGTGGACTTCGCCGAGCTCATGAGCCGCAACAGCCTTTATCGGAGTCGGGAAGCGGAAGTGACGGAAAAGCACGCCTGCCGCATTGACGCCATGGGCAAGGAATTGATTAAATAAGAAGGAGGATACTGAAATGGCAAACATGACTTTAGTAAAAACCCCCATGCCTGAGCAGGATCCTCAGGTTCGCGCCCGGAACTTCAAGGAAGTAACCCTGGGCTACACCGCCGAAATGGCCATAGAAGAGGCCGGCCGGTGCTTAAAATGTAAAAACCCCAAGTGCGTGGAAGGCTGTCCTGTCAATGTTCGGATTCCCGAATTCATTGCCAAAGTCCAGGAAGGCGATTTTAAGGCCGCTTACGAGATTATCACCTCCACCAACGCTCTGCCTGCCCTGTCCGGCCGGGTCTGCCCTCAGGAAACCCAGTGTGAAGCCCGCTGTGTCCGGGGTATCAAGGGCGAGCCGGTGGCCATTGGCAGACTTGAGCGGTTTGTGGCTGACTGGTATCGGGAAAATATCAACGCCATGCCCGAAAAAGTAGAATCCAACGGCATTAAGGTAGCAGTGGTGGGTTCCGGCCCTGCCGGTATGACCGCCGCCTCCGACCTGGCCAAGCTGGGCTATGCAGTGACCATGTTTGAAGCCCTCCACACTGCCGGCGGCGTGCTGGTTTACGGTATCCCCGAATTCCGTCTGCCCAAGGCCATCGTTGCCAACGAAATCACCAAGCTGGAGGCCCAGGGCGTAGAAGTCATGACCAATATGGTCATCGGCCGGGTGCTGACCATCGACGAACTGTTTGAAATGGGCTATAAGGCCGTATTTGTAGGCTCCGGCGCAGGTCTTCCCATGTTCATGAACATTCCCGGCGAAAGCCTGAAGGGCGTTATGTCCGCCAACGAATACTTAACCCGTACCAATCTGATGAAGGCCTACGACGAAAGCTACGACACCCCCGTGGTAAAATCCAAGGCGGTTGCTGTGGTTGGCGGCGGTAACGTGGCAATGGACGCCGCCCGCTGTGCCATGCGTCTGGGTGCGGAAAATGTATATGTTGTCTACCGCCGTGGCGAGGCAGAAATGCCGGCCCGTCTGGAAGAGCAGCATCACGCCAAGGAAGAGGGCATCGAGTTTAAGACTTTGTGCAACCCTGTGGAAATTCTGCCGGATGAAAACGGCCGGGTCTGCGGCATGAAGTGCATCCGCATGGAGCTGGGCGAGCCGGACGCTTCCGGTCGCCGCCGTCCCATTGAGGTTCCCGGTTCTGAGTTTATTCTGGATGTGGATACCGTCATCATGAGCTTGGGCACAAGCCCCAACCCCTTGATTCGCTCCACCACTCCCGGTCTGGAAACCAACCGGAAGGGCTGTCTGATTGTCAACGAAGACGAAATGACCACCCGGGACGGCGTGTTTGCCGGCGGCGATGCCGTTACCGGCGCGGCCACCGTCATTCTGGCCATGGGTGCCGGCAAGAAGGGCGCGGCTGCCATTCACGCATATCTGAACAAATAAGCATCTTTATGTTATGTCAACCGCTCCGCCTTGGAGCGGTTGACTTTTTTTCTGTTTCATGCTAAACTGTGCCGGAAATGAGGTGACGGCTTGAAAATCAGAGATATTTCCCTTTGCGGTTTGTTTGCCGCCCTGCTGGCCCTGTGCGCATGGATTTCTGTCCCCCTGCTGGGCGTGCCTGTCACCTTCCAAAGCCTTGGCCTGCAGCTGGCACTGCTGCTGCTTGGTGGAAAGCGGGGCTGTCTGGCGATTTTTGTGTATCTGTGCCTGGGGGCAATGGGCCTGCCGGTGTTTTCCGGTTTTCACGGCGGTTTCAGCAGCCTGTTCGGGCCTACCGGGGGCTATCTTTGGGGATTTCTCGCCGGCGGACTTCTTTATTGGTGTATTACCGCCCTTTGGAAAGCAGCTCCAAAACTACCGATAGCGGTTGTGGTACAGCTTGTGTGTTATCTGTGCGGGATGCTTTGGTTTTTCTTCCAATTTTCCGGCGGTCAGAGTCTTTGGAGCGTATTTTCGACCACGGTTGCCCCTTTTCTTCTGCCCGACGGGATAAAGCTGTTGCTTGCCTACCTGCTGAGTCACCGATTACAGCGGCATATTCCTTGAATATCCCACCCCTTCCGGGCATAGATTGTCCCCAGGGAGGGGTTTTATATGCGCAAACGGGATTTGTGGATTTTGTTCGGTGCTTTGGCCATTGCCCTTGGCTTTGGTATCCATCTCATTCTTACAAGTGTTATGTCAACCGGTTCTTGGGGGCTTAGCTTCCGCACCGAGGGTGCGCCCCCCATTGGCCCGGCAGATAGCACCCAGCTTCAAAAATATGATGCGGTTTATCTGGGAAACACCCGGGAAAAAGTGATTTATTTGACCTTTGATGCCGGTTATGAAAACGGCGCTACGGGAAAAATTCTGGACGTTCTGAAAAAACACAATGCCCCGGGCGCATTTTTCCTGGTGGGAAATTACCTGGAAAAAAATCCCGATTTGGTGCGCCGCATGGTGGATGAGGGGCATATTGTGGGTAACCACACCATGCATCACCATGATATGAGCAAGCTGTCCGACAAGGCCGCCTTTTCCAAGGAGTTAACCGATTTGGAAACCCTCTACCGGCAAATTACCGGAGAAGAAATGCCAAAATATTACCGCCCACCCCAGGGCATTTACAGTCAGGAAAATTTGGAAATGGCCAAGGAATTGGGCTATAAGACGGTGTTTTGGAGTCTTGCGTATGTGGATTGGAATAACGACAAACAGCCCACCCCGGAGTACGCCTTTTCTAAGCTGCTGCCCCGAACCCATAACGGCGCGGTGGTTCTGCTTCACTCCACATCTGCCACCAACGCCCAGATTATGGACGAATTGCTGACCAAGTGGGAGGAAATGGGATACCGCTTTGCGAGCATTGAAGAATTATTTGCGTAAATAATCGTTTAGCGCAGCAGAAAGGCGTACACCAAAGCCTCCCTCTGACGAGGGAGGTGGCTTCGCCAAAGGCGAAGACGGAGGGAGAGAAACTACCCCTCAGTCACGCTGTTCGCGTGACAGCTCCCCTGACAAGGGGAGCCTTGGCGATAAGCTAAACGATCATTTAT
>JAZNIX010000026.1:0-50077 GCA_045577715.1 Faecousia sp.
GTATGCCATCAGATGATGACCGAAGGTGATCGGCTGCGCCCTTTGCAGATGCGTGTAGCCGGGCAGAATGGTCGCTTTATGTGCCGAAGCCTTGTCGGTGATCGCACCGATGAGATCACAGATCTCGGCAGAAACCGTGTCGATCTCGCTGCGCAGATGCATACGGATGTCCAGCGCAACCTGATCGTTACGGCTGCGCGCGGTATGCAGTTTTTTGCCCACATCGCCGAGTCTTGCAGTTAATTCCTGCTCCACAAACATGTGAATGTCCTCACACTGCATATCAATGGCAAGCACACCCTTTTGGATATCCTCCAGGATTTGCGCCAGCCCTTCTATCAGGCAGTCTGCATCCGCTTGGGTAATGATTCCCTGCCGGGCCAGCATGGCGGCGTGGGTCATGGAGCCGGTAATATCCTGCCGATACATCCGACTGTCAAAATGGATGGATGAATTAAAATCATCCGCAATTTTTTCTGTTGCTCCGTCCGTTCTCCCGGCCCACATTTTTGCCATGTGACGATTCTCCTTACTTTTCCTGATTCTTTGCGTCTACCATCGCCTGCACCTGAATCGGCAGGCCGTAAAGGTTGATAAATCCGGCGGCGTCAGCCTGATTGTAATCGCTTTCGCCAAAGGTGGCAATTTCTTCACTATACAGAGTATAAGGACTCCATACGCCTGCATTGATCATATTGCCCTTATACAGCTTCAGTCTTACCTTGCCGGTGACCTTCTCCTGGGTCTTATCCACGAAAGCAGACAGTGCTTCCCGCAGAGGTGTAAACCACTGGCCGTTGTATACCAGCTCTGCAAAGGTAATGGACAGTCTCTGCTTTTCATGCAGGGTCATTTTATCCAGACAGATGCTCTCCAGTACGCTGTGAGCCTTGTACAAAATTGCACCGCCGGGCGTTTCATAAACACCGCGGCACTTCATGCCAACCAAACGGTTCTCCACAATATCCAAAATACCGATACCGTTGGCACCGCCCAGTTCATTGAGCTTCAGAATGATGTTCTTCGCGGACATCTTCTCGCCGTCCAAAGCCACAGGAACACCCTGGACAAAGTCCAACGTAATATATGTAGGTGCATCGGGCGCCAGAAGCGGAGAAACACCCATTTCCAGGAAGCCGGGCTTTTCGTACTGGGGCTCGTTTCCGGTGTCCTCCAAATCCAGACCCTCATGGCTCAAATGCCACAGATTCTTATCCTTGGAATAATTGGTTTCCCGGTTAATCTTCAGAGGAATGTTGTGCGCCTCGGCGTAGGCGATTTCTTCTTCACGGGATTTAATATCCCACTCCCGCCAAGGGGCAATGATGGGCATATTGGGGGCAAAATGCTTAATTGCCAGTTCAAACCGAACCTGGTCATTGCCCTTACCGGTACAGCCGTGAACAATGGCATCCGCACCTTCCTTCAAGGCCACTTCCACCAAGCCCTTGGCAATGCAGGGCCGGGCATGGCTGGTACCCAACAGATATTCCTCATACACCGCACCGGCCTTCATGGTGGGGATGATGTAATCGTCCACATATTCCTCGGTCAAATCCAAAACATACAGCTTGGATGCACCGGTCTTAATGGCCTTTTCTTCCAGTCCCTCCAATTCATCTGCCTGTCCCACATTGCCTGCAACGGCGATGACCTCACAGTTATTGTAGTTTTCCTTCAGCCAGGGAATGATAATAGAGGTATCCAAACCGCCGGAGTATGCCAATACAACTTTTTTGATATTTTCTTTTTTCATGATATGTTCCTCCTTGGAATAAGTATTTAATGTATAACCCGGATTATACACCTTTTTTTCATTCATGTCAATCAATAATGCATAAATATTCATGTTTCGTTGCTTTTGCCTATCCCCGGCAGAATTGTAAGGAAGATTTCATTCAATTATGCCAAATCTGCTCTGTAATCACAGAAAAAGCGGTTGACAATCCATATAAAAACCGATATAATGATTTCGCTTAAACGCCTGCTAGTGTAGCACAGTCGGTAGTGCATCTCACTCGTAATGAGAAGGTCGCCTGTTCGAGTCAGGTCACTAGCTCCAGAAGAACCGCCAATCGGCGGTTCTTCCTATTTATATTCCTGACTCGAACCATATAATGCAACCTGCCGGGGGCAGGTTGCCCGCGACGGCTAGACGGAGCGGAACCTTAATTTTCGGCTACGCCGAAAATGCAAACGAGTCAGGTCACTAGCTCCAGAAGAACCGCCGTAAGGTGGTTCTTCTTTTTTATATGTAAAAATTTCCAAGGACGGATTTACTCGTCCTTGGATAAGAAATTCATATAGTCGGATGCCAGAGCCTGCAAACTCCCCAGCTGCCTATATCCAATCAATGTGGCTCCCATTTGGGCCAACGCATCAGCCGCCGGTGAACCGTCGTCAAAGCAGTACACTTCGCTCCAGCCCTGCTGTAAATTTTTTACACTGCCATCCCAAGTGCCGCCCATATGCAGGCGGCTCTGGGCAATAAAAGTTTTTTCACTCAGGGCGTGAATAATCCGGTTTCGGCTTAAGGCTCTTTGGGCAGAAAAGGGACAGTCAAACCCATCTTCACTTATGTAAAGAATCCTTTTGTCCAAAGACTTTTCTGCCAAACTGTCCGCCACCACACAGATGACCTTTCCGCCGTGTTCCAGGCAGGCGTTCTGTGCCATCCGGTCCGCCCCCCGGGCATTGCCGGAAACCAAAACATAGCCCTGTTTCGCGGCCTGCTCCCCTACTCTTTGGGCAAACATCCGGTTATCCTCTGCAAGCTCCCGGCTTCCCACCAGGGAAATTTTCGGTGCATCCAGCAAGGAAACATCTCCCTTTACCCACAAACACCCCGGCGCATCCAAACCCAATTTCTTGCGGATTCTAAGGGGATATCCCGGGCTGATTCGGCTCAGCGCTTCGCAGTCACATTTCTTTCCCCTACGAAGATAGTGGGCAAGCAATGGCTCATCAGAAAGCAGGGATACGATTCGCTCCGCCATAGGCTGGGAATATCCTAGGGAGAGGAGGTCTGATACGGTCAACTCCCGCTCTTCCTGCTGTCTGTCCGCCAATGCCATTCTGCTGGCCAAAATCCGCAGCTGGGGTACTGTTAAGGGTTTCCGCTCCGTATCTCCAAAGTCACAGGTAAGGAGCAGAAAGCCCCGCTCCGCGGGCCTCAACGGAATCGCCTCTTGACAGGCGCCGGCGCTTTCACCTGTTCTTCCATTAAACTGCCGTCCTCCCCAAAAACCATGGGGCGAATGGTATAAGCGGAAAACTTGGCAATTTCATCCAGCTTGGCTTTCTCAGGGAAATTGCCAATGATAGAGAAGGCGCTTCCCTTTCGCTTGGCCCGGCCGGTTCTTCCGATGCGGTGAACGTAATATTCATTCTCTTCCGGCACATCATAATTGATGACACAGTCCACATCATCCACATCAATGCCCCGGGATGCCACATCCGTGGCAATCAGCACTGCCAGCTTGCCGTCCCGATAGCGCTGCATGGTCTTTTCCCGCTGACTCTGGCGAATATCTCCGTGGATACATTCGCAATCCAGACCGGTTCTCTGGAACTCATCACAAAGCCGCTGACACATATGCTTGGTGTTGCAGAAAATCATCACCCGCTCATAGCCTTGGGTGCGAATCAGCCGCAATGTGGTTTCTGCCTTTTGGAGGGGTGTCACCGTCAGGCTGTACTGGTCAATATCCGGCCGGTCCTCTTTTTTCGGCTCTACCGTAATTTCCACCTCGTCCCGCTGGTACATCCAGGAGACTGTCATCACTTCTTGGGAAATGGTCGCGGAGAACAAGCCCAGATTTTTCCGGTTTTTTACCTTTTCGATAATCCGGGTCACATCCTTGAAAAAGCCCATATCCAGCATCCGGTCGGCCTCGTCCAGCACCACCGTCAAAATACCATCCAGCCGGATGGTTTTGCGGTTATAATGGTCCATCAAGCGTCCCGGAGTAGCCACTACGATTTGGGGTTTTTTCTCCAACTGCTTTATCTGACCGCCAATGCCCGCGCCGCCATAAAGCACCGCAACCCGGATTCCCTGATAATAGGTCAAAAGTCCCCGCAATTCATCGCCGATTTGAATGGCCAGCTCTCTGGTGGGTGCTAAAATCAGTCCCTGCACCGCCTCATTGGCAGGGTCGATATGCTCAATCATCGGAATTCCAAAGGCAAAGGTTTTCCCTGTACCGGTAGGCGCTTTTGCAATCACGTCCTTCCACTGCAAAAAGCAGGGAATGGCCTCCGCCTGAATGGTGGTAGGATACCCGTAGCCCTTCTGTTCCAGTGCCTTTAACATTGCCTCAGACAGTCCCAAATCTGCAAATGTCATCATTTCTTTCATTGCACTCTTCCTTTGTCTGGTGTTTTGCTTTATTCTATCAGCTTTTTATGAAATATGCAACCTTCTTTCCCTCGGTGAAACACAAAAACCCCGGCTTCCGGGAGTGGACAAATGGGAAAAAATGTGTTATTCTATGATAGCATGGTATTACTGTGGCTAGGAGGCATTTTACTATGGGTAAACTAATCGTTATCGAAGGCACCGACGGCTCGGGAAAATCTACCCAATTCGGCCGTTTGACCCAACGCCTTCAGGAAGATGGACAGAAATTTAAAACGCTGGTATTCCCCCGGTATTCCGAACCCAGTTCTTCTCTGATTCGTATGTATTTGGGAGGAGAATTTGGTAGTAAGCCCACGGATGTCAACGCCTATGCCGCCTCTGCATTTTATGCTGTGGACCGGTTTGCCTCCTTTAAGCAGGACTGGGGAGAATGGTATCAGCAAGGAGGCTTGATTGTTTCCGACCGGTACACCACCTCCAATGCCGTGCATCAGGCATCCAAGGAGCCCGAGGAAAAGCAAGGTGAATTTCTAAAATGGCTCTATGAATTTGAATATGACCGATTAGGACTTCCCCGGCCGGATTTGACCCTATATCTGGACGTCCCCACAGACTTCACCGAAAAGCTGTTGCGAAGCCGGGAAGAAGCTACCAGCACCCACGCCGATATTCATGAGCAGGACATGGAATATTTGACCACCTGCCGAAAAACCGGCCGGGCCGCCGCCGCATTCTACGGCTGGACCGTGATTGAATGTGTGCGTAACGGCGCAATGCGCAGTATTGAGGACATTCACGAAGAAATTTACCGCCATGTGCGGCAATGCTTGGAGAAATAACTATGGTATATATGCTTTTAGGCACCGGCTTTGAAGAAACAGAGGCTATCGCACCTCTGGACCTGCTCCGCCGTGCAAACATTTCCGTTATGACCGTTGGCATCAATGGCAAAACCGTATACGGAAGCCACGGAATCGGTATAGAGGCCGATATTACCTTGGAAGAAATGGATTTGACCCAGTTGGATATGATTATTCTCCCCGGCGGATTGGGAGGTGTCGCCTCCTGCCGCAAAAGCAGCGGTGCCATGTCTGCACTGCAGTTCGCTTGGGAAAACGAAAAATTTGTAGCCGCTATCTGTGCCGGCCCCACTGTGCTTTCCGATTTAGGCATTACCGACGGTCGGCAGGCTACCTGCTACCCCGGCTGTGAATCTGCCATGGCAAAGGCAAATATGATTCCGAACGTTCCCTGTATCCGGGACGGAAAACTGATTACCGGCACCTCTGCCGGCTGTGCCATCCCCTTTGGACTTATGCTGATTGAAGCCTTAAAGGGTCGGGAGGAAGCAGATGCTGTCGCCCGGCAAATTGTCATTCGCTGACAGGAGGAATATACAATGGATAACAAAAAAACACCGGGACAGCCGGAAGGCTCTGATTGGTTTGAAGACCTTTTGTCCGATTCCGCTGAAGAAATCGGGCCCGATGAGCATGCCGTTTCCGGTGTCGGTTTGAGCGATTTGTCAGACATGGAGCTGGAGCGCATCATGAGCGAATCCCTTGCAGAGGATATGCATGAGCCCTCCCTGGAGGAGGTTTTAGCCCCCATTCCCGAGGAGATTCCCGAGATTTCCGAAGCGGATGAGGATACTGAAAATACCGCTCCCCGGGAGGAACGTGAAACCGATTCTGCCGACGAATCCGAAGCGTCCGACGCCCCTGTGCGAAAGGTTCGCCCCAAACGCAAAGGCGGATACGGAATGTTCGGACTTCCCCATCTGCTTTCCACCGCCATCTGGCTGGCGCTGGCAATTGGCATCGGCATTTCTCTGGGACGGTTTCTTTGGCGGTGTGCCACCGATGTTCTGGCCTTCGGTCGGGAAGACAGAACCATTTACGTCACCATCACAGATTCGGATAATATGGATTCCATTACCCAGAAGCTATACAATGCCGGCTTGATTGAATATCCGGATTTATTCCGGCTTTATGCAGATATCTCCAATGCAGAGGAGAAAATCAGCGCCGGCACCTTTAAGCTGAACAGCCTTTACGATTATCACGCCCTGGTTGGCGGTATGTCTGCCACATCCTCCTATCGGGAAACCGTCGAGGTTATGATTCCCGAGGGCTATACCTGCGCGCAAATCTTTAAACTGTTGGAAGAAAAGGGTGTCTGTACTGCCGCTAAGCTGGAAGCATATGCCGCGGAAAGTGAATTTGCGGATTATTGGTTCCTGGAAGGTGTCCCCCGTGGGAATAAATACACCTTGGAAGGCTTCCTGTTCCCGGATACCTATAGCTTCTACACCAACGACTCTCCCCGTCATGTTTTTATTAAGTTCCTGGACCGGTTTGAGGACCAGTTGGATGAGGATTTGGAGTCCCGCATTGCCACGCTTAACAGCCGCCTGGCAGATAAGATGCGCAAAAACGGACAAAGCCAAGCTTATATTGATGCGCATTTGTTAGACCTGTATGACATTATCAACATTGCCTCCATGATTGAAAAGGAAAGCGCCCATACCGGTGAAAACTACAACGTTTCTTCTGTTATTTACAATCGCTTGAGCAACCCAGGAAACTTCCCGTATCTGAATATCGATGCTACTATCGTCTACGCGCAAGGCGGCGATTCCGGCAGCATTGATACCTCTCTGGACAGTCCCTATAACACCTACCTGTATCCCGGCTTGCCACCTACGCCCATTTCTAATCCCGGTTTGTCTGCCATTTTGGCGGCACTCAGCCCTGCGGATACCTCTTACTATTACTACGCGCTGAATCCTGCCGCCGGCGAGCATCACTTCTCGGAAACCTTAAAGGATCACAACGACTTCCTGAACAGTCTGAAAAAATAATATGAAAAAACTGGAATTATTAAGCCCAGCCGGCGATATGGAACGGCTGAAAATGGCAGTGCACTACGGTGCGGATGCTGTATATTTGGCAGGCACCAGCTTTGGGATGCGTTCCTTTGCCGGGAACTTCACACCTGAGGAACTGCCACAGGCGGTGGCCTTTGCCCACAGTCACGGTGTCAAGGTTCATGTCACGGTCAACACCATGCCCCGGAATGAAGAAGTGGACTGTCTGCCGGCCTATCTGGAACAGCTGGAGGATGCGGGCGTAGATGCCCTAATCGTGGCAGATTTGGGTGCTTTTACCCTCGCAGGTAAATACGCGCCCCACTGCCAGCGGCATATCTCCACCCAACAGTCTGTTTCTAATTATGCCTGCGCCAATGCATGGTACGATTTGGGCGCTACCCGGGTGGTGCTGGCCAGAGAGCTGAACCTGGAGGAAATCCGCACCATCCGCCAAAAAACGCCAAAGGAACTGGAAATTGAGACCTTTGGACATGGCGCTATGTGTGTCAGCTATTCCGGTCGGTGTCTGCTCAGCAATTATATGACCGCACGGGATTCCACCCGGGGTGCTTGCGCCCAGCCCTGCCGTTACCAATATGCCCTGATGGAAGAAAGGCGCCCCGGAGAATTTTTTCCAGTCTACGAGGACGAAAAAGGTACTTACATCCTCAATTCCCGGGATATGTGCATGATCGACCATCTGCAGGATTTGATGGATGCCGGCGTGGATTGTATCAAAATTGAGGGCCGGGCAAAATCCGCCTACTATGCCGCCATTGTCACCGGGGCATACCGCCACTGCATTGACGATGTTGCCGCCGGCAGGCCCATTGACCCGGTTTGGCGGGATGAAGTAAACCATGTTTCCCACCGAATCTACTCCACCGGATTTTATTACGGCGAGCCGGGTCAGTACACAGAGCATTCCCGGTACATTCGGGATTGGCAGATTTGTGCTAAGGTAGAATCCTGCGACGAAAATGGGTTGGCTGTTTGCAGTCTTAATAACAAATTCCGTTGCGGCGATGAATTGGAAGTCATCGGACCGGACCTGCGTCCCTTTTCCTTCCGGGCTGAGGACATAAAGGATATGGATGGCTGCTCCATCCATGAGCCCAAAAATCCCCAGATGCAATTTTGCATCCAACTGCCTAGGCAGGTCCCTCCCCTTTCCATGCTGCGCCGCAGTGTGGACCTCTCTGCAAAATAAAGAAAATCCGCTGGTTTCCCAGCGGATTTTTTAGTTCTTCAAGCTCTGGATGGGGGCTGGAATTCGACCGCCTCTGGCAATAAAATCTGCCGCAGACTCCCCATGCACCGGCATCACCGGCGCACTGCCCAGCAATCCGCCCATCTCTACCCGGTCGCCGACCACCTTGCCGGGGGCAGGAATGATGCGCACCGCTGTGGTCTTGGAATTGACCATACCAATTGCGGCTTCATCCGCAATGATGGCGGAAATGGTTTCCGCAGAGGTATCCCCAGGCACGGCAATCATGTCCAATCCCACCGAGCAGACACAGGTCATAGCCTCCAGCTTAGAAAGGGTTAATGTACCGGCCTCAGCCGCCGCAATCATCCCCTCATCCTCAGATACTGGGATAAACGCGCCAGACAGGCCGCCCACATGATTGGAGGCCATTACGCCGCCCTTTTTCACCGCGTCGTTCAGCAACGCCAACGCCGCCGTGGTGCCGTGGGTGCCGCAAACCTGCAGGCCCATTTCTTCCAAGATTCTTGCCACACTATCCCCGACCGCCGGGGTAGGCGCCAAGCTCAAATCCACAATGCCAAAGGGCACACCCAAGCGTTTGGATGCTTCCTGCCCTACAATCTGCCCCATACGGGTAATACGGAACGCGGTCTTTTTCACCGTTTCCGCCACCGTATCAAAGGGCTCACCTTTTACACTTTGGAGTGCATGGTAAACCACGCCGGGACCGGAAACACCCACATTGATGACACATTCCGGCTCACCAACGCCATGGAACGCACCGGCCATAAAAGGATTGTCCTCCACCGCATTGGCAAACACCACCAGCTTGGCACAGCCCAAGCCATCGTCATGGGCGGTCAGCTCTGCCGTTTTCTTAATGATTCTTCCCATTTCCGCTACGGCATCCATATTAATGCCGGCCTTAGTAGAGCCTACATTGACACTGGCGCATACCCGCTTGGTGCAGGCCATAGCCTCCGGAATGGAGCGTATCAGCTTCCAATCTCCTGCACTGCAGCCCTTTTGCACCAATGCAGAAAATCCGCCGATAAAGTTCACGCCGCACTTTTCTGCCGCGGCATCCAGAGTTTGGGCAATCCGGACATAGGAATCTGCCTCGCAAGAGCCGGCTACCAAGGCAATGGGTGTCACGGAAATCCGCTTGTTTACAATGGGGATTCCGAATTCTCCCTCGATTTCGTTGCCAACCTTCACCAAGTCCTTGGCGCACCGGGTAATTTTCCGATAAATTTTCTCACAGCACTTCTCAATATCCGCATCCGCGCAATCCAGCAAGCTGATGCCCATGGTAATGGTACGGATATCCAGATGCCGCTTATCAATCATATCCAGCGTTTGTAAAATATCTTTTTGATTCAGCATGGCATTTCCTCAAATCCGGTGCATTGCTTCAAAAATATCTTCCCGCTGCACGCGGATGGACAGGGCTCTTTCCTTGCCGGTGGCATCCATAACTGCCGCGAATTCACTCAGGGGAAGGGTGCATCCGGAAACATCTACCACCATCATCATGGTAAAATAGCCTTGCATAACCGTCTGGCTGATATCCAGCACGTTTACATTATATTCTGCCATTTTAATACATACTGCAGCAATAATTCCAACTTGGTCTTTTCCCACCACGGTTACAATCGCTTTCATGTTCTCACCTCAAAAATCATAATCGGCGCTGTATCTGTTTTCCAGCAAATCCCAAAAATGGCTCTTTGCCTCCAAATGTGCAGGATGCTCTGCATAAGCAGCCAGGGCCTCCCGGCTTTCAAATTCAGAATATAACGCATAATCCAGACCCTGGTAGGCCCGGCGAATCTCCAAATGCAGCAGCCCCGGAATCACACCCACCAGCGGTTCCAGCTTAGAAGCAATCAAAGCCACTGCTTTCTCCTTATCCACATTTTCTTTGAATGTGTATAAAACAATATGCTTTACCATATCTGTTCTCCTTTATGCAAATACCGGAGCCGGCAAACGTCGGCTCCGGTATGTAGCGTCAATTATTCAGCGTCAACTACGTCATCAGCCGCAGCTTCTTCCTCAGCCACAGGCTCCAGCAGAGCACGGATAGACAGAGAAATCCGCTTATTTTCAGCATCTACATCGGTAATCTTTACCTGTACCTGCTGGCCCTCAGCCAGAACATCCTCGGGCTTGCCGATACGCTTGTCCGCAATCTGAGAAATGTGAATCAGGCCATCCACGCCGGGCATAATCTCAGCAAATGCACCGAAGGTCATCAGCTTTACAACCTTGGCATCCACCACATCGCCAACCTGGTAGCTGGTCATGAACTGATTCCAGGGGTTCATTTCTGCAGTCTTGTAGCCCAGGGAAATCTTGCGCTTTTCGGGGTCAAAGGAAATGACGTAAACCTCGATTTCATCCCCAACCTTAACCACCTCAGCAGGATTCTTGATGCGGTTCCAGCTCAGTTCGGAAACGTGAACCATACCGTCAACGCCGCCGATATCCACAAATGCGCCGTAAGAAGTCAGGGACTTAACAGTGCCGTTATACTTCTTGCCTTCTTCGATTTCTGCCCAGAGCTTTTCTTGATTTGCCTTCCGCTCCTCAGAAGTAACGGCACGGATAGAACCGATAACGCGGCGGCGGGGCCGATTCACTTCGGTCACTCTCAGCTTCACGGTCTGGCCCACCATAGCAGCCATGTCGCCACCCTTGGCAACACCGGACTGGGAAGCAGGCACGAATACACGGATGCCCTTAACCATAACCACCAGGCCACCCTTGTTTTCCTCGGTAACGACACCCTCCACAGTGGTCTTATCCTCCACATAGGCAGCCATATCGTCCCAAATCTTCATGCCATCCAGTTTCTTCTTGGACAGCTGCACAGTACCCTCCTGGTCGTTAACACGAACCACAAAGACCTCAATCTGGTCACCGGGGTGAAGAATGTCCTCAGGCTTTACAGAAGGATCGGCGCTCACTTCGTCATAGGGAATGTAGCCTGCATGCTTAGTGCCCAGGTCCACCTGGATCTCGGTGTTACCGATTGCGGTAACGACGCCAATGACCTTATCTCCTGTATTTAAAGTCTTGATGGACTGCTCCAGGAGTTCTTCAAAATTTTCCTCCTGCACAGCATCAGCATTGATAATTTCGCTCATAGTCTTGTTGACCTCCTTTATTATCCACGCCGGTGTAGAAGCACCGGCAGTGATTCCGACAGTATGGACACCGCTGAAAAAGGTGGGATTTAACTCCCCGGCATTGTCCACCAATGCCACCTTTTCACAGTGCTGACGGCAGATCATGGCCAATCGACCGGTGTTGGAGCTTTTTGTATCCCCCACCACAACCATGGCCTGGCAAGCGCTACTCAAGCGAGCCGCTTCTGTCTGCCGTGAATCCGTTGCTTTGCATATTGTATCAAAAATTTTCAAGTTAGTAAACTGTTTTTTTGCAAAATTAACGCTTTTTTTCCAAGAGTTTTCTGTGGATGTTGTCTGAGACACCATGCAAACCGGCAGTTCCGACGAAATCTTCTCTTCTTCGACCCAGCTTGCCAATTCCTGCACATCCTCAAATACGCGGCAGTCCCTGCACCAGCCGGCAATTCCCTCCACCTCCGGGTGAGATCGCGTACCCATAATAATGGGCAATCTTCCCTCTTCCTCTGCCCGGGCAACAATCCCGTGAATCCGTTTGACAAAGGGGCAGGTGGCATCCACAACCTCTACATTTTGGCCCTTTAGTTCTTCGTATACCGCTCTGGAAACTCCGTGGGAGCGGATAATCACCGTCATTCCGGGCAGAACCTCCCGGGGTGATTCAATGACCCGAACACCCATTTCATCAAACCGGCTGACTACATGGCGGTTATGAATAATCGGCCCAAGAGTCACCACCTGCTTGCCGGCGGCCGCGGCCTTTTCCACCGTATCCACCGCCCGGCTGACACCAAAGCAAAAGCCTGCGCTTTCCGCAACTATAATGCTCATAAGGAAATCTTCTTTTCTACGATTTGGCGAATGGTTTCCACCACCTGGTCAATGTTCAGTTCGGAGGTGTCCACCTTTACCGAATCCTTGGCCATCTTCAGCGGAGCAATCTCCCGATGGGTATCCTGGTAATCTCTTTGCTGGATTTCCTTAAGAATCTGGTCGTAATTTGCCTTTTGTCCCTTCGCTAAAAGCTCCTCGGTACGCCGCTTTGCCCGCACCTCCGGCGTTGCCGTCAAGAAAATCTTCACATCCGCTTTCGGCAATACCACAGTGCCGATATCCCGGCCGTCCATAATCACATTATGGGCCTTTGCCACGTCCCGCTGCATATCCAAAAGCACTTCCCGAACCACGCTATGGGCAGACACCAGACTGGCCTTCTGGGAAATGTCCTGGGTACGGATATCGTTGGACACATCCATGCCGTTCATCAGCATATGCTGAACGCCCTCTTCATCGTATTCAATCTGAATGGTCAGCTCGTCAATGTAGCGCTCTACCCCGTCTACATCCTTGGGGCTGACCCCCAAAAGGTCCATAAAGTAAGCCACGGTGCGGTAAATCGCGCCGGTATCCACATAATAATAACCCAGCTCCTTGGCAAGACGTCGGGCAATGGTGCTTTTTCCTGCTCCGGCAGGGCCGTCAATGGCAATGGAATATGTTTTACTCATGATTTCATTCTCCTGTTGTTTCTCTATTTGTTCGCAGTTTCGCCAGGGCGGCAGCCTCTTTTGCTACCACTTCCTCCGGTGTCAGCCCAAGAACATTTCCTACCTGTTCCAAGCTCATGGGCAGCTTGCCATCCAGGCCAAACCGCAAAGAAAGTAATTTCGCATCCGGTTCCGGAAGGATGGAAAGCAATTCCTCTATTCGTTGGCGCATCTGAAAATATGCAGTGTCCTCCACCGCCATATTTTCCTGAGATTCTTCCGGCTCTTCTGCCGGCGCTGTGCGGGCCAGCATCCGGGCCGCATCCAGCATTTCCTTGACAAAGCCCGTTTCCTGTATGGATAAATGGAGCTGATTTGCAATTTCTTCCTCCGTAGGATTACGTCCCAATTCCGAAAGCAACTGCTCATCTACCGACTGGTAATCCTCCATCAAGCTCCGCATTTTTTTACCGATGCCAGCCGCTCTGGCCTGCAATACCACGGTTCCTGCCATTGCCATTGAAATACGCCGATGACAATGGGCTGTAAAATCACCGCCGTCGTAGTCTGTAATGGCCTGCCAAAGGCCCAGGCTTCCCTCTTGGATCAAATCCAGCAGCAGCACGCCCCGTCCCACATGAGAAAAGGCCAGCTCTACCACACTGCCAAGCATGGCATTGGTCAACCGGGGCAATACCCCTTGGTCACCGGAAAGGTAAGCCTTAGCCAGTATCTGTGGGTCATCGCAGGTGGGAATCTCCGACAGCTCCTGTAAATACAGCCGCAGAGGGTCATTCTCCTCAAGGCTGGTCAGCAAAGCCTTTTTCTGTACCAACTGTTGCTCCCACCGCAGCCGCACAGCGGTATCTCCAGTACCAAAATCTTCAGGGAGCTTGGAGATATCCAATAGCACTCCTTTTTCTCCCAGCGCCTGAAGAACCTCCTCCACCACATCATCCGACTCTGTTTCCATCATGGAAAGAAATTGGACTGCAGACAGGGTGTCTTCCGGGTGTAACGCTGCCAACACTGCCTCCCAGGGTGGCCTTTCAAAGGAAATATCCCATTGATTCATTCCAAAAAATCCTCCAATCCCATGCTTGCACCCTGCTTCAGCATCTTATCCATAGCTTGCCGTTCAATCTGCCGCACACGTTCCTTGGAAATCCCCATTCGCGCACCGATTTCCTCCAAAGAGTGACAGGTGCCGTCCTCCATACCAAAATGCAGGCGCAAGGTCTGTCTTTGTCGCTCATTCAGTTCTGACATCAGCAAATCCATCGTCTGGTTTAGTTCCTCCCGTACCAGTTCCTCATAGGGCTGGGGTGTTTGCAAATCCTCTAAAAGGATGGCCAGAGTGCTATCTTCCCCGCCGGCGGGAGCATCCAAAGAGCAAACCTCCGGGCTTAACTGCAAAAGCTTTATCATTCGTTCCTCGGACATTTGACAAGCCTGAGAAAGCTCTGCAAGGGAGGGCTCTGTCCCCTTTTCCTGTAGCCACGCTCTGCGGGTATTGACAATTTTCCGTATTTTATCCCCGGTATGGGGCGGCACCCGAATCAACCCGTGGCTTGCCAGGCATCGGGAAATTCCCTGCCGAATCCATTTGGTCGCGTAAGTAGAAAAACGGAAATCCAGGGTATAGTCAAACTTCTTTGCCGCGGCCAGCAGACCGATGCTTCCCTCCTGAATCAAATCCATCAGCGGAACACCCCGACCGGCATACTCCCTTGCCACAGATACCACCAGCCGCAGATTGGAATTGACCATGTGGCGGATGGCCTCTTCATCTCCTTTGGCACAGCGCTGGGCCAACTCCCGTTCCTCCTCCGCCGTTAACCGGGGGAATTTGCGAATTTCGCTTAGGTATTGGCGCATATCCTCTTCCCCGGTACTGATAGGTACCGGGTTTTCTTGTGTAAGCAGGTCTACTGTCATCCCTTAATTCCTTTTCTTTCCCTAAGCTGACTCTGATATGCCAGAAGGTCATCCTCTGTGGCTACGTTGGATGCCTGGTGCTCTGCCCGAATAATCCTCACGCAATCAGCGAACGCTTCCTCGCTGACCGGCCCCTGCTGGCGCTGTAAAAGGCCTGCCACATGGGACATCTCCTCTTGAGAAAGCTCCTCCAATACCGCAGGAGAAACCTCCAGACCCTGATGGTGCCTGTCCTTTAGCTGGGAAAACACTTTCCCCAACAACGGAGACGAAAATTGCGCCTGTGTCAAATCCCCTGTGGAATCCAGCAAAGCCGGTGACCGAAACGCTAAGGCCAGCAATTTTTCCTCTGCCATGGCAGACTTCAAATTATCGTAACGAATGGTACGGCTCTTGGGCTGTAAGGCCTGGGCCGGTGCCAAATCTATCGTTTCCTGCCGCTTCTTTTCCCGGTAGATGCGCCGCTTGTAGGCTTTGTCAATCTCCAGCTTCATGGCTTCATAGCTGATTTTTGCAGCCTCCGCTACCCGGTGTCCGTAGACCTCCTGCTGGACAGAGCTGTTTAAGCTGCTGATCAACTCCGCAGACTCCTGCAAATATTTTACCTTTTGGTTATCCTCCCGCAGGTCATACTGGGCGCGGATGGCATTGAGCTGATATTCCACCCGGTTGGCAGATTCCGCTAACAGCAATTTGAAGCGGTCTGCACCGAATTTCTTCAAAAATTCATCCGGGTCTTTCGCATCCCGCATTTTCAGGACCTTTACCTGCAAACCAGCCTTTTCCAAAATGGGAATGGCGCGCTTGGTGGCATTCTGCCCGGCTTGGTCGCCGTCGTAAAGCAAAATCACCTGTTCTGCATACCGGGTCATCAAGGCCGCCTGCTCTTCTGTAAGGCTTGTCCCAAGGGATGCCACGGCATTGGTAAACCCATACTGATGCAGTGCCACTACGTCAATATTTCCCTCCACCAAAATCAGGCTGTTATCCTTGGTTTTTTTTGCCAGATTGAGACCAAACAGGTTTTTCCGTTTGTTGAAAATCAGCGTTTCCGGAGAGTTTAGGTATTTTGCCACGTCCTTATCGCTTTTTAAGGTGCGGCCGCCAAAGCCAATGACATTACCGCGGACATCAATAATCGGGAACATCAACCGGTCACGAAACCGGTCAAACAGATTCTGATTTTTTTGCGACCGGGTCACAAGCCCGGAATCAATCAGCTCCTGATCTGTGTAGCCCTTGGCGCGCATGGCTTTTACCATGGCGTCCCAGCTATCCGGGGCATAGCCCACCCCAAAGGTAGTAAGAATTGCCTTTGACATTCCCCGGCCCAGGGCATAATCAAGGGCATCCTTGCCCACCGGCGCATACAACTGGGCATGGAAAAATCTGGCCGCTTCCTTGTGCAATGCCCACAGTCGCTCCTGGGCGCGGTAACGGCTTTCATACTGGGCATCCTCCGGCACGGTCATGCCGACCCGTTTTGCCAGTGAACGCACCGCATCGGGATAGCTAAGCCCCTCTACCTCCATTTGGAAATTGATGACACCGCCGCCCTTATGACAGCCAAAGCAGTAATAAATCCCCTTGTCCGGTGCTACGGAGAAGGAGGCCGTTTTTTCTCCGTGGAAAGGACACAGGCCAAACAAATTTGCACCGGAGCGTTTTAAGTTTACATGCTGCCCAACCACATCCTCAATGGGATTGCGCGCTACAAGCTCGTCAATAAATGACGGTGGAAATGCCATACCCTGTCCCCTCCTTTTCTCTTCATTATATCATACTATCCTCGGATTTGCCAACCCGCAGGAATAAAAATCTCCGTATATTTATCGACTGCGTAATTATCCGTCATGCCGGCAATATAATCGCAGACCGTCCGCGCCATGCCATCAAAGCTGAGCTGGGGCTGAAAATCCTCCGGCAGTGCCTCGGGATGGTCAATATAATACCCATACAGCCGGGACAGCATGGCTTTTGCCTTGCTTTCCTCCCCCTTTGCCACAGGATTGCGGTAGACCCGCTCAAACATGAAGCTGCGCAAATCCTTCAGTGCTTGCTCGACTCTTGGGGTAAGGCAAATTGCCCCTGCCTCCCGGGAGGTGCGAATGGTATCACATACCAATGTATCAATTCGCTGGCGGTGACTGGTTCCCAGCACCTCCGAAACGGACTTAGGAATGTCCCAATTGGTAAGGATGCCTGCCCGAACCGCATCGTCAATATCATGATTGACGTAGGCAAACTGGTCACTGCGGCGAACCACCTGTCCCTCCAAGGTGTCGGGTATCCGGTCACCGGTATGTCCCAAAATCCCCATCCGGACTTCGTAGGTCAAATTCAGCCCCGTGCCGTTATTTTCCAGAATGTCCACTACCCGCAGGCTCTGCTCGTTGTGACGGAAGGGTGTTCCCAGGCAATCCGACAGTGCCGTTTCCCCGGCATGGCCAAAGGGCGTATGCCCCAAATCATGTCCCAGGGCAATGGCTTCCGTCAAATCCTCATTCAGAGCCAATGCCCGGGAAATGGTCCTGGCAATCCGGGACACCTCCAGGGTATGGGTCATTCGGGTTCTGTAATGGTCACCCTCCGGTTGTAAAAACACCTGGGTTTTGTGCATAAGCCGGCGAAACGCCTTGCTGTGGACAATTCTGTCCGTATCTCTTTGATAACAGGTGCGCACATCCTCCGGCTTTGCATCCTGAGGATATAATCTCCCCCGGCTTTGGTCGGAAAAGGCCGCCAACGGATTCAATCTGCGATGCTCCTGATATTCCAGTTCTTCCCGTACTGTCATATTTTCACAACTCCTTCCCCACCGGAAATGCCCGGTATTCCTTGCCGGTTTCCATTCCCTCAACGGTTGCGGCGGACATATCCGTCAGTCTTTCTAAAAAAGACTGTGTCTGGGCTTCCGCCATTAAAATCTCCAGTTCCACCTCAGAGCCAAATTCCGTATTGCGTATGATGCCGCCAAAGGCGGCAACCTCCAGCTTTAGGCGTTCATAAAAAGAGTAGGGACAGGGTACATACAGCACTGTCCAGACCCGTTTCATGGATTTTCCTGCGGCATCCACGGCAATTTTTGCCCCCTTGGTATAGGCACGAACCAAGCCTCCTGCCCCTAACAAGATGCCGCCAAAATACCGGGTGACCACACATACCGCGTTGAAAAGCCCCTCTCGCTGCAATACCTGCAGCATGGGCATACCTGCTGTGCCTCCCGGCTCTCCGTCGTCGGAAAACCGAACTGCACCGTCTTTGATGATATACGCCCAGCAGTTGTGGGTGGCATCATAGTGCTGCTTCTTCATGGACTGGATGATTTCCAGTGCTTCTTCCTCGGTTTCTACCGGCCAGACCCGGCCGATGAAGCGGGATTTTTTCTCTGTAAATTCATCTTCACCGAACCCAGTCGGAACCAGATATTCTTCCAAGAATCAGCACTCCTTTGTGATAAAATCCTTCAATCTGCCATAAAGAATGGCATCCACCACGGTTTCTACCACAATGCCCTCCGGTGTGTATTCCACATTCTTCACCTGGGCATTGTTATGCAGGGTTTCCACCATACCGCCCATGGTATAGGGCAGTGTTACCACAATATGATGTCGGCTGTGACCCAAGGTTTTCTCAATGGCCTCCAGCAGCCGGGTCATCCCTTCTCCGGTGGCCGCAGAAAGGGCAACCACACCCTCTCCCACCGGGATGTCTGTTTTCTCCACCAAATCTGCCTTATTGTAGCATTGCAATACCGGCGTGCCCGGCTTGGAAAGCTGAGAAATCAGCCTGTCCACCACCGCAATATGCTCCTGCCGGTTTTCATCGGAGGCATCAATGACGTGCAAAAGCAAATCCGCATACTCCAATTCCTCCAGTGTGGCCCGGAAAGCATCCACCAAATGGTGGGGCAGCTTGGCAATGAAGCCTACCGTATCCGTCAGTATCACATCCAGATTATCCGAAACGGTTAATTGCCGGGAGGTAGTATCTAGCGTATCAAAGAGCCGGTTATTGGCAGGAATTCCTGCTCCGGTGAGCCGATTTAACAATGTGGATTTTCCTGCATTGGTATAGCCCACAATGGCCACCACCGGCACAGAATTTTTCATTCTCCGCTCCCGCTGTACCGAGCGTACCTGCCGCACCTGCTCCAGCTCCTGCTGAAGCCGGGCAATCCGCTCCCGGATATGCCGGCGGTCCGATTCCAGCTTGGTTTCACCGGGACCCCGGGTGCCGATGCCGCCGCCCTGCCGGGACAGGCTCTTACCCATTCCCGAAAGTCTGGGCAGTAAATACTGATATTGGGCAAGCTCTACCTGAAGCCTGCCTTCCTTGGTTTTGGCACGCTGGGCAAAAATATCCAGAATTAGGGCACTTCTATCCAGCACAGTAACGCCGATGATTTCTTCCAGCGCCCGAATATTGCCGGGAGAAAGGGCATTGTCAAACACCACCATATCGGACTCGGTCGCCTCAACCAGCAGCTTTACTTCCAGAGCCTTGCCCTCGCCAATAAAGCTGTGGGCATCCGGCGTGTGCCGGTTCTGGAGGATTTTCCCTGTGCAAAAACCGCCAGCGGTTTCCAAAAGGGCTTCCAGTTCCTCCAGGGTTTCATCGGTGGCTGTTTGTTCTATTGAAAAGCAGTCTGCGTTCAGCCCTACCAAGACTGCCCGCTCCTGCCGGGTTGAAAAGTTTGTTTCCATAGTTCCTCCGGTAAAAAACGACACAATAATACAAAAAGTCCGCACTACGGTTACGCAGTGCGGATTTTGTCTTACTTCAGGCCGAATCTCTTGTTGAAACGGTCAACACGTCCACCGGTGTCAACCAGCTTCTGCTTGCCGGTATAGAAAGGGTGGCACTTGGAGCAGATTTCAACGCGGATGTCCTTCTTAGTGGAACCGGTCGTAAAGACATTACCACAGGCACAGCGAATCGTCGTCTGTTCGTAATTGGGATGGATACCTTCCTTCATGTTGTTCACCTCTTTCTTCTTAGGTAAAAGGGCATAGAAGCCCTAGCAATCTTTAATCGCCCGGATATCATAACACATTCAAAGATAGATTGCAAGTGTTATTTTTGGATTTTCTGTGATTTTTCCTCTAAAATGCCCAATTGCCGTTGCGGAAGATGGGAACCACCTTGCCTCCAGCACAAATTCCATCGATATTCATGCTGTCACAGCCAATCATAAAGTCCTCATGAATCATGGAATCGTTGACACCCAATTGACGGCACTCTTCCAAGGTCTTATTGTGATGGTCGCGAATGGTATCCTGGTAGCCCATGCCCACCGCCAGATGGCAGGCGGCATTTTCGTCAAACAGGGTATTATAGAACAAAATGCCGCTTTCACAGATGGGGCTGGCCTGAGGCACCAATGCACATTCGCCCAGATAAGATGCACCCTCATCCATAGACAGCATGGTGTTGAGCAGTTCTTCGCCCACTTCTGCCTTGGCCTCCACCACCTTGCCCTTTTCAAAACGCATATAGAAATTGTCAATCAGCTGGCCTTGGTAGGAAAGGGGCTTTGTGGAATAAACGATTCCCTCTGCCTTGCCCTTCATGGGAGAAATAAAGCACTCCTCCGAAGGAATATTGGGATTAAACACAATATTCTGCTTGCTGGTTTCTGCGCCGCCGCAGAAAATGGCTTCGGGAATCATCCCAACTGTTAAATCCGTGCCGTTGTCGGCAGTGTAGTGCAGGCTCTCAATCCCCAGAGAATTCAGGTAATCGCAACGCTTTTTCAGGTCGGCATTGTGTTCTTCCCAAGCCTTAATGGGGTCATCCGTCACCCGGGAGGTGGACAAAATGGCTTCCCACAGCTTTTCCACTGCTACGCTGGTACGCTCGCCGGGGAACACTTTCTTGGCCCAGGCCTTACCGGGCACTGCCGCGATACACCACTGGTCCTTGCCCTCCAGCGCATCCAGATAGGGCTTTATAATTGGGTGGGATATTTTTCTTGCCTTAGCAACCTTTGCCATGTTTACGCCCTTCAAGCCGTCGGGGTCTTCGGAAATAATGTGTATCCGGGCCGGAACTGCATCCACCCGATGCTGAAGCCGGGCCTTTTCCCACTCCAGCACCGTGCCCATCGTCGTGACAGACTTGTAGCGCGCATGAATTTTCATTAAAGGCTGATACCGCCACTCAACACTGACACTCTTTGCCTTTGCCTTATAACATTCCTCCACAACCATCTGGACAAATTCCGGTTGGTCCAAATCTGCGTGAATAATGACCTCCTGCCCCTTTTGGACATTGACACCGCAACGGACAATCAATTTTGCATATTCTCTTAAAACCGTTTTTTTCATCTTACTTTACTCCTTCCGCTGAGCTTTTTTTATCGTACCAGAATTTTATCTGTTCGTCAATCTTTCTTGCAATCTTTTCCGTTTTGGCATATAATAAAAGATAATCTTACCTTTTGGAGGGCATATATGCTTACCAAGGAACAGTTTCATGAAAAAACAGCCGGCGGCTTAAGGTTTTTGGACGGTGCCACCGGTTCCAACTTGCGCCGAATGGGTATGCCTAACAGCGTCTGCACAGAAGAATGGGTTTTGGCCCATCCCGATACACTGCTCAGCTTACAGCGGCAATATGCCCAGGCCGGATGCCAAATCCTATATGCCCCCACCTTTCAGGCACAGCCCATCGCCTTGGAGCGGGTATGTCTGCAAAACCAAACCGAGGCCATCAATGCCCAGTTGGTGGCCCTGACCCGGGCCGCCGCCCCCCACTGCCTTGTGGCCGGAGATTTGACTACCCTGGCGGCTTTTACCGAAAGCTGGAATCCGGATAATTTTGAACTGCTGGTAGAAAACTACCGCCGGCAAATCAGAGGTTTGATAGACGGCGGTGCTGACCTTTTGGTGGCAGAAACGCTGATGTACCCCCAGGAGGCAGAGGCCATTTTCACCGCAGCAGAATTGGAGCAGGCCGGTGCGGTGATGTATAGCTTTACCATGACCGCCGACGGCTCTTTGTTTTCCGGACCGGATGCCGGCCCCGTGCTTCGGGAGCTGGAGCAAACCGGTGCCGCCGCGGTGGGCTTTAACTGTGTTGCCGCCGATATGATGACCCCCTATCTTGTAACCAAGCTGCGCCGGTATGTCCGTGGTCCTCTGATTTGCAAGCCAAACGCAGGCAATCCGGTGATTGACCGGCAGGGTGTTGCCCAGTATTCCATGTCCGCCTTGGAATTTACCCAAATTATGGGTAGCTGCGCCAACAACGGCGCTACCCTTCTCGGCGGCTGCTGCGGCACGAATCCAGAATATATGGCACAGATGATAAAAGCACTTTCCGGTCCCTCTTCAGAAATTTTTATTGAAAAGCGTTCTTAATTTGGGTATAATTATAAAAAACAAACCTGGAGCCTTCCCGTAGATACATAGAAAAGGAGGTCATCGACTATGCCTGATGAACGCAGTCATCCCAGACGGCGTCCCCGGCGGCGGCGTTCCAAATTTCAGCGGCTGGTGCGGCGGTATTTTCCGTCGATTCTGCTGTTACTGCTTTCCGTTTGTTGCATTTTTGCGGTGATTTTTACAGTCACCACCATTTCTACGCTCCTGCACAATCGCAACCCAAACCCTCAGCTTAGCACCAATCCCAGCACCTCTGATACCGCCCAAGAGGAAACAGAAAATCAAATCCGGCAGCTCATCGCGAAAGCAGACAGCTTGGCCGCCGGCTATGACTACACCGGGGCTGTTTCTCTGCTCCAAACCTTTCCTAACTATGAAGAGCAGTCCGCTCTCACTGAAAAAATCGCGGAATACACCCACAAGGACGACCAATTGGTTCCTTATGCGGATTTGGACAGCATCACCCATTTATTCTTCCACTCCCTGATTGCAGACCCTGCCCGGGCCTTTGACGGAGATAATGAGCAGAACGGCTACAATCTCTATATGGTCACGGTTTCCGAATTTAAGGCAATCCTCCAGAGCATGTATGACAGAGGCTATGTTTTGGTATCCCCCTATGACATCGCCTACGAGGTCAAGGATGAAAGCGGTGCGCATTTTGAATACGGAAACATCCGTCTGCCGGAAGGAAAAACCCCGTTCCTGCTAAGTCAGGACGATGTGAATTACTATGGTTATATGATTGGCAGCGGCAGCGGTGTGGATGAAACACCCATTTTCGCCAGCACCGACGGAGACGGCTTTGCCAGCCGTATTATCATCGGTGAGGACGGCTTCCCCACCTGTGAATATATGGATAAAGACGGGAATGTCACTGTGGGTGATTACGACATCGTTCCCATTCTGGAAAAATTCATTCAAGAGCATCCTGATTTTTCCTACCACGGTGCCCGGGCAATTCTAGGTGTCACCGGCTATGAGGGCGTTTTCGGCTACCGTACAAAGCCCTCCTATGAAACTGCCCTAGGCTCTGATGCCTATCAAAAGGAAGTGGAGGACGCCAAAAAAGTAGCCCAATGCCTGAAAGAACACGGCTGGATTTTGGCCAGCCACTCTTACGGGCATCCGTCCTACGGCAATCTTACCGCCGAGCGAGTTGAAGCCGACTCTACCAAGTGGGAAAATACCTGCCAGTCCATCATCGGTGAAACGGACATCATCCTTTTCCCCCACGGGTCCGATATTGGCTCTTTCCGAAATTACACCACGGAAAACGAGAAGTTCAATATCCTCTATGAAGATGGCTACCGATACTTCTTTAATGTTGACTCTAAAGTGGCCTGGACCCAAATCGGCGAGACCTACTACCGTGGCTCCCGGAGAAATATTGACGGATACCGTATGTTCCACCATCCGGAAAGGCTGACGGATTTATTTGATGTCAGCAAGGTCTTCGACCCTGCAAGACCCACTCCTGTTCCTCCGTTAAGCGGCAGTATGTAAATTGAATAAACAAAAAGCCGACAGAATCTGTCGGCTTTTTATTTTACATATCCTGCCTGCCCTCTAAGGCTCTTGAAAGCGTAATCTCATCGGCATATTCCAACTGACTGCCCACCGGCACACCGTAGGCAAGCCGGGTCACCCGCACCTCCATAGGCCGCAGAAGTCGGGAGATATACATAGCGGTAGCTTCGCCCTCCGTATCGGGGTTGGTGGCCATAATGACCTCCCGTACCGTTCCGGAGCCTACACGCATCAGCAGTTCCCGAATCTTGATATCCTCTTGGGTCACATGATTCAGAGGGGAAATGACTCCATGGAGCACATGATAAACACCCTTATACTCCCGACTGCGCTCCATGGCAATCACATCCCGAGGCTCTGCCACAACGCAAATCATGCTTTTATCCCGTAAATCGTCGTCACAAATGGGGCAAATTTCCCGGTCTGTTAAATTCTGGCACACCGGGCAGGTATGCACCGCTTTTTTTGCCGCCAGGATGGCATCGGCAAAGCTCTGGGCCTCGGATTCCGGCAGCCCCAGCACATAAAATGCCAGCCGCTGTGCGGTTTTTCCGCCGATTCCCGGCAATCTGGCAAACTGGTCTGCCAAATCTTGCAACGCTGCAGGAAAATACTGCATAGTGCCTCCTTAGAACATTCCGCCCAGATTCAGGCCGCCGGTGAGCCGGGACATATTGTTGGCCGCATCGGTGTCTGCGGTACGCATTGCCTCATTCACAGCGGCAATCACCATATCCTGCAGCATTTCCACATCCTCGGGGTCTACTGCCTCCGGCTTAATTTCCAGCGCCGTCAGCTCATGCTTGCCATTGACGGTGGCGCTGACCATTCCTCCGCCGGAAGCGGCGGTATAGGTCTTGCTTTCCTGCTCCTGCTGCATCCGAAGCAGCTCCTGCTGCATTCTCTGGGCCTGCTTCATCATGGCTGCCTGGTTCATTCCGCCAGGCATCCCCCGAAAATTATTCTTTGCCATTGCAATTCTCCTATCTCAATTGTCTTTTACCCGAACAATATCACTGTGGGCTCTGCCAAAATCCAATAGCTGAGCCATGCGGTTGTCATTATCGGGTTTTGCCGCCCGGTCTTCTGCTGTTACCGAAACCTCACGGCCCAAAATAGCCGTGGCTTTCCGTGCCACCAGGCTTAAAATTTCCGGTTTATCGACCATTTCCAGCGTGAATCCGTTGGCACATTTCAGCACTACCTGATTTCCCCGAAGAACGCCCTGTACCGGAGCATCCAGCGTTGTGGAAAAAAATCCAACCACCGGCGGCTTCAGCTCTTTACGGACAGCAGAAACCAAATCCGACCAGAATCCCAACGGCGCTTCCGTTATGGGCTCTGCTTCTTCTATGGGCAATGCCTCCCCATCCACGGATACAGGAAGCATTTCCTCCGCCGGCGCAGGGGTAGAAACCTCCTTCGGCGCAGAGGGGATACAAATGCCGCTTTTTATGCTTTCTTCCAGTCTGGTCAGTCTGGCATTCATGCTTTCCGCATCCAGCTGCAGCTCCGGCTGACACAGGCGCATCAGGCACAGTTCCGCATCCAGCCTTCTGCTGGCACTTCTGGTAAAGCCCGCCATGGTATTTTCCAGCAGGCCAATATTACGAATCAATTCACCGCTGGTAAATGCTTTGGCAAGCTCCGCCGCCTCTGTATCCGCAGATACGCCGGAAAGCATGGTAAGCCCCCCCTTGGGGGCAGTTTTCAAAATCAAAAGGTCCCGGGTCAGACAGGCCAGCTCATCCATCAATGCGCCTACGTCCTTACCGTCTGCATAAAGCCGGTTAAACAGTGCCAAGGCTTCCGCTGTGTTGCGATTGGCGATATATCCCATCAGCTCTGCGCACTTCTGCTCTCCGGCGATGCCCAGACAGGCATATACCCGTTCAGCGGTCAATTCTCCGGCGGTAGCCGATGCGCATTGGTCCAAAAGGCTCAAACCGTCCCGCATACCACCGTCGGCCATTCGGGCCAGCACCCGGGCCGCACTTTGGTCTAAATCAATATTTTCCTGATAGGCCACATACTGCAGCCGCGCTGCAATATCCTCTTGGGAAATCCGGCGAAATGCAAATCGCTGACACCGGGAAAGGATGGTCGCAGGCACTTTATGCAGCTCCGTGGTTGCCAGAATGAACAACAAATGTTCCGGCGGCTCTTCAATGATTTTCAGCAAGGCATTAAAGGCCGAAATCGACAGCATATGCACTTCGTCGATAATATACACTCTCTTTTTCACCTGAGAAGGGGTATATACCGCATCATCCCGCAAATCCCGGACATTGTCCACGCCGTTGTTGGAGGCCGCATCAATTTCCAGCACGTCCATGCAAGCACCGGAATCAATGGCCTTACAAGCCTCACAGCAATTACAGGGATTCCCGTCCTTAAGATTCAGACAGTTGACCGCTTTGGCCAGAATTTTGGCGCAGGTGGTCTTACCTGTACCCCGAGAGCCTGTAAATAAGTAGGCATGGCTCATCTTTCCACTGAGAAGCTGGGTTTTTAAGGTCTGTGTTACCGGCTGCTGACCGGTCACATCGTCAAAGGTCTGGGGCCGATATTTACGATATAATGCTTGATACATACTTTCCCCTCCCTTTCATAAATAGACCGGCTCATAACAAGATCGCACACCCACATTTGAACAAGCCAAATACCCGGTATCCACGCAGCCAGCTCCGGAACGGCAACCCCGCGGCACACGAGAAGATCCGCTTAATGCTGCTTGGTTCCCCACCTGACATGGTTCACGGGATCTCGTTGCGCAAGACCGATCCTTCAACACCGCTTACGAGGGCCAAACGATACTCAAGCTTACCCGAGTGTAGGAATTCATCCCTGCTGTAGCGGATTGCAGGTAACAGGGCACCGCTATCTCCCCGACTAGTGCGACCTTGTTACAAGCCGGTCAGCAGTAACAAGGCTATTCGATTGCTATCAGTTGATTCTGGTGTCAATAAAGTCCGCCAGTTCACGGAATGTAGAAATTTTCTGGTCCTCCAGGTCCAGTTCGATTCCCAGTTCGCTCTCCAGATCCATAATCATCTCTACAATGTCCAGAGAATCAATTCCCAAGCTTTCAAAGGTGCTGTCAGGAGTAATCTCTGACGGTTCAAGCTCCAGCTGCTTGGCGGCATAGGAAACTAACTTCTCATACATAAATGTATCCCTCCAATAATTGTCATAAAGGCATTACTGTTTGTTTATTTTAGTACAGCTTCCCTGTTTTGTCAATGGGTCTTTTTCACCGCCAGACCTGCGGCGTAGGCGGTAGACCATGCAATCTGCAGATTGAATCCGCCGGTATAGGCATCGCAATCAATCACCTCTCCGGCAAAGTATAATCCCTCTACAATTTTTGATTCCATTGTCTTCGGATCTATTTCAGAAACCTTCACGCCGCCGGAGGTAATGATGGCTTCAATAACCGGGCGTTTTCCTGTAATTTCCAAAGAAAACCCCTTCAAAAGTGCTACAAGCTCTGCCCTTTTTTGCTTTTTTAAGCTGTTTGCCTGCATATTGGAGTCAATTCCCAGCCGTTCCAGCACCACCGGAATCATGGACCTTGGCAGTAAATCCGTCAGCGCGTTTTCCATAGAGCGGTTTTGATACATGCCCAAATCCCGCAAAATCCTGTCATTGAGTTTTCCTTCCTCCAGCGCCGGCTTCAAATCAATAACCAGACGGCAATGCTCTCCCTTCAAATGGGCGCTTGCGCTGAGGACCGTAGGACCGGATACCCCAAAATGGGTAAACAGCAGTTCTCCGAAATCCTTGAACAGCACCTTTCCCTTTTCGTTCAACAGCTTGACACCCACATTCCGAAGACTGAGCCCCTGCATCCGGGGGCAATCCTCCCCCAAGATTTCCAGAGGCACCAAAGAGCCTTCCGTAGGGGTAACGGTGTGCCCCAATTCCCGGGCGATGGAAAATCCGTCGCCGGTGGAACCGGTGGTAGGATAACTCAGTCCGCCTGTAGCCAAAATGACCTGCGCAGCAGGAACGGTCTGCTTTTCCAATGCCACGCCGGTTACCTTTCCATCTCGGGTAAGGATTCTTTTGACCCGGCCTGTCTGAACCGTCACATGCAGTCGCCGCAGCTCCTTTTGCAGGCACTCCAATACGGAAGATGCCCTGTCAGACACCGGAAATACCCGGTTGCCCCGTTCCGTTTTCAGCGGGCAGCCCCGCTGCTGCAAAAAATTCATCATCGACTTTGGGGGAAAGGCTGTCAATGCGCTGTAAAGGAACCGGCTGTTTCTGGGAATGTTCTGCAAAACCTCCCCGGCATCACAGTCGTTGGTCACATTGCAACGGCCCTTGCCGGTAATCAACAGCTTCTTTCCCAGCCGTTCATTTCTCTCAAGAAGCAAAACCCGGTTGCCCCGTTCTGCCGCGATAATGGCACTAAACATCCCAGCCGGACCGCCGCCAATCACCACCACATCATAATTCACGGTGTTTTCCCTGCTTTTCATAGACATTGTATTCTTCCCAAATATACTCCAAATCATTAAAGGTTTTTGCCAATGCCTTTTCCCGCTTTGCCGCCAAGGCAACAATTAAGGCATTCACGACACTTAAAGGGGCGACCAGCGAATCCACCAGGGAAACCATATCGCTTTTAGCTAACAGTACATAGTCACTGTTTTGCCCCAAGGGAGACTGACGGTTATCCGTAATGCCCACCACCGTTGCACCGGTGGATCGGCAGTATTGGGCACCCTTTGCCGTAGTGACGGAATACCTGGGGAAGCTAAAGGCCACCACGGCATCCTCCGGCCCCACGCCCACAATTTGCTCAAACATTTCACTGGCACCGGAAGCGGTGACGACATGAACGTTACGGAACATATAGTTCAAATAATACCCCAAGAAATTTGCAAGAGAAGATGCAGAGCGAACGCCCAAAATATAGATACTCTTGGCATTCAAAACAGCATTCACCGCCGACTGGAATTCCGACCGGTCCACCGTTTCTCCGGTTTGCCGCAATTTTTCCATATCCGCCTGCAGCACCATAGAAAGAATATCCTGGTTGCCGATACGGTCATGGGCAACCTCAATCCGCTGAACAGAGGTCAACCGGTTTACCACCATTTCCTGCATGGCCTTTTGCATACTGGGATATCCGTCAAAGCCCAATTCCACCGCAAACCGAACCACAGTGGATTCAGAAACGCCCACCGCCTTTCCCAGGCGATTGGCTGTTAGAAAGGCCGCCCGGTCATAGGATTCCAAAATATAGTTCGCAATTCGTTTTTGGCTCTTGGAAAACTCTCCTAACCGCTCCTGCAAAATGGCAATAATATCCTGGCGCATACTTTCCCTCCTTTGGCAGAATTCTGCCAAATACTGATAGTATCATACCAAACTCCCCTGATAATTTCAAGCGTTTGCAGGAAATATTGCAAAATGGCAGAGCCTATCCCAGCTCTGCCACTTCTTTTTCTGTTAAGTAACGCCATTTGCCCAGAGGGAGATTCCCCAGCTTTAAACTTCCCTCTGCAACCCGGACCAGCCGCTCTACTTCCATGCCGGCCATGGCACACATCCTGCGTACCTGACGGTTCCGCCCCTCATGAATGACCACCTGAAGAACCGCCATGTCTTCCCCCATCCGGCGCAGCAACGAGACCTGCGGTGCTTTTATTCGGTAGCCGTCCAGCTCCACCGGCTGTTCCAGCCGTTTTAGCGTCTCCACGGTGAAGCCTTTCACCGCCACCTGATAGGTTTTATTTATCTCATGTTTCGGGTGCATACACCGGTTTGCAAAGGCTCCGTCATTGGTCATTAACAGCAGCCCCTCGGAATCCATATCCAGTCTGCCCACCGGGTAGACCCGCTGGCCGCAGTCAGAAACCAACTGTGTCACATTGGGTCTTCCCTTTTCATCCGAAAGGGTGGTTACATAGCCCCTGGGCTTGTGAAGCATGATATATACCGATTCCTGTTTTTCAGGAAGCGGTTTTCCGTCTAAAAGTATCTCATCCAGCTCCGGGTCGGCACTGTCTCCCAATTGGGCAACCCTGCCGTTGAGCAAAATTCGGCCGGCTGTCACCCATTCCTCTGCCTTCCGCCGGGATGCGACCCCTCGGGCGGACAGTATTTTCTGTATGCGTTCCTTCATTGTCCGCCTCCAAACCATTTTTGCCAAAAATATTTTTTGGGTGCAGGCTGTTCCTGCTCCACCGTTTGTCCGTAAACCACCGGTACTTTTCCCACACAACTGTCACCGATACAAATATAGGCTGTGCCGGCGCGCTGTCCTTGCACTACAGGGGCATAGGAAAACCCCGGACCGGACAGAATCACCTGCGGCCGCTCCGTTTTCGCTAACGGAAAAGAAAAGGAGGCATCCGCCAGTAATTGCACCCGGTCAGACGTTCCTGCCGCAATTTCCACTGTGCCCACACAGTCCCCCTCTGACAATATCTGCTGCAATTGATAGTGGGAAAAACCGTCTTCCATCAGCGTGGCATGGTCTGCCCAGTCGTTTCCGTCGTTAATGGTCACGCAGATAAGTCTGCGCCCCTCCCGGGTCACGCTGGATACCAAAATCCGGCCTGCCGCCTTGGTAAAGCCGGTTTTCACCCCGTCTGCGCCGTTCACTCTCCACAAAAGCTTATTGTGGTTGGTCAAACTGCGCTGTCCTGCCCGGACAGATTTGGTAGACACCGTCTGGGCAAAAATGGGATTTTTCATGGCATAGGTGGCCAAAATTGCCAAATCCCGGGCTGTGGAATAGTGTCCGGGGCTGTCCAATCCGTTGGGATTTTCAAAATGGGTGCCAGTCATTCCCAGTTGCCGGGCCTTATCATTCATGAGTTGGGCAAAATCCGACACCGTACCGCCGCAGTAAATAGCCAGCGCCACTGCCGCATCATTGCCGCTTTGAAGCATCAGCCCATACAGCAATTCCTGCAGTGTCAGCACCTCACCCTCCCGCAAATACATGGAAGAGCCTTCAATGCCCACCGCTTCCTTGGGAATTTGCATCCTGTCCAGCACATTGCATTGCTCACAAATAATCAAGGCTGTCATAATTTTTGTGGTGCTGGCTATTAAGCTCCGGCTATCCGGGTCTTTTTCATAAAGCACCCTACCGGTATTGGCATCCACTAAAATTGCTTTTTGGGCCGACACCGCCCCAACAGGATGTGATAACAACAGAACGGCAGCCAGCAACCCAGCCGCCGTCCGAAAGATTCGTTTATACATTTCCTCACCCAAGTCTAGTTTGACCGGGTTTCGGCAGCTTATTCAGCCTTTTTGTTCGTATGAGAATCAATAAAAGCAGAAATTTTATCCAGCGCGTCGGGAATTTGCTCTACTAGCCGGTCCACCGTGGTATTGGCAGGGGTGGCCACCGGAAGCATCCGTACATTGCCCTCCTTGATGATTAAAAACGCCACCGGAGTTACCTTCACACCGCCGCCGGCACCGCCACCAAAGGGATGGTTATCCAGCTTGTTTAAATTCCTGGAGACGTAATCGGAGCCGCCGCCGCCAAAGCCCACACTGACCTTGGATACAGGGATGATGGTCACGCCGTCAGCCGTGGTAATGGGGTTACCGATGACGGAATTTACATCCACCATCTCACGGATTTTTGCAATGGTATTTTCCAGCATATTGGAAGTGTTTTGACTCATTTAAGTGCACCGCCTTTTCTTCGATTTTTCAGTTTCATAAATTCTCCCACTCCCTGGCAACCATGCCGAATGAGCAGGGATAACAGTCTTCCTAACGTAACGGTCAAATCCAGACGACCCCACACCTGTGTTTTACTTGCCGTAAAATCGCATCCGATATGCAGTCGCTTCTTTTTGATGACAAACAGCCGTTCAAGCTGTGGCTCTAAGGATGCCAACGCGGCACAGGCTTGACCGTAATGCTCTGCCAAATCGCAGGGGTCATCCTCAGCCATTACAATATCAATCTCCAGCCGATTTACCCGCAGCTTTCGGCGAAACTCTCCCAAGAATTTCAATACCACATCTATAAGGGGCAGGAAATCCGACAGGCTTCCTCCCTGTTTTTCTTCCTTGGTCTTGGCCTGCGGTTGGACCTGTACGGACTTGGTCTTTCCTTTCTCTTTCCTCTCTTTTTGGGATGGAATGAGACGGATTCGCGCCGGCCCCAGCAAAAGCCACAGCCGCGGACCGTTCATATCATATCTACCGCTTACACCCAACGGCAAAATTGCCAAGCCCGCTACCACCACCAGGGCAATGAGCCAGCCCATCAGCCTTCCTCCAGAGTCTGGGGAAGGGCTTCCTCCATGGTCATCTGGCCGGAAACACCCTCCAGGGGCTCTCCGAAATTGACCTTCTCAATGGGGGGTAGCTCCTCCAAAGAGCTGATGCCAAAGGTACGCAGAAAATCCGGTGTGGTGCGGTACTGAATAGGCCGTCCCGGCACATTCAGCCGCCCTGCCTCTTCAATCAGCTTTTTATTCAGCAGAGCCGCCACGCTGTATGCGCTGTCTACACCCCGAATCTGCTCAACCACCGCCTTGGTGGCCGGTTGGTAATAGGCCACGATGGTCAAGGTTTCCAATTGAGAAGAGGACAGCTTGGGAGGCTTTCTGGTTTCCAGGGCTTTGGTAACATAGTCTGCCATTTCTCCCGAGGATACCATTTGGTATCCTTTTTCCAGCTTCAATATCCGAATTCCTCGCCGGTCATAGGCAAAGCTGTCTGCCAATGCATCCGCCGCCTGAATAATCTCTTTTTCATCGGTTTCCAGCACCGCTGCCAAGCGGGAGGCATCCATCCGCTCTCCTGCGGCGAACAAAATGGCCTCGATGGCCCGCTGTAATTCAGTTTGTTCCATCTAAGCTCACCTCTTGTGTTCCTTTCTTTTCGTCCAGCAGTCTAATATTGGGATTTTCTCCGGACACATCGTCTTCCAAGCTCACCGAGCTGGTTTTGCACAGCTCCAACACCGCCAAAAAGGTGGCCACAATCTCCGAACGGCTTCGATTTCCCCGGAACAGATTCTTCAGCCGCTCCATACCCCGAAGAATGAGCTGCCGCAGCACTTCCCCGGCCTTCTTTGCCACAGGATAAGGCTCTCTGCCTACAATTCCCTGGAAATTGGCCGTGGGGGGCGGCAATCGCCGCTGATTCCTCTCAGAAATTTCATCCAGCGCCAGCAACAAATCCACCGTTTCATGGCGATAGCGATAGCCCTGTTCCCGGCGCAGAGGCTCCGGTTCTTTCGTAAACAGGCATCGGCCAATTTCGTTTCTGGGCTCTAACCATGAGATAGCGGTGCGGATTTGCTCCATAGCTTCCTTCCGCTGGCGCTCCACCAAGGACTGACGCAGAAGGTCCAATTCACTTTCTGCTTCTGCCGCCTCTGCCGCGGAAAGCAGCATTTTGGTCTTAATCAGCATCAGGTGAGAGGCCATGGTAATAAACTCGCTGGCAATTTCCATATCCAGCCGTTTCATTTCCTCCAGATACGCCAAATACTGCTCCAGAATCGCTGTGATGGAAACATCCTGTATTTCAATTTTATTTTTACTCAACAGCAGGAAAATCACGTCCAGCGGCCCTTCAAAATCCTCCATCTGTTCAGAACGGGTGCGAACGATTCCCTCCAGGTGATATTGCGGTTCTCCCATATAAACTCCTTGCACAGCATTTGTCCATGCGAATTTTGTTTATTATACCACCGAAACCAAGCCGGTGCAAGTCTTTCCCGGAAAAATGCTGTAAAATGTATCCATCCGGTACTTTTCCTTGGTTTTTTCTTCCCTGCAGTAGATATTCTAGCCAATCGCAATGGGGTTTTATCCCCATAAGAGGTTACTCCCGGGAGCAAAAGGTACAGCAATTGGTCAGCACCGACCCATCGGCATAAACCGCGTGCTCCATGATTCGGTGAAAACCGCAGGACAGATGGGTTTGTAGGGAGGGCAGATTCTTCTTAGAAACATGGGAATAAAGCGTTTGGTCTCCCGCCCAATTTTTTACCGCCAGTAGAAGTGCCGAGGCATATCCCTGCCCTCTCATTGCCGGCGCAGTTTCCAAGGCCTCAATCAGCAATCCGTCCCGGTAAGGCTCCAGCCGCAGGGCGCTAACATATCGCCCCTGTGCCGTCCAAACAGCATAAGCTGCCCCTTTTGTGGGGAAAAAGCACTCCTTTAGATACTGATAAAAGGATTGCTCTGCCAAAAGCGGCCATTGCCCCTCCGGCTCATAAGGGAACATCTGTCTCCCATTTTCCAGATTCCCCTCCTCATACACATCCATTAACTGCCGGAAGTTCAAATCTTTCATATGATAAATGAGCGTAAGCATGTCTTTCCCCCTTTTTTACACAGGATACCACAATTTTTTCAGGCTGTCCATCGTCGCAAACCGCATCCGCGAAAGAAATCCTGCAAACCGCAAAATGACGGTGATTTTCCCCGAAAAAGTTGGAAATTTACCGGATAATTTTTTTGTATATTGATTTGATTACATATAAAGCATGCATATACAGAAAGTTATTCACATTCTCCACAGGTTTTTCCACAGGCTGTCTCTTGAAAACCCTCCGTCGAAATTGGTCGAATCCGGTAAATTATGCCATTTTCTTAACTTTTTGTCTGTATTTTAGTCATATTTATTTTATGTTTGGTTATGATTATTCATTTTTTGCATGAATACTTGGATTTTTCAAAAAAATGCAGACATTCCAAAGATGTCTGCATTTTTCTGTCAAAGAATTTCTCCCAAAATGGACTTGGTTGCATAGGCATTGAGCCGCATATCTGCTACATTGCCTGCCAAATATTCATAATATGCCTGCGCACCTATCATCGCCGCGTTATCGCCGCAGAGCTTCAGCGGCGGTAAATAGACCTGCGCCCCAAGACTCTGGGCCGCCGCCAAAATATCGGCACGAATCCGGGAGTTGGCCGCCACTCCACCGGCTACCGCAATCTTTTTGTAGCCGGTCTGCTCCAGCGCCATGGTCACCCGGGGCACCAGCGTATCAGACACTGCCTGTGTAAATTCGGCGCATAAGCTGGGAATGTCAATTTCCTCACCGACCTGCTGGGCATGGTGAATCAAATTCAACGTGGCTGTTTTCAGCCCTGAAAAGCTCATATCGTAAGGATTGGCGCCGGGTCTGCTCCGGGGCAGTTCGTACTTATTGGCCTGTCCCTGCTGTGCCGCTTTGTCAAGAGCCGCACCGCCGGGATAAGGCATTCCTAAGACCCGGCCTACCTTATCAAAGCATTCTCCTGCGGCATCATCCAGGGTTGTCCCCAGAATTTCCATTTTTGTGTAATCCTGCACATCCACAATCAGGGTATGACCGCCGGAAACCACCAGACAAAGAAAAGGCGGCTTCAATTCAGGATACGCCAAATAATTGGCAGCAATATGCCCCCGGATGTGATGCACCGGAATCAGCGGCTTATTCATGGCCAAGGCCGCCGCCTTGGCAAAGTTTACCCCCACTAAAACAGCGCCAATGAGCCCCGGTGCATAGGTCACCGCCACGGCATCAATTTCTTCCCGGGTCAGTCTCGCTTCCATGAGCGCTTGGTCTGCCAAGGTATAAATGGCCTCAATATGCTTCCGGGATGCAATTTCCGGTACCACGCCGCCATACTCCCGATGAAGGGCCACCTGAGAGGCAATACAGTCCGTCAGCACTTGTCTGCCGTTTCGGACAATGGCCACTGCCGTTTCATCGCAGGAGGATTCCACAGCCAGAATGTTCAAATTTGCCACTCCTTTCTCAAAACGAGGGCATCCTCTTTGGGATTGCGGTAATAATTCGGTCTGCGCCCCACCTCTGCAAAGCCCAGTTTTTCATACAGTGCCCGGGCGGGTTCGTTGGATGGGCGCACCTCTAAAGACAGGCAGTGATTTCCCAAGCGTTTCAGCTCCTCCACCAGTGCCAATACCAAAGCCTCCCCGATTCCCAGCCGGCGATAATCGGGAGAAACCGCAACATTCATCACATCCGATTCTCCCAACACCGACTGCGAACCGATATACCCAACTAAACTGTCATTGATTTCCGCCACCAGCCACACCGACAAGGGATTTTCCAGCTCCGAGGCGATGCTTTTTTCGCTCCAGGGCTGGGAAAAACAAAGCTTTTCCAAGGCCGCAATTTGGGAAACATGACTTTCATCCATTTTCTTCATCGAAATCATTTTGCTTCATACCAGCTCTTTCCGAACTTTGCCTCTGCTGTTAAAGGAACGCTGAGGCTGGCAACTGCCTCCATCTCCCGGCTGACCAGCTCCGAAACAGGCTGTGCCAAATCCTCCGGGCATTCCACAATCAATTCATCATGAACCTGTAAAATCAACTTAGCCTGGGGATATTGCGCCTGCAATGCGCGGTGTACCCGAATCATAGCCAGCTTGATGAAATCTGCCGCTGTCCCCTGAATGGGGGTATTCAGCGCGATTCGCTCTGCGCCGCTTCGGATGTTAAAATTACTGCTTGTCAGCTCGGGAATATAGCGCTTTCTGCCGTATAGGGTGCTGGTGTAGCCCTGTTTCCGGGCAGTTTCCACCACATCATGCATATATTTTTTCACCCCGGGATAGTTGGCAAGGTAGCTGTCAATATAATCCTTAGCCTCGTATCGGGATACCCCTATATCCTCCGACAGGGAAAACTCTGAAATGCCGTAAACGATGCCGAAATTAACTGCCTTTGCATGGCGGCGTTGGAGGGCAGTCACCTGCTCCGGCTGAACGCCAAATACCTGGGATGCGGTGACCGTATGAATATCCTGTCCCTCAACAAAGGCCTGCTGCATCTTTTTATCGTCCGCAATATGAGCCAGCACCCGCAGCTCAATCTGGCTGTAATCCGCATCCACAAGGACATACCCCGGCTTCGGCACGAACATCTTCCGAATTTCCGCACCCAAATCCGTACGAACGGGAATATTCTGAAGATTGGGTTCTGTGGAGGACAGCCGGCCTGTGGCTGTGACCAAATTTTGGAAGGTGGTACGAATCCGGCCGTCATCACAAATAACCTTCAGCAGGCCGTCGGCGTAGGTGGATTTCAGCTTGGTCAGCATCCGATAATCCATAATAGCCGGAATGATGGGATGCCTGTTTTTCAGCTTCTCCAGCACGTCGGCATTGGTGGAATAGCCGGTTTTTGTCTTTTTTACCGGGGGCAGACCCAGCTTTTCAAAGAGCAATTCTCCCAATTGCTTGGTAGAATTGATATTGAATGTCTCCTGGGAATAGGAAAAAATCAATTCCTCACAGTCCCCGATTCTTTCTGTCAGCATCTGTCCGAACTGGGCCAGTTGCTGATTGTCAATGGCGATGCCCTGGCGCTCCATATCATAAAGCACACCGCAGAGGGGAAGCTCAATTTCCCGGTACAGCTCCGCCATTCCCTGCTTTTGAAGTTCTTCCGCCAGCACAGGCCGCAGCTGCCAGATGGCTTCTGCGCAGGCGGCGGCATCCCCATCGTCCACACAAGTGCCCAAAAAGGTCGTTGCCAGCTTAGACACCGGATATTCCGATTGAGAGGGATTCAAATCATAGGCCGCCAAGGCAGTATCAAACACCGTCTCCCCGGCAGGGATGCCCAATTCATCCAATCCATGCATGGTGGTTTTACTGTCGTGATACACAAGAGGAACGCCTGCGAAGGATAGTCCCATCTGTGCCTCCATAGGTGTCATTGTATAGACTCCCTGAGAAGAAGCAATGCCCACAGAGCCATCGCCTGCAAGGTAAACCGCGCCGCCGTCTTCCAAGGAGGGCATGGTATCCAACCTGGGCAAGGATGTCACCGAAGCTTTTGTCTTTGGCTGCTGTACCGCCGCATCCCGCAAGCCGTATTTATCAATCAGCCGGACAAATTCCAGTTTTTGAAAAAGCTGATACAGCTCGACACGATGATAGGGCTGAATAATGGCATCCTTCGGTTCAAAATCGATGGGCGCTTCCGGGCGAATGGTGGCCAAATCATAGGAAAGGTAGGCATTCTCCTTATCCTTTTCCAATTTCTCCCGGAGCTTGGGCTTGATGGACGGGTCTTCCAAATTGGCATATACCCCGTCCAAAGAGCCGAATTTCATGAGCAGTTCTGTGGCTGTCTTTGGGCCAACCCCGGCCACACCGGGAATGTTATCAGAGGAATCCCCCATCAAAGCCTTCAGATCCACCATTTTTTTCGGTTCAAAGCCATACTCCTCCAAGAATTTCTCTTGGGTATAAAGAGTCGCTGATGTCTGGCCGGGCTTGGAAATCACCAGCTTTACATGGACGTTTTCATCAATGAGCTGCAGGCTGTCCCGGTCGCCGGTGACAATCACACATTCCCAGCCATTGTTGGAGCAGATTCTGCCCACCGTACCGATGACATCGTCTGCCTCCCATCCCTGACATTCATAGATGGGAATATTCATCGCCCGGAGCACATCCTTCATCAACGGCATTTGCTGTGCCAGCTCCTCCGGCATACCGTGGCGATTGGCCTTATAGCCCTCATATTTCACATGGCGGAAGGTAGGACCGTGAAGGTCAAAGGCTACACACACCGCCTCCGGCTGTTCTTCCTTTTCCATCCGTTCTAAAATATTCAAAAAGCCGTAAATGGCATGGGTATACAAACCCTCCCGGGTGGTTAGGGGCTTCACTCCAAAAAATGCACGGTTAATAACGGAGTTTCCATCCAGAATCAGCAGTTTCATAGCTTTCTCCATTTTGCGCCCTGGGGCGTGTCAATGATTTCAATTCCCCGGGCCTTCAGTTCGTCCCGAATCCGGTCCGCCTCGGCCCAGTTTTTGGCCTTCTTTGCCTCTGTACGGGCGGCAACCAGAGCATCGATTTCCGGGTCAGCAGAAGCAGCAGCTTCCTGAGCCTGCTTCTTTTGCAGCTTTTCAGCGGCGGACAGCAAATTTAGGGACAGCACCCGGTCAAAATCTGCCAGCGCCGCCAGCTTGGTGGCATCGTTACACTTAGCTTTCAGCGCGTCATAGACGGCAGTCACCGCCAGAGAGGTATTCAAATCTCCGTTCAGTGCCCCCACAAACCGGTCTTTCAGCGCGTTAAAGGCCGCTGCGTCTACCTCGCCATCCTGCTTCAGGGTTGCAATTTTTGCAATCAGCTTTTCATAGGCAACCACAGCATTGTCCAAATTTTCCCAGCTAAACACCAGATTCCGGCGGTAATGGCTCTGCAGGCAGAACAGCCGGTAGGCCATGGGGTCATAGCCCTTGCTCTCCAGCAGGGAAACCGTCAAAAACTCGCCCTTGGACTTGCTCATCTTTTCGGATTTACCAGAATCGCCAGCAGTGTTCAGATGTTGCACATGGAACCAATAATTGCACCATTTATGCCCCAAATAGCTTTCAGACTGGGCAATTTCATTGGTATGGTGGGGAAACGCATTGTCAATGCCGCCGGCGTGGATGTCCAAATTCTCCCCCAGATGCTTCATAGAAATGCAGGAGCACTCAATATGCCAGCCGGGGTAACCCACACCCCAGGGAGAATCCCATTTCAAGGCTTGGTCCTCAAATTTGGACTTGGTAAACCACAGCACAAAGTCATTCTTGTTTTTCTTGTTGGTATCCTCTTCCACGCCTTCCCGAACGCCCACAGCCAAATCTTCCTCATCGTGGTCGCCGAAAACATAGTATTTATCCAGCGTAGAGGTATCAAAATATACATTGCCCCCCACAAGATAAGCCTTACCGGTATCCAGCAATTTCTGTACCATTTTAATATAGCTGTCAATACAGTTGGTGGCCGGTTCTACCACATCGGGGCGCTTAATATTTAGCTTTTCACAGTCAGCAAAAAACGCATCGGTATAGTATTGGGCAATTTCCATCACGGTTTTATTCTCCCGCTTTGCCCCCTTGAGCATCTTATCTTCACCGGTGTCTGCATCGGATGCCAGATGTCCCACATCCGTAATATTCATGACCCGCTTGACATTGTACCCCAGATACCGCAGTGCCTTTTCCAGCACGTCCTCCATAATGTAGGTACGCAGATTGCCAATATGGGCATAGTGGTACACCGTAGGGCCGCAGGTATACATTTTTACCAAATCGGGATTGTTGGGAGTAAACAGTTCTTTCATATGGGACAGGGAATTATACAAATACATAACAAAATCCTCCATGCATAATATTCAGCAAAAACCGCCTCTTATGCCCGTAGACATAAGAGGCGGGTCATCAAAAAACTCGCGGTTCCACTCTCATTTATTACTTAATATCCACTTGACTGCTCCCGGACGCACTTTCCCGCTTCCGCTCCGTCCGGGCTTTCAGCCAATGGCCCGCACTCTCTGGTGAGCTTTTCTGCGCTACTCTTTCCGTTCATCGCAATATGTATTATTTTACCATTACCAACCGCGGATTGTCAAGAAAAACCGGGAAAACGATTCTTTCTCTTCCAAAACGGCTATAAAATCATAACCCCATAATCTGCTTTTGATACGCAGCAATACCGGTAGCTAAGATGTCCATGGCTCGCTCCAACTCCCTCTGCTCTCGAACATAGGCAATTCTAACCTCGTTCACGCCCTTGCCGGGTGTTTCATAGAAGGGCGCGCCGGGGGCAAACATCACCGTATCTCCCTTATCCTCAAAGGATTCCAACAGCCAGCGTTGGAAACGGTCCGCATCATCCACCGGCAGGCTGGCCATAACGTAAAAAGCGCCCATAGGTTCTTCTACCATCACGCCAGGAATTTGGCGCAGCTTTGCCACCACCGTATCTCTGCGGCAACGGTAAATTTCCTTAGACTTCTTGAAAAAGTCATGATCCACGCTGTACAAGGAAGCTGCGCCAATCTGGTCAATGGTGGCAACGGAGAGCCGGGATTGACAGAATTTCAGCAACGCCTGCTGCAGCTCTTTATTCTTGGTGACCACACAGCCCACCCGAGCGCCACAGGCAGAAAACCGCTTGGATACCGAATCGATAATGACCAGATTGTCGTCAATGTCGTCAAACCGGGCCATGGTAGGCACGCCAAAGGCATCATCGTAGCAGAATTCCCGGTAAACCTCGTCACAAATCAAAAACAAATCATGCTTTTTTGCAATATCCGCAATCATCCGCATTTCCTGCTGGGTCAGCACGACACCGGTGGGGTTTCCCGGATTCGTAATGAGAATGGCCCGGGTATTTTTGGTAATCAGACTTTCAATGCGTTTCCGGTCGGCATAGCGATAGCCCTCCTCCGGGCTGGTAGGCAGTGCCCGAATCCGGCCGCCGGCGGCATGGACAAAGGTTGTATAATTGGGATAATAGGGCTCCGGTACAATAACCTCGGTATAAGGGTCCAAAATGCTCAAGCAGGTCAGCAACAACGCCTCACTGCCGCCGGTGGTAATCAGCACATCATTGGGCTCTAAGGATACATCCAGCTTGCGGTAATAGTTCCGAATGGCATCAATCAGCAACGGCATACCGGGAGATTCCGCGTAAGCCAGAGTCTTGCTGTTAAACTGATGAATGGCTTCGTAATATGCCTCCGGTGTCGCCAGGTCCGGCTGACCGATGTTCAAATGGTAAATGCGTTTCCCCTCTTTTTCCGCCTTTACTGCCAGCGGATGGAATTTCCGCATAGGCGACGGCTCGCAGCGGTTTGCATTGATCGAAACTTTCATAAGTACCCCCACAGGCTGTTTTTTCAGCCCTTGTATTTTTATATTCCCTGACCAAGCGCACCAGTTCCGGTGTCAGAACAGCCAAAACAAGCAAATTCGGAATTGCCATCAGACCGTTGACGGTTTCCGAAAGAAGCCAGACCGTTCCGGTTTTCATCAGCGCAGACACCACTACCGTTACCGCCTGCAGCCAAACAAATCGCTTCCAAACGCCCGGTCCGAATAAATATTGGGCGCAGCGGGCACCGTAGAGCCCCCAACCCAGCACCGTGGCAATGGCAAAACAGCATAGCGCTGCTGCAATCAGCACCGAGACCCAATCCCCGTAAACCGAGGCAAAGGCCCAGGTGGTCAGTGCCACTCCCACATCCTCGCCATAGGGGATGGGTACTCCGCTGACCAAAATCACCAGGGCTGTCATAGTGCAAATTACAACGGTGTCTAAAAACACCTCCATGATTCCCATGAGTCCCTGCTCCACCGGATGGCGAACTGATGCCGCCGCATGGGCAATGGATGCCGTCCCCATACCGGCTTCATTGGTAAACACCCCTCGAGAAACACCGATTCTTAGAGCAATCCACACAGAGCCCACTGCACCGCCGGTAACTGCCCGGGGAGAAAATGCCCCCTGAACAATGGAAGCAAAGGCCGGTCCGATGGCGTTTGCTCTGGCTATCAGCACCCCTGTGCCCAACAGCAAGTACAAAACCGAGGCAAAGGGCACTAAGCCTTCTGCCATTTTCCCAATCCGGCGCATACCACCGGACAGCACCGCCACAATCAGCCCTGCCAGAAGGATTCCCATTAAGAGATTCCCTGCCCGGGTTTCTCTGCCGCCAAAGGCAATAACGGCTTCATTGATGCCGGTAATCACCGCATTGACTTGGGTGGCATTCCCCACCCCAAAGGCCGCCACAACACCGAAAAAGCTGTATAGCGCCGCCAGAAAGTGCCAGGGCTTTTTCATGCCTTTTTGAATCATATACATGGGGCCGCCCACATATTCGCCGTTTACCTTGACCCGGTAACGCACAGCCAAGGTAGCCTCCGCGAACTTGGTAGCCATACCCACAAGGGCACAAATCCACATCCAAAAAACCGCCCCCGGACCGCCGATGGCAATCGCACCGGCCACACCGGCCAGATTTCCCGTGCCCACAGTTGCCGCCAAGGCAGTACAAAGAGCTTGGAAAGGAGATACGGTTTCTGCGGTGGAATCCTTTCCCCTGAGCTTTCTGAAAAAATCCGCGCATGCCCGGGGAAAAAAGCGAAGCTGGGGGCATTTGGCCCGAATGCTTAAATACAGCCCCACGCCTAAAATTAAGACCAGCGCCGGAGCGCCCCAAACAAATCGGTTCACAGCTTCCAGAACTTCAGTCATACTTACTCCTTATCATAGCACTGTTTCCTCCATATTTCAAGGTAAAATCGACTTCCATACAAAAAGCAGTCTCTCCTTTTCAGAGAAACTGCTTTTGTATTATTCCCATGTATCCCAGATTTCCGGACAATACCCCACTGTGGCCTGCTTGCCGTTTCGGACAATGGGGGTCTTCATCAAATCCGGATTGTCAAACACCTTGTCCTCTTTGGCGGTTTTATCCTCCATATACTTCATCAGGGTAATATCCGGGTGTTTTTTCTCCCAATCAATCAGATTGTCGATTCCCCCAACGCCCCTGAGAACGCTGTCAAATTCCTTACCGGAAAGGCCAAACCGAATCACATCTACCGCCTGATATTTGATTCTGCGTTCCTTAAAATACCGTTCTGCTTTTTTCGTGTCAAAGCATTTGTTCTTTCCGAAAATTTGAATATTCAATATACTACCTCCATTAAGCACAGCCCCTGGGCGCTGACCAAAGGGCCGGCCTCCTCCCGGTTCGCTCCAAAGAGCATTTCCACGGATTCCGGGCTTCGTGTCCCCATGCCCACCTCCACCAGCGTACCTACAAGGATTCGCATCATATGGTGCAAAAATCCGTTTCCGGTAATGCTGATGGAAATTTCCTGGCCCTTCCGCTGGATACAGACTGCATCTATTCGGCGGACTGTGGATTTTTTCATTTTCTTATTGCCGCAGAACGCAGAAAAATCATGCTCTCCCAGCAGCTTTTCTCCGGCTATCTGCATCAGCCCTACATCTAAGTTCTGGGGCATAACACCGACAAACCGCCGGTCAAAGACACAGGGACTTTCACTATTCCATATCCGATAGCAATAGGTTTTCTGCTTTGCGTTCAGTCGAGCGTGAAACCGCGGGGATACCTCTCTGCAGGAATATATGCCAATATCCTCCGGTAAATAACACCGAAGCTGACTAAGAATTTCCTCACAGGGCATACCATTCTCGCAATGGAAATTCGCCACCTGTCCACGGGCATGGACCCCGGCATCCGTTCGTCCGCTACCGGAAACCTCCACCGGCTCACCCAATATCCGGGACAGCGCCGTTTCCAGTTTCCCTTGTACGGTATTTTCAACCCCCACAAGCCGCTGCCAGCCCCGGTAGCGCGTTCCGTCATAACAAATATCAAGCCGCAAATTCCGCATTTTGCTCCAATTCCTCTCTGGCTTCCCGTTCGCTGTCCGCAGAAAACAGGAAATTCCCCTGACTGTCATACACCTGAATGTGGCCGCAGACATGGCGCATAGAATACATTATCATCACCCTTTCGGAATTTCTGATAATATTCTACCGCTTTATCTGTCCAATATTTCGTACTTTTTGTACCCTCAATCAATAACCTCATAGCCCGCATCTGCGATGGCTTTTTTCAGCGCATCCAGCGCGGCATTTCCCGTTACGGTCACAGTTTTTGCCTGCAAATCCACAACGGCATCGGTAACACCGGTAACGGCTTTACAGACCTTTTCCACCCTGGCGCTGCAGACAGCGCAGGTCATGCCGGTTACCGTAAATGTTTGTTTCAATCTTTGTCCCTCCCCAGTTCTTTCCACAAGCCTATCTATAAAAATCCTTGACACAATCGAGTCTGTATGATACCATTCTAGCACATAATTTAATTAAGGCAAGTATGCACATTTTTGTGCATTACTATCTTTTTGATACTATGGAGGTGGCAATGAAATATCTGAACGGATGTCCTGTAGAAGCCACATTGGAAATGATTGGCGGTAAATACAAGGCCTTAATCTTGTGGCATCTTTCTGAACATACCCTGCGGTTTAGTGAATTGCACAAACTGCTCAAAGGCGTTACTCCGAAAATGCTGACCCAGCAGCTTCGGGAATTGGAATCTCAGTCCTTAGTGCACCGGGAGGTCTTTCCCATCGTCCCCCCAAAGGTAGAGTATTCCCTTACAGAGCTTGGTCAAAGCCTTATGCCTATTTTAATGGCCATGCGCAACTGGGGCGCGGAATATATGAAATCCAAAAATATGGACCCCAATTGCTTCATGATGCAGAAAAAAACCCTTCTGCATTCCAATTAAAAAGAAATAAAGGAGTTTTCTATGAATATTAAGATTCTTTCCGACAGCACCTGTGACCTGTCCCCGGAGCAGCTTGCTCAGCACAATATCGACCTGGCCCGTCTGACCATTGTCAAGGGCGATGAGCAGTTCAAAGACGGCGAAACCATCTTCCCCGCTGATATTTTTGCCCACGTTGCCGGCGGCGGTGACCTTTGCTCCACAGCAGCATACAGCGTAGGCGATTATCAGGATTTGTTTTCTAAATTCGCCGGGCAGTACGACGGCGTTATCCATATCAATATCGGCTCCGGCTTCTCCTCCAGCTATCAAAACGCCTGCATTGCGGCAGAAGATTTCCCCAATGTCCGGGTCATCGACTCTCAAAATCTTTCCACCGGCCAAGGACTTGTGGTATTGGAGGCCTGCCGTTTGGCCAAGGAATGTGACGATTTGGATGTCATTGTGGAAAAGCTCAACGCCTACACCCCCCGGGTAGAAGCCAGCTTCCTGCTGGACCAGCTAAAGTACATGGTCAAGGGCGGTCGCTGTTCCTCTGCCGCCGCCCTGGGTGCCAACCTGTTGAATCTCAAGCCCTGCATCGAGGTTCGCAACGGAAAAATGAGCGTAGTAAAAAAATACCGGGGCAATTATGCAAAATGCCTTGCAAGCTATGTGCAGGACCGGTTGGCTGACAGAGAGGATTTGGTGAGAGATGAGCTGTTTTTAACCTATACTCCCGTCAGTGACGAATGTCTGGCCGCTGTAAAATCCGCCATAGAAACACACGGTCATTTCCAGACCGTATATGAAACCCAAGCCGGCTGTACCGTTTCCTGCCATTGCGGCCCCGGCACGCTGGGTGTTCTGTTTGTTAGAAAATAATACTGTTTCTTCCCGCCGCTAACACGGCGGGAAGTTTTTCTTGTAATTTCATGGCTATGTGGTATACTGTTGATTGAAATAACAGCGGAGGGAAACCCATGGAGTATTCCAAATTACTGGACCTAACAACAGAATTGGGCTATCAACTGGCCATTGCCGGTGCAGAAACATTCCGGGTAGAAGAGAGCATTATCCGGGTTCTGAATGCTTATGACATTGAAGCAGAGGTTTTTGCCATTCCCAACTGCCTGCACGTCAGCATTGAACCCATTGCCGGCAGACCCCTGACCCGAATGCGCCGAATCGGAATACACGGTAACAATTTTGATGCCGTGGAACGTTTCACCAATCTAAGCCGCAAGCTGTGCGCCCAGCGTCCTGCGCCGGAAATTGCGCAGCAATGGTTGGCAGAGGAAATCTCCGGATTGCGCACATATCCTCTACTTGCTTATATGCTGGGAAGCTTTCTTGGGCCCTTTGGCTTTTGCTTCCTCTTTGGCGGTTCTTTTGTGGATGCCGTCTGTGCCGGTATTTGTGGAATTTTCATCTGTCTGATTGACCGTCAGATGGAACAGCGGGGGGCAAACCAATTCTTCAGAATTTTAATTTCCGCATTTCTTATGGCTCTGCCGGCGTATGGCATGGGCGCTTTGGGCATTGCAGACAATGCCGATGCTGTCATTATTGGTGCGCTCATGCTTTTGGTGCCCGGATTGCTGTTTACCAACGCCCTTCGGGACATCATTCACGGGGATACCAACTCCGGCATTAACCGCATTGCTCAGGTTATGCTGATAGCATTGGCCATTGCTTTAGGCGCAACCGTTGCCAAGCCTTTGTCCCAAACCCTGTGGGGTGACATACCGGAGATGCCAGCCATTGCATACAGCTGCTGGCTGCAGGCTCTTACCAGTTTCATCGGCTGCTTCGGGTTTTCTCTCCTGTTTAACATCCACGGGCCCGGAGGACTGCTTTGCGCCGCAGGGGGCGTATTTACATGGCTGGCGTACGCATTGACCTTGCAATTTTCCGGGAATGACCTCTTAGCCACCTTCTTCGGCACCTTATTTGCCGCTATTTACTCAGAAATTATGGCGCGAATTCGGAAATATCCGGCGATTTCTTACTTGGTGGTTTCCATTTTCCCGTTAATTCCCGGCTCTGGCGTTTATTTCACAGTCAATTACGCCATCGAGGGGCAAATGGACATGTTTGCCCAAACCGGTCTGCATACCGTTGCCATTGCAGGACTTATGGCCGTTGCCATTTTACTGGGGTCAACCGCCGTTCGCTTATTCACTTCCAAGCAGAAAAAATAAGAGCCCTTTTCCGGGCGGCTGTTTGACCAGCCGCCTGTTTTTTCTACCTTTTTCAGGGAATATCTGCAATTTCATCGGTTTTTCCCGGGAATCCTATTGCGAATTCTGCAAAATTCTGCTATAATATCTGTGTATGGAAAAGAGAACATCTTTCTATGTCAGCCGTAAAAATGCGCTGACATGGCTGACAGCACTTTGCCTGGTCGGCTCGGCAGTGACCCGCATTGTAATCGCCTGTTTGAAAGGGTCAGGGGATTCACTGGAATTGTGGAGTCAAATCGTTCTGCCGGTTGCAGCCACCTTGCTTTTCGTGCTGATCCTCCTTTTAGGCGGCAAGGAGTATTTATATAAGACCGCCATTCCCGTCTGGCTACTATCTGCTTATTATGCCCTGCGGCCTCATTTGTTTTTAGGTAATAATCCCTTCGTTTTAGGCTTGTTTTATACCTGCCTGTTCTTCTTATGTCTGGCGTATACTGCAATTACTGCCGGTAGAGTCCGTTATCCCTGGTTGCTGCTGTTTTTATTTGCAGCGCCCTTGGCTGCAGTGGGCTACGAGCATACGGTATTGCTGACTGCCGGCAAATTACCATCTGCCGTTTTTTACACCCTGCTTGCAGATTATCTGCTGTTTTTGGGCGGAATCTTTCTGACACTGGCCATCCGTGTTCACCCGCGGGGAGAATATCATCCCACTTGGGGTGACCGGCCTGACGGAAGAAAAATTCGCACCTTGGCACCTATGGCTCAAATCACCTCTTATTTCCAAGTGGAACGCAATACCTGTTCCAACTTGTTTGAAGAATCCTTTGAAATCACCCATATTGAACGCTACATACGGCAAAAACGCCGGGAGGGCTTCACCGATTTTGGTATCACCCACGTTCTGCTGGCAGCCTATGTTCGGGGCGTTGCAAAATTCCCCCAAATCAACCGTTTCGTTTCCGGTCAGAAAATCTACTCCAGAGGAAATGACATTCAGTACTGTATGGTCGTCAAAAAGGAAATGACGGTAGAATCCCCCGATACCTCTATCAAAGTACACTTAACCCCCTATGACACCGCTACGGATGTCTATCGCAAGCTCAATGCCGCTGTGGAGGAAGTAAAGGCCACACAAGAGTTGGATTCCAGCCTGGACAGTCTGATTATGACCTTAAACCTCATTCCCAGCGTGGTGCTGAAATTCTTCGTATGGCTGCTGAAGGCGTTGGATTATTTTGGACAGCTTCCCAAGTTTTTGCTGGAGCTAAGCCCTTTCCACGGAAGTCTGTTCTTCACCTCTATGGGCAGCTTAGGCATCCCTCCCATTTTCCACCATTTATACGATTTTGGCAATCTGCCCGTTTTTGGTGCCTTTGGCTGTAAACGGAAAACCATTCAAATTCAAGAGGATGGCAGTGTGGTGCAAAGAAAATATGTGGATTGCAAATTCACTCTGGACGAGCGAATTTGTGATGGGTACTATTACGCAGCCTTCTTTAAGCATTATAAGCGGATATTGGCACATCCGGAAATTCTGGACAACCCTCCTGAGGAAGTCATTCCCGACATTGATTGATTATGAAATCCCAAATACTGTCTTATCTTCCCCCAGATTTCCCATGGAAGGCACACATCCATGTCTTTGACTGTGTGGAATCTACCAATGATTTGGCAAAATCCATGGCATCCTCCGGCGCACCCCATGGCACAGTGCTGATTGCCGACTGTCAGACCGGAGGCCGAGGCCGCCGAGGCCGCAGTTTCTTTTCCCCTGCCGGTATGGGAATCTATATGAGTGTGATTCTTCGTCCCCAGGGCAGTGCGCAGGATTTGATGCATTTCACCTGCGCCGCGGCCGTATCCTTATGTGATGCGGTGGAACATGCGGCGGGCTTTCGCCCGGGCATTAAATGGACCAATGATTTGGTATATGAAAGCAGAAAGCTGGCCGGGATTTTAACGGAAATTTCCCTCACCCCCAAAACTGCCGCGTTGGATAACGCCGTCATTGGCATAGGTATTAACTGCTGTCAGAGGCTGGAAGATTTTTCTCCGGAGCTGCAAGAATTCGCAGGGTCCCTTTCCATGTATTCCCCTGCCCCGGTTGACCGCAGTCTGGTCGCCGCCAGCATCCTTCAGTCTCTGGAAAAAATGACCCGGGAATTGCTCAGCGACAAAGAGGAAATGCTTACCCAGTACCGCCGGGACTGTATCACCATTGGCAAAGATATTTCTCTGTACCGGGGGGATGAAGTTCGCCACGGCCGCGCCCTCGATGTGGATTCCCAGGGGGCACTTACGGTTATCTTCCCCGACGGGCATACGGAAACTGTCAATTCCGGTGAGGTCAGTGTCCGGGGTATGTACGGATATGTATCATCCTAAAATTTTACAGAATTCATGTTGCTTTTTCTGAAAATGTTGGTTATACTGAATTTAGTATCATAAAAAGAATGGAGGCAATCATTATGAAAGTTTTACGTGTCGTTGCAAAAATCGTGTTGGCCTTGGCCGCCATCGCAGGTGTTGTGTACTTGGCCGCTACCTACGGCGACCGGATTGTCGCTTGGTGCAAAAATTTCTTAGGCCGCAACTGTTGCTGTGATTGCGATTGTGATTATGATTGCGACTGCGACTGCTGCTGTGAGGAATCCGCTGAAATTAGCGAAGAAGCAACCTCTGCAGAATCCGCAACTGAGGCTGACTTCGAGGGTTAATACACAGTCAAAACCTCCGGCTAAGCCGGAGGCTTGATTAAGCCCTAGAAGGGCATTTTACAGACTATTGCCCCTAAAGGGGCTCCGAATGGTTTGCCGACCGCATTTCATTCACGGGCCGCCCCTTAAGGGGCATTTTCTATGC